>NZ_JAQYWT010000340.1:0-474778 GCF_036322545.1 Streptomyces sp. SP18BB07
ATCGTTCGACTTGCATGTGTTAAGCACGCCGCCAGCGTTCGTCCTGAGCCAGGATCAAACTCTCCGTGAATGTTTACCCGTAATCGGGTGCACACATCACGAGAGCGGAACCACCGGCGGAATAAGCCGATGGTTCACAGCGTCCTCGCTGTGTTTATTTCAAAGGAACCTCGCCCCAACCGAAGGACCGGCCGGAAACGGGGTATCAACATATCTGGCGTTGATTTTTGGCACGCTGTTGAGTTCTCAAGGAACGGACGCTTCCTTTGTACTCACCCTCTCGGGCTTTCCTCCGGGCAGTTTCCCTTCGGTCTTGCTATCTTGCGTTTCCGACTCTATCAGACCGTTTCCGGTTCCGATTTCCTCGGTGCTTTCCAGGTTTCCGCTTCCGCGTTTCCCTTTCCGGCGGTTCCGACTCTATCAGATCCTTTCGGGCCTGATTCCCAGTCAGTGGGAGTTGTCTTCGCGGCTGTTGGGCCGTTCCGACGTCCCAAACCTTAGCGGATCTGTCCGGCAGTTCCCAATCGGGCCTGTCGAACTCATACCGAACCCAAATCGAATTGAATTCGGGCACACCGAATTCACCCCGGTTGGGAGATCGTGCTGATTGGTTTGAGTGCCGCATGAGCGGCGGAGGTGCTGTCGCAGAACCGTTACGGCTCCGTGGCAACCCGAAGAACTCTACGGATCGCGGGGTGGACTGTCAAGCCTCCCCCAGGTGACCCGCGACCAAACCTCGGCCGCCCCCCAAGCGTACGGCCTCAGTCGAGGTCGGTGAGACGGCCGCCGGCGTCCGGCTGGGCGTGCTCGACGCGGCGCAGGAGTCGGGTCAGCACCTCGCCCAGGACGGTGCGCTCCAGTGGAGAGAGGTCCTGGAGGAGGTCCTCCTCGAAGACCGAGGCGAGGCGCATGGCCGCCAGCCACTTCTCGCGACCGTCGGGGGTGAGCTCGACGATGACCCGTACCCGGTTGTTCTCGTCGCGCTCCCTCGTCACCAGGCCCTCCGCGACCATGCGGTCGATGCGGTGGGTCATGGCGGCCGGCGTCAGACCGAGCCGCTTGGCCAGCTCGCTCGGGCCCATCCGGTACGGGGCGCCGGAGAGGACGAGAGCCTTCAGGACCTCCCACTCGGCGTTGCTGATGCCGAGCTCCGAGGTCTGGCGGCCATAGGCGACGTTCATACGGCGGTGGAGGCGGGAGAGGGCGGAGACGATCTTCTCGACCTGGGGGTCGAGGTCCTGGAACTCGCGCTGGTAGGCGGCGATCTGCTCTTCGAGTGTCGGCTCGGCGGTGCCGTTGGTGCCTGGGGTGTCGCCCATGGGCCGCAGTATGGCACGCCGTCGCTTGGCATCGAAGTCCTTCGGGGTGTACTGTTTAGGTTCTAAGTTTTAGCTTCGAAGTCTTCACTGTTAACGCCTTGTCGGGGCTGGCAGGGGACTTCCCTTACCTAGGCAGGTGAACGTGACCAGGGGGATGGGCGCAGCGATGCGCCGGATTCACGTGGGCAACGCGCTCGGCGCGTTCGGACTCGGCTTCACCGTCCCGTATCTGTACGTCTATGTGGCGCAGGTGCGGGATCTCGGTGCGATGACGGCGGGGCTCGTGCTGGCGGTCTTCGCCGTGGCCGCGCTCGTGGTGCTGCCGTTCGCGGGGCGGGCCATAGTCCGGCGCGGGCCGCTTCCGGTGCTGCTCACCGCCCTGGTCACCGCCGCCGTCGGGTCGCTGAGCCTCGGGCTGGCCGCCAGTGCGACGGCCGTGCTGGTGTCGGCGGCGGTGCTCGGGGCGGGACAGGCCGTGATGCAGCCGGCGCTCGCGACGATGATCGTCGACTGTTCCGGTGCGGAGAACAGGTCGCGGGCCTTCGCCACGCAGTTCTTCCTGCAGAACCTCGGCCTCGGGGTCGGCGGGCTGATAGGCGGGCATCTCGTCGATGCCACGCGTGCGGGCTCCTTCGTCCTGCTGTTCTCCATACAGGCGGCGATGTTCCTGCTGCTCGTGGGTGTGATGGCGACCGTACGGATGCCGCGCGCGCCGAAGGTCGAGGGCGGGCCCTCCGGAGCGTCGGCCAAGGGGAGCTGGAAGCAGCTGCTCGGCAACCGGGCCATGGTGCAGTTGTGTGTGCTGGGCTTCGTGCTGTTCTTCGCCTGCTACGGGCAGTTCGAGTCGGGGCTCAGTGCGTACGGGGTGGAGGCGGCCGGGATATCGACCTCGGCGCTGGGGACGGCGCTGGCGGCCAACACCGCGGTGATCGTGGTCGCGCAGTTCGTCGTGCTGCGGTTCGTGACGCGGCGCAGGCGGTCGCGCGTGATCGCGGCCGTGGGTCTGATCTGGGCCGTGGCCTGGGCTGTCGCGGGCTTCGCGGGGCTCGGGCACGGAAGCCGGGAGATGGCCGCGGCCGCGTTCGTCTCGACGTACGCGCTGTTCGGGCTGGGGGAGGCGATGCTGTCGCCGACCGTCGCCCCGTTGGTCGCGGATCTCGCTCCGACCGGGCTGGCGGGCCAGTACAACTCGGCCTTCGCGCTGGTGAAGCAGCTCGCCCTCGCGGTCGGGCCCGCGGTGGGTGGACCGATGGGCGCCTCGCTGCACGCGCCGTACATCGTGGCGTTCCTGCTGTGCTCGTTGGGCATCAGCGTGCTGGCGCTGCGGCTCGGGCGGCAGCTCACGGCCGTGCAGGATCAGCCCGCGCTGGCGAGCAGCCGTGTGGTCGCCGGGAGCGGGGCCGCCGTCGCGGATCCGGTGGCGGCCCGGGCCTGACGCTCCTGCCCCCCAAGGGGTCGGAGCGCCCGGCCCCCGAAGAGGCCGGAGCGCGCCCCCTCAGGTGGCTCTGGCTTCGGTCACGCGGAGTTTGTGGGCGGAGAGGACGGCGGCGAGCAGTGCGGCGGCATAGGTCGCCGCGGCGAGTACGCCCAGTTGCCACCAGGGGACGCTGAGGACGAATCCGGAGATCTGGGAGGCGAGGACCACGGTGGGGATCACGGCGATGAGCAGGCCGAGCAGGGTGCTCACCGCGATGAGGATGCCGTGCTGGCAGAGCAGCACCTGGCGGGCCCAGCGCGGGGGGATGCCCACCGCGATCAGTCGGGCGAGATAGCGGCGCAGGATGCGGGTCTGGCTGCGGGTCGCGGCCAGGACGGCGGCGAGGGCCAGGAACACCAGCCCCACGGCGGTGGCCAGGAGCGCGGCCGGGGGCACCGGGTCGTCGGGTTCCACGTGGATCAGGACGGCTCCGGCGTCCATGCCCGCGTCGACGACGGCCTGTTGCAGGGCCCGGGCCTCGGTGTCGGGGACGCCGGTGACCATGATCGGTCCATGGGCCTGGATCGGCAGGTCGAGGGCGTTCGCGGTGGAGCGGAGCATGATGCCGTCGGAGCCGGTGCGCCACTCGGCCGGGCTGACTTCGACGGAGGCCTCGGGCAGCTCGGCGGTGCTGCCGAGGACCTTGTCGCCCTGGCGGACGACGAGAGAGGTGTGTGCGTTCGGGCCGGTGGGGGCGTCGGGGTTGTGTGCCCAGACGAGCAGGCCGCCGTCCCGCAGGACGGTGGTCTGGGACGAGTCGAGCCGGCGGCCGATCAGGCGTTCGACGTCGGCGGGGGTGTCGGCGGCGAGCAGGCTGCCGTCGTCGCCTTCCCGGCTCGCCATACGGGGATTGTCGGGGTCGTCGTCCATCAGATAGCGCGGCTCCGTGCGGCGCAGCCCGTCGAGGGTGCCGGAGGCGTCGACGGTGCGGAGCAGGGCCTCGCCGGGCGGGAAGGTGTCGCTCTCGTGCCCGGCCAGCAGGACCTGGCCGGGCAGCACCGCGGGGTAGGACTGCTTCTCGGCGGTGCGGATCAGGGTGTCCAGGAGGGTGACGTAGCCCAGGGACGCGCCGAACAGCACGGTGAGGACGGCCAGGGCGGCGCAGGCCCGGGACCGGTCGGCGGCGAGCTGCCGTCGGACCAACCGGCGTCGGGGCCCGCCTTCCGGCAGAAGTCTGAGCACCCCGGAGAACACCTCGGGGATGACGAGGAGCACGGCGGCGATCAGGATGCCGGTCAGGATCATGGCCTGCGGGGGCGAGTCGACCCAGGTGGCGTAGACGACCGTGGCGCACCAGGCGGCGACGGCCAGCAGGTGCCGAGCGTCACGGGCGCGCCGGGCGCCCGGACGGTCGGCGGCCGGGTCGGCGTCGTCGTCGGTGTGTGGGCGGGCGGGTTCGGCGCGCCGGGTGCGGGCGAGTACGGCGCCGGCGATCAGTCCGGTCACGAGGACCACGGCGAGGAGGCGCAGCGCGGGTGAGGCGAGGTCGTCGAGCGGGCCCGCCGGGCTGTCGCGCAGCTGGGAGATGAGCAGCCGGGCACCGACGCCCACGGCGACCCCGGCGAGGGCTCCGCAGGCGGCCGCGGCCAGTGACCAGGCCAGTGCGGCCAGCGCGGGGGCCAGCGCCGCCGTCGTACGGGAGACGCCCACGGAGGTCAGGGAGGCGGTGGTGCGGCGGAAGCGGCGGCCGTTGAGGCCGAACACCAGCAGGGCGGCGGCCGCGGGCACCAGGATCGACGGGACGGTGTAGCCGGCGGGGGTCTTCTCGATCCACGTCTTCTGCGGGCGGGCCACCAGTTGGTCCCTGGTGACCAGGGTGGCGGCCACGGCGTTCTGCCCGTCCTCGCGGAGCGCGGCGGCCTCGGGGCTGTCGCCGCCCTCGGCCCAGGTGCGGGCCGCGGCCGTGAAGGCGTCGACGACCTCCTGCTGTCTGTCCCCCGCCCACATCACGTCCATCTGGGCGGTCAGTACGGGGAATCCCTCGCTGAGGGCGGGGTCCAGTCCGGCCCAGGTGCCCGGTCCCAGCAGCAGGTTGGTGGTGTCGGCGGCCCGGTCGTCGACGGTGGCGACGACCTTGAGCCGTACATCGCCGAGCACGGTGAGGGTCGTGCCCACCGGGGTGCGTACGTCGTCCGGCTCGGTGACGGCCACCTCGCCGGGGCGGCTCGGCCACGCGCCGGACAGCAGCTCGTACCGCTCGGGGTAGGGCCGTGCGACCCAGTCGCTCTCCAGTGCCGTCACGTTGCGGGCCGGTGTGGTGTTCAGCTGGACGTCGGTCGCGCTGAGCACGATCTCGGCGTCCGTGGCGTCGGCGTCACGTATGCGGGAGCGGAGGTCGGCGAGGAAGGTGTCGTCGCCCGGCGGGAGGGAGACCCCGCTGCCGTAGCCCACCTTGGCGCCGAAGTGGCCCAGTTCGTTCTGCGCGACCTGTTCGCCGGACAGGGACAGGGTCCGCAGGGTGACGAACATGCCCATCACCAGCAGTCCGGCGACGAACACGATCGCCACGGACCGGGCCAGCGCGCGGGAGCGGGCCAGCCGCCGGGCGAGCCGCGCGGTCAGCCGGGCCTGGTCGGCGAACGCCATGCGCCCGTACGCCGTGGTGCCGGGCGGCACGGTACGGGCGGGCGTCGTACGGTCCTGAGCCGACCGGCCGCCGGTCTCGCGGGCGCCGTCCGGGCTGTCGTCGGCCGGGTCGCCGACGGTCGTGGCGTCGACGGTCGTGGCGTCGACGGTCGTGGCGTCGACCGTCGTGCTGTCGTCGGCCGTGCTGTCGTGGGTCATGCGGCGCCGGGCCCCCGTGTCGTCTCCGTACTGGTCACGAGCGCGTTTCCAGGCGGCCGTCGACGACCTCGTAGACCGTGTCGGCGAAGTCGCGGCAGCGTGGGTCGTGCGAGCAGATCACGGCGAGTACGCCGTCGTCGCACAGTTCCCGGAAGAGCTCGAACAGTTCGCGTGTGGTCGTCGAGTCCAGGGCACCGGTCGGCTCGTCCGCGAGCAGCACGGAACGCTGTCCGGTGAGGGCCCGCGCGACGCCGACCCGCTGGCGCTGTCCGCCGGACATCTGCCACGGCAGGCGGTCCTCCAGACCCGCCAGACCGACGCGGGCCAGCTGGACCAACGCCTGCTCACGGGCTTCGGCGACCGGGAGGCCGCATGCCTCCAGCGGCAGCGCGACGTTCTCCACCGCGCTGAACTCCTCGATCAGGTTGTGCTCCTGGAAGACCACCCCGACGGTGCGCAGCCGGAGCTCCGCGCGCCGGGCCTCGTCGGCCGTGCTCACGTCCACACCGCCGACCCGGATCTCGCCGGAGTCGGCGAGGTCCAGGCCGGCGAGCAGGTTGAGCAGCGTCGACTTGCCGGAGCCGCTGGCGCCGTAGATGCACACGAACTCCCCCGCCCGGGCGGTGAAGTCCACGTCTCTCGCGGCCCAGACTGTCTCGGCCGTGGAGTGGTAGGCCTTGTACACTCCGCTCGTCCGGACGAGCGGTGCGCCAGCGGCTGTCGTCAACTCAGCACCCGTTCCTCGTACGCCATGACGTGATCTCGTCGCTGTTCCAGGGGGCGACGTTGTTGTCGGTGTCGTTCCTGTGCATGTCCTGCTTGTCGCCCGAGCCGTTGGAGTGCTCGGTCATACAGCCGGTGTGGGTGGCCGAGCGGTTGGCCCACGAGTCCATCTCGTCGTTGCGGTCCCCGCCCAGGTTCGTCCACGTGGTGGAGCCGTGGGCGCGTTCGCCGATCAGCCAGTGGAAGTCGTTGTTGCCCCACATGCACATGTTGTTCGTGTTGCACTCGCTCAGCGACGCGTGGGCCACGCCCCCGGTGGTGAACAGGGTCGCCCCCACGAACATCGTCGCCGCTATCGCTGTCTTGATTCTCATCGTTGTCGTTCCCCCATCGTGTGCGGTCCGTTCGCTGCACAACCCTGGGGGCACCATCCGTCACCGCTGTACCCCACGGTCGGGGGAGTCCTGATCGCCTCCCACCCGGCCGGGGAGTTGACACCGGGGCGGCCTCCTCGTACGAGGACTGAGCGCTTGACCGGCCCCACCCCAAGTGTGAAGCTGCACACGGTTGTTGAGGTTTTAAGAACGCGCTCTTGACCACAGCGCGTCTTTTGTTTCCAACCAGCTGACCTGACGGGGGAACAGATGGTTCGTGTCGCGTTGGTGGCTCCCATGCTCTCCGCACGCATCGCGGTTCGTACGGTATTGGAGGAAGTACAGCAGTTCACTCTTGTCGCCGAGGGCGCTCCGGGCATCTGGCCGACATCGTTCGCTGGTCCCGGCCCGACGTCGTGGTGATCAGTCACGCGGCGGAGAGCGAGGCTTTGCACACGCTTCTCCGGCTCGGCGGACCCGCCGGTGTCGTCCTCTGCGAGCGGCTCACCGGCCACGGCACGCGCCAACTGCTCCGGCACGGCGCGACGGGCATCCTGCGCCGTGCCACCGCCGCCCTGCACCTGCCCTGGGCGGTCACCGCCGTCGCCCACGGCGGTCTCGCGCTGGACCCCTGCCTGACGGAGCCCCTGAAGAGCGCCTACGCCGGACCTGTCCCGCCCGGCCGGGAGGACGCCTCGGCCGAGGCGCTGGTGTCCGCCCTCACGCCGCGCGAACGGGAGATCCTCGCGCTCGTCGGCGACGGGCTCCCCAACCGGGAGATCGCCGACCGTCTCAGCCTGAGCCCCGACACGGTCAAGGACCACCTCCGTCGCATCTACACCAAGCTGGGCGTCGAGACCCGCCTCCACGCGGCCCGTGTCGCCTGGCACGCGGGGGTCGACACCGCCCGCCGGGCGGACCTCCCGGTGCCGGAGTCGGTGTGAGGGCCGGCGGCCGGAATGTGCCCCAGGCCGCTGAGCCGGTCCCCGGCAGGGCGAATCAGCCGGTCCCCGGCAGGGCGAACTCGCACCACACCGCCTTGCCGCCGCCCGGTGCGCGGCGGCTGCCCCAGTTGGAGGCGATGGTGGCGACGATGGCGATGCCTCGGCCGGACTCGTCGACGGGGTCGGCGCGGCGGCGCCGGGGGAGGTGGTCGTCGCCGTCGGTGACCTCGACGATGAGGCGGCGGTCGGTGCGGCGCAGGCGCAGCCGCATGGGCGGGGTGCCGTGCTGCAGGGAGTTGGCGACGAGTTCGCTGGCGGCCAGGACGCCCAGGTCGTGGAGTTCCGGTGGGAAGCGCCAGCTGGTCAGGACGCCGGAGGCGAACGCGCGGGCGCGAGGAGCCGCTTCGACGCCGCCGAGGAGTTCGAGGGCCGCGTTGCGGAAGAGTTCGCTGTCGGGGCCGGTGCGGGCGGGGTGCTGGAGGACGAGGACGGCGACGTCGTCGTCGTGGTCGGCGGTGACGCCGGTGGAGCGGACCAACCGGTCGCAGACGACCTGCGGGGTGCCGGTGGCGCCGGACAGGGCGCGCTCCAGGGCGGCGATGCCCTCGTCCAGGTCCTCGTTGCGGCGCTCCACGAGGCCGTCCGTGTAGAAGACGGCCGTGGAACCGGGGCCGAGGGGGATGGAGCCGGAGGCGTGGGTCCAGCCGCCGGTGCCTAGCGGCGGGCCGGTCGGTTCGTCGGCACGCAGGACCGTGCCGCTCTCGTCGCGGACGAGGATGGGGAGGTGGCCGGCGGAGGCGTAGACCAGGCGGCCCTCGTTGGGGTCGTGGACGGCGTAGGCGCAGGTCGCGATCTGGTTGGGGTCGATCTCCGTCGCGAGGCCGTCGAGGAGTTGGAGCACCTCGTGCGGAGGCAGGTCGAGGCGAGCGTAGGCGCGGACGGCCGTACGGAGCTGGCCCATGACGGCGGCGGCGCGGACGCCCCGGCCCATGACGTCGCCGATGACGAGGGCGGTGCGGCCGCCGCCGAGGGTGATGACGTCGTACCAGTCGCCGCCGACGGCGGTCTCGGTGCCGCCCGGGTGGTAGACGGCGGCGATGCGCAGGTCGTCGGGCTGTTCCAGTTCCTGCGGGAGGAGGGAGCGCTGCAGGGTGACGGCGGTCTCGCGCTGGCGGCGTTCGCTGGCGCGCAGGCGCTCGCCGGCCTCGGCGTGGTCGGTGACGTCGGCGGCGAAGATCAGTACGCCGCCCTCGCTCCGCCCGGCGCCGCCCGGTACGTCGACGGGGGTGCAGGTGATCGTGTAGCTGCGGCCGCTGGGGGCCTTGCGGGACTTGACCGTGCGGGGTCTGGAGCTGCGCAGGACCTGGTCGAGGAGCGGGAGGAGGCCGAGGGCGTCCAGCTCGGGCAGGGACGCGCGGGCGGGTTCGCCGAGGGGGCGTACGCCGAAGGCCGCGACATAGGCGTCGTTGACGTAGGCCGTGCGGTGGTCGGGGCCGTGGACGAGGGCGACGAGGGCCGGGATGCGGTCGAGGATCTCGCGGGTCGGGAGGTCGTCGACGGCGGGTACGGTCGGGGTGTCGTCAGGGGGGTCGTCGGTCTGCCGTTCGGCACGGGCCGCGGGCACGGAGCCGTCCCCCCGCCGGTCCGGGGTGACCGTGTGTTCGGTCCGCGCTGCGGCGCGGCGCTGCGTACCGGGGAGCCGGGCGCTCCAGCGCGTGAAGTTCACCGAATCCTTGCCTCGTGCCTCGTGTGGTCGTCTGTGGCCGGCTCCGGATCCGGCCGGTGGCCCGGGGGGTTGCCCCGGGTGCGGCGATGGGGGACGCCTGGTCGTGGGTGCGTGTGGGCGAGGGGGTGGCCCCGCCCGGGATGATGGATCACGTCACGGACCAGTCTGGCCGACCGGACCGACATCCGTCAGACGTCGGCCTGAACGGTGGAGTTCCTGGATCCGGTCAGGACGACCCCTTCGGGTTCTCAGGAGGCTTTCCACCGGCCGCGAGTTCGAACTCCGCACGGGGATGTTCGAGTGAACCGAGCGAGACGATCTCCCGCTTGAAGAGCCCGGAGAGGGTCCATTCGGCGAGGACGCGGGCCTTGCGGTTGAAGGTGGGCACCCTGCTCAGGTGGTAGACGCGGTGCATGAACCAGGCCGGGTAGCCCTTCAGCTTCCGCCCGTACACGTGGGCGACGCCCTTGTGCAGGCCCAGGGAGGCGACCGAGCCGACGTACTTGTGGGAGTACGTCTCCAGGGGCTCGCCGCGCAGGGAGTGGGCGATGTTGTCGCCGAGGGCGCGGGCCTGGCGGACGGCGTGCTGGGCGTTGGGCGCGGTCTCCTTGCCGGCTTCGGCGGTGACGTCGGGGACGGCGGCCGCGTCACCGGCGGCCCAGGCGTGCGCGACGCCCTCCACGGACAGCTCGGCGGTGCACTTCAGCCGCCCGCGCTCGTTCAGGGGCAGGTCGGTGGCGGCGAGGACGGGGTGCGGTTTCACCCCGGCCGTCCAGACGACCGTACGGGTCGGGAAGCGGGCCCCGTCGCTGAGGACGGCGACGCGGTCGGCGCACGATTCGAGGCGGGTGTGGAGGCGTACGTCGATGTTGCGGCGGCGCAGCTCGGTGACCGTGTAGCGGCCCATCTCCTCGCCGACCTCGGGCAGGATGCGGTCGGAGGCCTCCACGAGGATCCACTTCATGTCCTCGGGCTTCACGTTGTGGTAGTACCGCGCGGTGTAGCGGGCCATGTCCTCCAGCTCGCCGAGCGCCTCCACGCCGGCGTAGCCGCCGCCCACGAAGACGAAGGTCAGGGCGGCGTCGCGGATCGCGGGGTCGCGGGTGGAGGAGGCGATGTCCATCTGTTCGATGACGTGGTTGCGCAGGCCGATGGCCTCTTCGACGGTCTTGAAGCCGATGCCGTGGTCCGCGAGTCCGGGGACGGGCAGGGTGCGCGAGATCGATCCGGGGGCCAGGACCAGTTCGTCGTACGTCAGCTGCTCCGCGGCCGAGCCCTCCTCCTCGGTGGCGAGGGTGGTGAGGGTCGCGACGCGTTTGGCGTGGTTGATCGCGGTGGCCTCGCCGATGACGACCTTGCACTTGTCGAGGACCCGGCGCAGCGGTACGACGACATGGCGGGGCGAGATGGAGCCCGCGGCCGCCTCCGGAAGGAAGGGTTGATACGTCATATAGGGGTCGGGGGACACGACGACGATCTCGACGTCGCCACGTCCGAGTTCCGGTTTCAGCTGTCGCTGCAGGCGCAGCGCTGTGTACAGCCCGACGTATCCGCCGCCGACGATAAGGATGCGCATCGGTTCCTTCACCCTCCCATGACGCACCTTGCTCGTTGGTTTGTCCACAGGCCCGGCAATTTGTGTGACCGGTCGCCGTGGGGGCGCGGGGTTGGCCGATTTACCGGCGCGTGCGGCAGGTGCGCAGGTCAGAAGGTGTGAGACCGGTGGCGGGAGGGGGCGCAAACCGGACGTAAACCGCCCGTACTCCGATCGAGGGGCGCTCCGTGCGGAACGTGCCCCTTCTGAATTGACTCCCTCTCAACTATGTTCGTGTGTCGACGGGGTGTAGGGGGATGCGTTCAAGAGGTTCGGTCGGCTCGGGGCCGGGTCGGGTCTCCGACGAAGGTGATCGGTGACCGCCGAGGACCTTGGACGCTTGTTCCGCCGCTCCGGCTTCCGATGACGGGGAGAGTCTCCGGGGGGAGACGTCATTACCGGGGGAACACGTATGCATATTCAGGAGTCCCATTGGTCGTCCGCGTCCACCATCGCACCCGGCGGTGCGATCGGCTCGGCGGGCGGCAACGGACGCGGTGACGGAGTGCGGTCGACTCCGCTCCGCGTGGACGCACAGCGCAACCTCGAGCACGTGCTGCGTGCGGCGCGCGAGGTCTTCGGCGAGCTGGGGTACGGCGCGCCGATGGAGGACGTGGCCCGCCGCGCGCGGGTCGGTGTCGGCACGGTGTACCGGCGCTTCCCGAGCAAGGATGTCCTGGTCCGCCGGATAGCCGAGGAGGAGACGTCTCGGCTCACCGAACAGGCCAGGGTGGCGCTCGGGCAGGAGGAGGACCCGTGGCAGGCGCTGTCGCGGTTCCTGCGGACGTCGGTGGCCTCCGGTGCCGGGCGGCTGCTGCCGCCGCAGGTGCTGCGGGTCGGCGTCGCCGAGGACGGGCCCGACGGAGTCGACGGGATCGTCGTCGACGAGACGCGGGTGCCGCAGCAGCGGATGCAGCCGACGGCCGAGCTTCGGCTGGTGTCGGCCGACTCGGGTGCGGGTGGCTCCGCCGGTGACCTCGGTGGGCCGGCGGACGATGCCGGGGCCTCGGCCCTGCTCGAGGTCGTGGGGCAGTTGGTGGAGCGGGCTCGGGCCGCGGGTGAGCTGCGCGAGGACGTGACCGTGGCGGATGTGTTGCTCGTGATCGCCACGGGTGCGCCTTCGTTGCCGGACGCGGCGCAGCAGGCTGCCGCGTCGGCGCGGTTGCTGGACATTTTGTTGGAGGGGCTGCGGTCTCGGCCTGCCTGAGGGTAGGTGGGGTTTCGCCTCAGGGGCGGCGCGGGGTGGATTCTTTCGCCCCCGCCGCCCTTACCCGTTCCCGTCCCCAGGGGCGCTGCCCCTTCGGCCCCGGGGGTGCGTTGTCGGGTGCGTTGTCGGGTGCGGGTTCGGTGGGGGTTCTCGCGCAGTTCCCCGCGCCCCTGACGGGGCACGGGCATATTCGCGTTCCTCATATGAGTGAAGCCGCGTACCGAGGTCTGGGAGGTGCCCTCGGACGAGTGGTATGCCCGTAGTGCTAAGGACTGAACAAAAGCCAATATGGCACGCTGCCCTGGTAATCGGGACTGGGTCGGCTGGCGGCGGGGGCTTCCGCGATGGGTGTTGACGGGCGGGACGAGTCGAAGTCGGCGGAGGGGGCGGAGGCGGAGCCTCAGGTGCCGAGGCAAGGGGGGCGCGGCGTTCCGGCGCAGCGGGACCGTTCCGACTCCGGTGTGCTGCCGCCGCGGGCACCCTCCGACGCCGATCTGATCGCGTGGATGCGGTCGGGGGACGACTCGGCGTACGAGGAGCTGTACCGGCGGCACGCGCAGGCCGTGCGCCGGTACGCCCGGACCTGCTGCCGGGACGCCCACACCGCCGACGACCTGATGGCCGAGGTCTTCGCCCGGATGTTGCAGGCGGTCCGCGGGGGTTCCGGCCCGGAGCACGCCGTACGGGCCTATCTGCTGACCTCGGTCCGGCGGGTCGCCGCGACCTGGACGAGCTCCGCCAAGCGGGAGCAACTGGTCGACGACTTCGCGGTGTTCGCGGCCCAGGCCTCGCGCGGGGCCGAGGTGTCGGACAGCGACACGCTGGACCTGGGGGCCGACGTGCGGGCGATGCACGAGGCCGAGCAGTCGATGGCGATGCGGGCGTTCCGTTCGCTGCCGGAGCGGTGGCAGGCCGTGCTCTGGCACACGGAGGTCGAGGACGAGTCGCCGAGCGAGGTCGCCGGCCTCTTCGGGCTGGACGCCAACGGAACCCGGGTGCTGGCCAGCCGGGCGCGGGAGGGGCTCAAACAGGCGTATCTGCAGGCCCATGTGAGCGCCGCGCTCCCCGGGAACTCGGCGGAGTGCGGGCGCTACGCCGACCGGCTCGGCGCGTACGCGCGCGGCAGCCTGCGGACCCGGGCCGAGCGGGGGCTGCGCGCCCATCTGGAGGAGTGCGCGGCGTGCCGGCTGGCCGCCGGGCAGATCAAGGAAGTCGCGAGCGGGATCCCCGCCGTCGTCCCCGTCGCGGTCATCGGGTGGTTCGGTGCGGCCGGGTACGCGAAGGTGGCCGCGCTCGTCGCCGGTGGCACGGGAGCGGGTGCGGCCGGGGTCGCGGGCGCCGCGGCCGCGGCGAGCGGGGGTTCCGGTGGCGGAGCAGCGGGCGGCGGGGCCGCCGCGGAGGGGCTCGGCGGGCCGGCGAAGGCCGGGATCGCGGTGAGTGTGGCCGGGATGGTCGCCGCGGCCGTGGCGCTCGCGCTGGCGAACGACGACGTGAAACCCACACAGCCGCCCGCCAAGCCGCCCGCCTCGCAGCCCGCCGAGGCCGCGCCGGAGCCGGATCCCCCGACGCCGCCGGAGGAGAAGCCCGCGCCGGGCGCGCCCGCGAGGGTGGTGCCGGCGTCCGGGCCCCTGCCGACACCGACCCCGACCTCGTCGCCTGCCCCGTCGCGGGCCGCGACTCCGGCTCCGTCCGCGGAGCCGACCCCCACGCCCACGCCCACCCCCACGCCGACTCCCGCCCCGCCGAAGCCGCCGTCCCCCACACCGCCCCCGGCGCCCACTCCCCCGCCCCCGCCGCCTCCCCCGGCCGTCTACCAGTGGAACGAGCTGCGGTACGGCCTCCTCGGCGACGGCACCGAGCCCGAGATGCGGCTCGGCGAGAGCAGCTGGGTCTGGCAGCGGTACGGGATGTCGGTCGCCGGGAAGCGGTACGCGAACGGGGTGACCGTGCACGGCCGCTCCTCCGTGACCATCGACCTCAACCGCCGGTGCGCCTCGTACAACGCGCTCGTCGGCGTCGACGACCTGACGCACGGCCTGGGCCGGGTCTACTTCTCCGTCTACGGCGACGGGGTCCGGCTGTGGAAGTCCGGGCTGGTGCGGGGTGGGGATCCGGCGGTGCCGGTCCAGGTGAACCTCAGCGGGCGGCGGACGGTACGCCTGGTCGTCGAGCCGCAGGGTCCCCACGACCTGGCGGTGCTGGCGGACTGGGCGGAGTCGTCGTTCAAGTGTGAGTGAGGGCTCCCGCACCCGCCGGGGGCTGTTCCCCTGCCTACTTCGCCGTCACCGTGTCGCCGTACGCCGTCGCTCCGCTCGTCGTGGAGGTCGCGGTGGCCTTCCAGCGCCAGGTGCCCGAGGCGTTGGCGGTGACGGTCGTGCGGAGCTTGCCGCCCGCGTCGGTGGTGACCGTCTTGACGGTGGAGTACGTGGAGGTGCCGGACCGCTTGAACTGCAGGGCCACGGAGCGGCCGGCGTGCGGGACGTACGCGTTGGTGTTCCAGTCGGCCCGGGTCAGGGCGCCGGTGACGGTGAGTCTGCCGCCCTTGGCGACGGGCTCGGGGCCGGCCTGGGTGGTGGCGAGCTTGGCCAGGCGCTTCACCTGGATCTTGACGCTCGTCTCCAGGTCGTAGAAGTCCTGGTCCTTGGCGGCTGCCTCGGCGGTGAAGCGCCAGGTGCCCGCCGAGCTGTTCCTGAGGTCGTAGTAGTCGGTGCGGTCGGCGTCCAGGGTGAACTTGAACACGCATCTCATGGTGGTGGACGAGGGTCTGGTGCAGTCGGCGCTGCGGGCGTGGATGATCCGGTCGTCGGAGCTGACGAGCTTGGCCCCGTTGATGCCGTTGATGCCCGACCCGTCCTTGGCCGTGGCGGCGACGCTGACCGTCTGGGCCGTGCTGACGCCCACGTTGAAGGTCTTCTGGTTGAAGTTCACCGAGGTGAAGACCGTGTCGCCCTTCGCGGTGTCCGCGTGGGCGGCTGCGGGGACGAGCAGCGAGAGCAGCGCCGAGGTGGCGAGGGTGGCGGCGGCGGCCGTACGTGTACGCATGGTTCTCCAGGCACGAGAGCTACGGCACCTCGGGTGCGCCGGGCGTCGGGGGGCGCGTGCGTGCACGTGAGGTGCTGGGGGGTCGGACGTCTGTCCGATCCAGAGGGAGACCATTGACGGATCCCGTTGGTTGTACGCATCCGGATGCCGAGATTCCGCTCCCCCTGCTACCTCGACTGTCAGGCCCGGCGAGCCGTCGCCCCCGTGCCCAGGGCGCCCCGCTGGGGGGTGATGCCGGCCGGGACCGCGCGCTGTCTGGCCGGGGTGCCGGTCCAGCAGGTGCCTCGGCGGGAGAGGAGGCGGCGGAGCCAGAGTTCGAGGGCGACGAGGTCGGCGAGGCCGTCGAGCGGGAGGGGTTCGCCCTCGGCCGCCGCACGCAGGGCCTTGCGGACCACTCGGGCCTCCACCAGGCCCGCCTGGGCGAGCAGGGGGGTGTCGAAGAGGGTGATCAGGGTGTCGGCGGCCGCGCGGAGGCCGGTGCGGGCGGCCGCGGTGGACGTCGCGTGGGACGGGGCGCCCCAGCCGGGCGGGAGGTCGGTGACGCCGGCGCCCTCCAGGACCGTACGGAGTATGGCGGCGCGGGCGCCCGGCCGGACACGCAGGGCCTCGGGGAGGGCGCGGCAGGCGCGGACGACCTGGTTGTCGAGGAAGGGCATGTGCAGGCGTTGGGAGCGGATCTCCGCCGCCTGTTCGAGGACCCTGAGGTCGGCCGCGTGGCGGGCCAGGGCCGCGCGGGCGCGGAAGTCGCCGGGGCGCTGGCCGGGGCCGACGGTGGAACGGCCGGTCGTCGCCCCCAGGCGAATCGATACTTCTGCCAGGGCCTCGCCGGTCAGCCAGCGGGCGGCTGGGCCCGGTCTGGCCCAGGTGAGTGCCGCCAGGGAGGCGCCCACCGCGCCTCCGGGCTCCTCGAAGCGGCGCTGCATCAGACGGGTGGCGAGGACGTCGACGCCGGAGCGGTACGGGGTGCGGGCCAGCTTCCGCGCGGCGCCGTAGACCCGC
Source organism: Streptomyces sp. SP18BB07 (assembly GCF_036322545.1). NCBI lineage: Bacteria > Bacillati > Actinomycetota > Actinomycetes > Kitasatosporales > Streptomycetaceae > Streptomyces > Streptomyces sp. SP18BB07. Next base: position 16,190 of record NZ_JAQYWT010000340.1, read on the forward strand.
GCGGGGACCAGCACCGAGCCGTCGGCCTTGGCGAGGGCGGCGACCGGGCGGACCAGGTGGCGGCGTTTGCGGTCCATGAGGAGGTCCGCGAGCCGGGCGGGGTGGGCGTCCAGGACCTGGCGGGCGCCGTAGCCCGTGAAGTGGTCGGCGCTGCCGGAGGCCAGGCGGGCGCGGTGGCGCGCGGCCGTCACCAGGGAGGGGCCCGGCTCGTCGGTGAGGGGGACGTCGAGGTCGGCGTACGGGAGGACCTCCTCGCCGCCGGTCACGACGACGTGGTGGAGGCGGGGGTTGGCGGCGAGGGTGCCCGCCCGTTCCAGTTCGGTCTCGCGGCCGGAGGTGGCCAGGTCGTTGAAGGTGACGGCGAGGAGGCGCTCGCCGGCGCCCGTGCCGTGGCCGAGGACCGTGCCGGGGGCGCCGGGCAGTCCGGCGGCGAGCAGGGCCAGGGTGCCGGAGGCGGGGCCGCCGGAGACATCGGCTCCTATGCCGGGCACGGGCATGCCGCGGGCGGCGCGGCGCTCGGCGGGGCCCATGCCGGGCACCGGGCCTGGATCGACGTCGGGCACGTGCCGGGGGGCCGAGAGGCGGACCCGTACGGACTCCACGAGGGCGTCGCGGACGGCGTCCACCGCGCTGGCCGGGTCGGCGGAGGGGGCGGCGACGGCGAGGGAGGCGACCGGCTCGTAGCCGGCGATCTCCCGCGCCCCGGCGCGCAGGATCAGTGCGTGCCCCGGAGGAATGCGGCGCACGCCGTCGTACGGAGTGGAGTCCTGGAGGGCGTCCGGCACATCGGGGGCGGCCAGCAGGGCGGCCAGATGCCCGAAGTCGAGGTTGGCCTCGACGAGGTCGGCCAGGGGCAGGGCGGCGGTCGCGTACGCCGTGCCGCCCGCCCAGGGGGTGTGGAAGACCGGGCGCGCGCCCGCGAGGTCGCCGCAGACGGTCACCCGGCGGCCGACCTGGACGACGGCGGTGTAGCTGCCCGGCCAGGCGGTGAGATGGCGCAGCGCGCCGCCGCGGGCGGCGAACAGGCCGACGCGCAACTGCTCGTCGGAGGCGCCGCAGATACCGAGGACGGCGATCCGCGTCTGGGCGTCGGCCTGCACGACCCGCACCTCGTCGGGGCGCCAGTCGCCGACGGCCCACAGCGGATCGGGGTCGCCCCAGAGCAGGTGCGAACCGACCGGGTGCACCGTCTCGCCGTCGGGTCCGGTGGCGCCGGCGGAGCCGTAGACGGGCGCGCCAGCGGCGGTACTGCTCCATCCCACCAACCACCGCATCGACGCCTCCACAGGCTGTGGACAACCGGTGCACCGTACGAACGGCACCCATGCTGCCACGAAGGAGGCCTGCCGGAGGGCGTGCGGCTCGGCTTGTGCACCGGTAAGTGCGCCCCTGGGGAGCCTTGAGCGCTCCCCCGTCACACCCTCAAGTCGCCCCGGAGAAGGGGCGGTCGACAAAGGGGGACCCCGGGTCTACGACGTGAATGCGCCCCCGGTACGCTCCCCCAAAACACCTAACGCGCCCTCAAGAGACGTGGTCGGGGCGGTATTCACCCTCGACGCCCACCGTCGATTTTCGGCCAAATCGGCCCCGAAGGGCGGAGTTCACCCGCTCTCGCCTCCGCCCCCGATGGCGACGCAGCGTCAACGCACAGTCCGGGAGGCGGAGTTCGCCCCCCGGACCGGTCCGCCGCCCGCGGGGATGTAGGCGGCGGTGTCCCCCAGCCCACTGGATCCAGTACAGCGGGCCGACCCACGCACGACCATGGAACCGCTCCCCCGGTGGCCGGAGAAGAGCGCACGGACGGGCGCACGGCCACACAGCGGGAGCACGTGACAACACTCCGTACTTCGTCCGCACTTTCGTACGGACCACAATCCCGCCATCCGGATTTGTGCCCCTTAACGCTTGGGATGCGGCGAACTACGCTGGGTTTACGAATGCCGCGTGCCTATGCCGCCGCGGCAGCCGTCTGTTCGAGGGGTGGCGCAATGTCCAGGGAGCAACGCGGGCCGAACGAAAAACTCGGCGCCGTTCTCGCCCTCGCGGGAATCAGCAACGCAGGACTCGCGCGTCGCGTCAACGATCTTGGCGCCCAACGCGGGCTGACACTTCGCTACGACAAGACCTCGGTGGCGCGGTGGGTCTCCAAGGGCATGGTCCCCCAGGGTGCCGCGCCGCATCTCATCGCGGCCGCGATCGGGCAGAAGCTCGGCCGCCCGGTGCCGCTCCACGAGATCGGCCTGGCGGACGCGGATCCCGCCCCCGAAGTGGGCCTCGCCTTCCCCCGTGACGTCGGACAGGCGGTGCGCTCGGCGACGGAGCTCTACCGCCTCGACCTCGCCGGCCGGCGCGCGGGCACCGGTGGCATCTGGCAGTCCCTCGCCGGGTCGTTCGCGGTGAGCGCGTACGCGACACCCGCGTCACGCTGGCTCATAACCCCGGCCGACAGTTCGGTGGCGCGCGAAGCGGGCTCCGTCGAGGGCTCCGGGTCGCCGCTGAAGGTCGGCCACAGCGATGTGCAGAAGCTGCGGGAGGCCGCCGAGGACGCCAGGCGCTGGGACTCCAAGTACGGAGGCGGCGACTGGCGTTCGTCGATGGTGCCGGAGTGCCTGCGGGTCGAGGCGGCGCCGCTGCTGCTCGGCTCGTACTCCGACGAGGTCGGCCGCGCCCTCTTCGGAGCCTCCGCCGAACTCACCCGCCTCGCAGGCTGGATGGCCTTTGACACGGGTCAACAGGAGGCGGCGCAGCGGTACTACATCCAGGCGCTGCGCCTGGCGCGGGCCGCGGCCGACGTGCCGCTGGGCGGGTACGTCCTGGCGACGATGTCGCTGCAGGCGACCTACCGGGGCTTCGGGGACGAGGGCGTCGACCTCGCGCAGGCCGCGCTGGAGCGCAACCGGGGGCTCGCCACCGCGCGCACGATGAGCTTCTTCCGGCTCGTCGAGGCGCGGGCGCACGCCCGCGCGGGCGACGCGGCGGCCGCCGCGTCGGCCCTCAAGGCCGCCGAGGGGTGGCTGGAGCGGGCCCGGGACGGCGACCACGACCCGAGCTGGCTCGGGTTCTACGGCTACGACCGGTTCGCCGCCGACGCGGCCGAGTGCTACCGCGACCTCAAGGCGCCGCGTCAGGTGCGCCGCTTCACCGAGCAGGCGCTGTCGCGGCCGACGGAGGAGTTCGTGCGGTCGCACGGGCTGCGGCTCGTCGTGTCGGCGGTCGCCGAGCTGGAGTCCGGCAATCTCGACGCGGCGTGCGAGCAGGGGGTGCGGGCGGTGGAGGTCGCGGGGCGCATCTCGTCGGCGCGCACCACCGAGTATGTGAAGGATCTGCTGCATCGGCTGGAGCCGTACGGGGACGAGCCGCGGGTCATCGAGCTGCGGGAGAGGGCGCGGCCGTTGTTGATGACACCGGCGTAGGGTTTTGGGCGCCTGATCATCTGCCGGGTTTGTGTGTCTTCGGCGGGTGCGGGTGCGTGGGGGTTGAGCGCGCAGTTCCCCGCGCCCCTGACAGGGCGCGGCTTTGGGCGGCCGGTGTCAGAGAACGTGACCAGCGCCATGTGGGCGGCTTCCGGGTTTGAGGGCATTGTCAGTGGTGCAGTGCACTATCGGAGTCGGGAGGTGGGGCGCGTGCGGAGGCAGGGCGCTTACGACTGTGATGTGCTCGTGATCGGCGGCGGGATCGTCGGGCTGTCGACGGCGTACGCGATCACGCGGGCGGCGCCGGGCACACGCGTCACCGTGCTGGAGAAGGAGCCGGGACCGGCCCGGCACCAGACCGGGCGGAACAGCGGCGTCATCCACAGCGGGATCTACTACCGGCCGGGATCACTGAAGGCGCGGTACGCGGTCAAGGGCGCCGCCGAGATGGTGAAGTTCTGCGCCGAGTACGGCATCGACCACGCCGTCACCGGGAAACTGATCGTCGCCACGGAGCGGTCGGAGCTGCCCCGGCTGCACGCGCTGGTGCAGCGCGGCCGGGAGAACGGGATTCCGGTGCGGGAGCTGGGCGCCACCCAGATCGCCGAGTACGAGCCGGAGGTGCGCGGGCTCGCGGCCATACATGTCGGCACCACCGGGATCTGCGACTTCGTGGGCGTCGCCCGGCAGCTCGCCCGCGCGTCCGGCGCCGAGATCCGGTACGGCGCCGAGGTCGAGCGGATCGACCGGCGGGCGTCGCTGGGGGTCGCCGTGCGGGTGCGGGGCGGTGACGTCGTACGGGGGCGGGTGCTGGTGAACTGCGCCGGGCTGCACTGCGACGAGGTGGCCCGGATGACCGGGGACGAGCCCGGGATGCGGATCGTGCCGTTCCGGGGGGAGTACTACGAGCTGGCGCGGCCCGAGCTGGTCCGTGGACTCGTGTATCCGGTGCCCGACCCGGCGTTCCCGTTTCTCGGGGTGCATCTGACCCGGGGGATCGACGGGGGCGTCCACATCGGGCCCAACGCCGTACCCGCGCTGGCCCGCGAGGGGTACGGGTGGGGGACGGTACGACCCCGGGAGCTGGGGGCGACGCTGGCGTGGCCCGGGTCCTGGCGGATAGCGCGGCGGCACTGGCGGTACGGGGCCGGAGAGCTTCGGCGGTCCGTGTCCAAGAAGGCGTTCACCGGGGCGGTGCGGCGGCTGTTGCCCGGAGTCTCGGAGGGGGATCTCGTACCGGCCGCGGCCGGGGTGCGGGCCCAGGCCGTACTCCGGGACGGGACGCTGGTGGACGACTTCCTGATCAGGGAGGGAGCGCGGGCGGTTCACGTACTGAACGCGCCTTCACCTGCGGCTACGGCTTCGCTGCCGATCGGGCGTGAGGTGGGGAGGCGAGCGCTGACGGCGTTGGCCGGGACGTGAGTGCGTTCGGGGTGCACGGGCGTGGGAGGCGCTTCGGTCGAGGGTCGTAAAATTGGGGCACTGTGGCTGACTCCGTCGAATCTCCCGAACCCCGCACCCCCGGTGCCTCCCTGCGGCCTACCCGGCCCAAGGGGGAGCCTCGGTTTCCCGATGGGCCCAAGGCGGATCCCGCCGGGTCGCACTTCGAGCGGCGGATCCGGAGTTTCCAGCCGCGGCGGAGCCGGGTGACGGCCGGGCAGGCGGACGCGCTGCAGCGGCTGTGGCCCAAGTGGGGGCTCGACATCGACGGGCGGGCGCTGGACCTCGTCGAGCTGTTCGGGAACGACCGGCCCGTCGTGCTGGAGATCGGCTTCGGGATGGGCGAGGCGACCGCGCAGATGGCCGCCGCCGACCCCGAGACCAATGTCCTCGCCGTGGATGTGCACACCCCGGGCCAGGGCAACCTGCTGAACCTCGCGGACCAGAGCGGTCTGTCCAACGTCCGGGTCGCCAACGGCGACGCGATCATCCTGCTGCGGGAGATGCTCCCGCCCGACTCCCTGGACGGGCTGCGCGTCTACTTCCCCGACCCCTGGCCCAAGAAGCGGCACCACAAGCGGCGGCTCATCCAACCGGAATTCCTCAGCCTCGTCGCGTCCCGGCTCAGGCCGGGGGCCATCGTGCACTGCGCGACGGACTGGGAGCCGTACGCAGAGCAGATGCTGGACGTGCTCACCGCGCACCCCGACTTCGAGAACACCCGGGCCGACGGCGGGTTCTCGCCACGTCCCGTCTTCCGGCCGCTGACCCGTTTCGAGGGGCAGGGACTGGACAAGGGTCATGTGGTGAACGATCTGCTCTTCCGCCGCGTACAGCAGCGTGAGCAGGAGCGGAACCCGAAGCGGAAGCAGGAGCAGAAGCAGAAGCCGCAGTCCGAACTGCCCCCCACAGGCGCCTGACGACTTGCCTTCACCGCCCGGCGGGGCGTACCACGCGCCGTCGCGGGCGGCGCCCGTCCCTCGTTAGGGTCAATGCAATGGCCACCAGTTCCCCCTACCCGACGCACCCCAGCGGCCCCACCGGTGGGTATGTGTTCAGGCCCACGCGCTGGTGGCAGCGGAAGGGCGTCAGATACGGGGCGCTGATAGGGCTGCTCGCGGTCTCCGGGCTCGTCATCCTCGCGCTCGTCCGGGAACAGACCGGCACGGAGGGCTTTCTCGTCGGGCTGGGGCTCGCGGTGCTGCCCGTGCCGCTGCTCATGGCGGCGTTCCGGTGGCTGGACCGGGTGGAGCCCGGGCCCTGGCGGAACCAGGTGTTCGCGTTCGCCTGGGGGGCGTGTGCGGCGGCGCTGATAGCCATCGTGGCGAACAGCTTCGCGACGCGGTGGATAGCGACGGCCACGGCCGATCCCTCGCACGCCGACACCCTGGGTGCCACCGTCATAGCTCCCGTGGTCGAGGAGACCGCCAAGGCCGCCGCCGTCCTACTCGTGTTCCTGTTCAGGAGACGGGACTTCACCGGGGTCGTGGACGGGGTGGTGATCGCGGGCTTCACCGCGACGGGCTTCGCCTTCACCGAGAACATCCTGTACCTGGGGACCGCCTTCGGGACGGACCAGCTCAGCGGGGGGAGCGGCCTCGCGTCGGTCACCGCGGCCACGTTCTTCGTCCGGGTGATCATGTCGCCGTTCGCGCATCCCCTGTTCACCGTGTTGACGGGGATCGGGTTCGGGGTGGCGGCGTTCTCCGCGGAGTGGCAGCGCGGGCGGCGGGTGCTGGTGCCCGTGGGTGGGTTACTGCTCGCCATGGGGATGCACTCGGTCTGGAACGGGTCGGCGACGTTCGGGGAGTACGGGTTCTTCGCGGTGTACGCGGCGTTCATGGTGCCGGCGTTCGGATTGCTGACGTGGTGGGTGATCTGGGCTCGGCAGCGGGAGTTGCGGACCGTGCGGGAGGGGTTGCCGGCGTACGCGGCGGCGGGGTGGCTCACGCCGGTCGAGCCGTATGTCCTGGGGTCGATGCGGGGTCGGCGGGTGGCGCGGGAGTACGCGGCGCACCACTTCGGGAAGGCGGGGGCCCGTTCGATCGCGGAGTACGAGGTGTACGCGACGAAGCTGGCCTTCCATCGGTATCGGGGGTTGCGGGGGCGGGCGGGGAGTGACTTCGCGCTGCGGGAGCGGGAGTTGCTGTTCGAGCTGTGGCGTAGGCGGGAGTTGGCTCGGCCGGCCATGGCGTATGCGGGGCGGGAGGTCGGGGCGAAGTACGGCTACGGGGGCGGGTCCGGGTACGGGTCTGGGGCGTTCGGGGCGGCCTACTTGCAGCCCGTGAGCTATGGGGTGGCGTCGTATCCCGCGTACAACCCCTATCGGTACTAGCGCTTCGCGTGTCGGCGGGGGCGGGCGGGCGAGCGAGCGTCCGTGGGGCCCCTTCGCATTCACTCGCTCCGCGCCCGGTGCGGGTTCGTACGGCCTACGACGAGGCCTCGGTCAGGTGGGTCAGTTCCTCGGGGGTGAGGGTGAGGTCGGCTACGGCAAGGAGCGCGGGGAGTTGGTCCAGGGAGCGGGCTGAGGCGATCGGGGCCGCGACGGTCGGCTGGGCTGCCAGCCAGGCGAGGGCGACGGTGGCGTGGGCGGCGCCGCGGGACTCGGCGATGTCGTCGAGGGCGGCGAGGACACGGGGGCCGGCCGGGGTGTCGAGGTAGGCGCCGGCTCCCTCGGCCCGGGGGCTGTCGACCGTCGTGCCGGGGCGGTACTTGCCCGTGAGGAAGCCCTTGGCGAGGGCGAAGTACGGGACGGCGGAGAGGCCGGAGTCGGCGGCGACGGCCTGGAGCGGGCCCTCGTAGGTGTCCCGGGAGACCAGGTTGTAGTGGGGCTGGAGCGCCACGTAGCGCGCCAGGCCCTCGGCGGCCGCGAAGTCCAGGGAGGCCCGCAGGCGTTCCGGGGTGATGTTGGAGGCGGCTGTCGCGCGGACCTTGCCGGCCTTCACCAGGTCGTCGAGGGCGGTGACGATCTCCTCGACGGGGACCTCGGGCTTGTCGAAGTGGGTGTAGTAGAGGTCGATGTGGTCCGTACCGAGGCGGGCCAGGGACGCGTCGGCGGCGGCCTTGATGTTGGCCGCCGTCAGGCCCTGGTACTCGGGGTGCTGGCTCACCTTGGTCGCGATGACCACGTCGTCGCGGTTGCCCCGGGACCTGACCCACTTGCCGATGATCCGCTCGGACTCGCCGCCCTCGTTGCCCTCGACCCAGGACGAGTACGAGTCCGCCGTGTCGATGAAGTTGCCGCCGGCCGCCGTGTAGGCGTCGAGGACGGCGTAGGACTGTGCCTCGTCCGCCGTCCAGCCGAAGACGTTGCCGCCGAGGGCGAGCGGGAAGACCTCGATGTCGGACGTGCCGAGCCTGCGAAGAGAAGTCATGTCCGACGTCAACCAGCGGACCGGAGGCCCGCATTCCCCATCGACACCGAGGCAGGACGAACGCCGCGTGGGCCCGGGGGCTCACGCGGCGTCGCGGTGCAGTGCGGGTGGCGGCGGGCTACGGGGTCAGGCCCTTGCTGCGGAGCCAGGCCGCCGGGTCGATGCCGCTGCTGGAGCCGCCGGGGTGGACCTCCATGTGGAGGTGGGCGCCCGTGACGTTGCCGGTGGCGCCGACGCGGCCGATGACATCGCCGGTGGCGACCTTCTGGCCGACGCTGACGCCGATGGAGGACTGGTGGGCGTACCAGATCTCGGTGCCGTCATCGAGGGTGAGGACGGTCTTGTAGCCGTAGGAGCCCTCGTAGCCGGCCTGCGTGATGGTGCCGCTGTGGACGGCCTTGATGAGGGTGCCGGTGGGGGCCGCGAAGTCGAGGCCGGTGTGGTAGCCGGAGGACCAGTACGGGCCGGCCTGACCGAAGGTGGAGGTGAGGGTGTACGAGGAGGTGGGGAGGGCGAACTGCTTGGCCAGGGCGGCGAGGCGTTCGGCTTCCTTCTTCTCCGCGGCCTCCTCCTCCGCCTTCTTCTTGGCGGCGGCCTCCTTGGCCTCGGCTTCCTTCTTCTCCTGGGCGGCCTGCTCGGCGGCCTTGTCCGCGGCGGCGGTCTGCGCGGCCTCGGCGGCGGCCTTGTCGAAGGCGTCCTGCTGGGACTCGGCCTGCGCCATGATGCGGGCGCGCAGCGCCTCGCCGGCGTCCGCGGTGCCCTGTTCGGTCTCGGCGGCGGTCAGACCGGCGCTGCTGAGCGGGGTCCTGGAGGCCTCGGGCTCCGGCTCGTCGGCCTCGTCCTCGAAGACCGAGCCGACGTTCGGCATGTCGGGCATGGATATGGAGACCGGGGCCTTGCCGGACTGCGCGCTGGCCATCCCGGCACCGCTGACGGCGGCTATGACACCGACGCCGAGCACCGTGGAGCTACGGGCAAGTCCGTTACGGGCGAGTACGCCGCTCTTCTTGGCGACGCGGTGCCGACCGCGAACGGGGCGCAGGGTGTCCTCGCTGGGGTTCCACTCCTGCCAGGGGCCCTCGTCGTCGCTGTTGTAGCTGCCGTAGCCGAACGTCTGGCTCTCGCCGTCGCGTTGGGTCGGCACGAACGGGGCTTCGGTCGCGGACCGGTTCGACGCCACGTAGGCGTACTCCTTCCTTCCTTCTCGCCTACCGGGTTAGCTGACGGGTTCGGAGCAGGAAGGTCTCCTACGCGCGTAAACCGGTCGTGCGTACTGCCACGGCGGTTTCCGTGCGATTCACCCCAGGGTGGTGGTTCCCCGGTTCCCTTGCGGGATTCGACGCGTGAGCACGGAGCCGTCTCTTGTGACGGCTGGGACGACCGCGCTGCGTTATCGAACGTTAATAGACGCGAGTACTCCATTCCAAGCTGTTCCGAATGATCGTTCCGGCTTTCGCGCTGGACTTTACGGGTCATGAGGGGGTGAAAACGGGCGAGTTGACCTTGACTGGTGAGTAACAGTCGGGCTGATGCGACGTCAGTTCCTATACAGAGGACGGTGGGACGAACACGCTCGGTGACATCGGCCGTCTGCCCGCGATGACACCGGCGTCTCAGGGGCGGCGGACGGCCAGGAGTGCCATGTCGTCCGTGGTGCGGTCGCCCGTGTGCCGGCGCACCTCCTCCGCGAGGGTCGTCAGCAGGGCGCGCGGGGCGGTGAAGGTACGGCCGGAGAGGCGCGCGGCCGGGTCGTAGAAGACGCCGTGCGCGTCCCGCGCCTCGGAGAGGCCGTCGGTGTAGAAGAGCAGCGTGGCTCCGGCCGGGAACCCGGTCTCCTCCGCGCGGTCGGGCCAGGTGCCCAGGTCGTCCATGCCGAGCGGCAGCGCGGGCCGCTGGGCGTCCAGGGTGCACAGCGTGCCGTCGGCGTGCAGCAGCAGGGGCGAGGGGTGGCCCCGGTTGACGATCCGGGCGCGGCCCGCGCCGTGCGGGAACTCCGCGAGCACGGCCGTCACGAACCCCTCGTACTCCACCGCCGCGTCCCGGCGCGCGGCCTCCCGCCGCGTTCCCTCCCTGGCCAGCGCCCGTTCCAGCCGCTGCGCCACCGCTTCGAGTGTCGCCTCCTGTTCGGCCGCCTCCCGGAACGCCCCGATCAGCACCGCCACCGCCGACACCGCCCCGAGCCCCTTGCCGCGCACGTCGCCCACGATCAGCCGTACGCCGTGGGGCGAGTCCTGCACCGCGTACAGATCGCCGCCGATCGACGCCCCGGCCTGCGCGGCCTCGTACCGCGCGGCGATCTCCAGCCCGCCGATCCGCTCCTGCGGCACGGGCAGCACGGCCCGCTGCGCCGCCTCGGCGATCTCCCGCGCGGTGGCGAGCCGGGCGTCGCTGCGGCGGACGAGGCGGTTGATGAGGACGGCCAGCACGGCGACGGTGGCCACCGTGGCGATCTCGGTGAGCGCGTCCACCTGGCCCGCGTCGTCGTAGTGGAGGCGTACGGCGGTGATGCCGGCCACCGACCCGACGCCGACGACCACCGTGCCGAACAGGGTGAAGAGCGGGGCCGTCACCAAGGGCGCGGCGGTGAAGAAGGGGACCGCGGTGAACTCGCGCGGGGTGAAGTGGTCGTAGAAGAGGCCGACGGCGATCAGCAGCACGGGAAGGAGGCGGGCGAGCGTACGGGCGTACGAGAACCGCCGCCCACCCGGCTCCCGCATGACCTCCGCGCCCTCTCGCTGCCCCACGGATACAGGGTTTCCGGGGGTGGGCGGCGGGGCTAGTCGGCGGGGCCGAGTGGGCTAGGGAACCGAATGACGGAGGAGGTGCGGCTGGGGGTTCAGGCGGGGTTCAGGTGGGGGTTCAGCCCGCCGAGAGACCCGTCAGTCCCGTCGCCCCCGTCAGCTCGTGCAGGGGGAGGGTGTGCTGGGTCTGGAGGACCTTGGCGCGGAGGTAGCGGACGTTGTGGGCGGTGGTGAAGACGCCCGTGGGGACGCGGTCGCGGACGCGCACACCGAGGTCGCGCAGCTGCTGGGCCTTGTCGGGGTTGTTGGAGAGCAGGTCGAGCTCGTCGATGCCGAGGGCGCCCAGCATCTGGGCCGCCGCCGTGTAGTCCCGGGCGTCCTCCGGCAGGCCGAGCGCCGCGTTCGCCTCGTAGGTGTCGAGGCCCTGGTCCTGGAGGGCGTACGCGTCGAGCTTGTTGTAGAGGCCGATGCCCCGGCCCTCCTGGCGGAGGTAGAGGAGGACGCCACCCCGGTCGGCGATCCGCTCCACCGCCTCGCGCAGCTGCGGGCCGCAGTCGCAGCGGGCCGAGCCGAACACGTCGCCGGTCAGGCACTCGGAGTGCAGTCGCACCAGCGGGGCCGTGCCGGGGGCGGGGTCGCCGAGGACGACCGCCAGGTGCTCCCGGCCGTCGACGAGGTCGTGGAAGGTGACCATCTCGGCGTCGACGCCGTAGCCGTCCTGGAAACGCAGCGGTACCCGGACGCGGGCACGCGGGGTGGCAGCGGGAAAGTCGGGCATGCGGGTTCTCCGGTCCTGGTGCGAGGTGTCGCTGTGCTTCAGTTTTGAAGCACAGCGCTCGCAGCGACTCTAACCCGTGCTTCAAATTTCAAGCAACCGGATTGGGGATACGTCACATTCCCGTCACGCGCGGTCCCGCTCGTCCTGCTGGGTCGACGAACACGCGCGGCGGCGCCACGGGAGGTCGTCCGAGCCGGGGGGCGTCCGGGGGCCCCCGCCCTGGATCGCCGTCGCGATGGCCGCGCAGATCTCCTCGAACTGGCCGATCTGCTCGGGACTGAGATGGTCGAAGACGGCCCGGCGAACCGTCTCGACATGCCCGGGCGCCGTGCGCTCCAGCAGGGCCATGCCCTCGTCGGTCAGCACGGCGACACTGCCGCGCTTGTCCCACTGGCACTCCTCGCGCCGAACCACGCCGTCCTTCTCCAGCCTGGTCACGACGTACGTCAGCCGGCTGCGTGTGATCTTCAGACGCTCGGCGAGCTCGGTCATCCTCATCCGGCGCTCGGGCGCCTCGGAGAGGGCGGAGAGCACGGAGTAGTAGAGGTGCGGCAGACCGGCCTCCTGCTGGAGCTGCCGATCGAGCGCGTCCTCCAGGAGGGAACTCGCGGCCACGTAGGCACGCCAGGCACGCTGTTCGTCGGGGGTGAGCCAGCGGGTCGTCATACGTACAGTGTAGTTAGTGTTTAAAACTTGAACCAAGGGAGCGCGTCCATGCCCCAGCCCTACGTCCTGCTGTCCGCCGCCGTCTCCCTCGACGGCTTCCTGGACGACACGGGGCCCGAGCGGCTGCTGCTCTCCGGCCCGGCCGACTTCGACCGGGTCGACGAGGTGCGCGCGGCCAGCGACGCCATCCTGATCGGCGCCGGCACCCTGCGCACCGACAACCCCCGGCTGCTGGTCAACTCCCCCGAGCGGCGCGCGGCCCGGGTCGCCGCCGGGCTCCCGGAGTACCCGCTGAAGGTCACGGTCAGCGCGTCCGGCGAACTCGACCCCGCGGCCCAGTTCTGGCACACCGGCGGCGAGAAGGTCGTGTACACGACCGACAAGGGCGCGGAGCGGCTGCGGGGGCTTGGCCTGCCGACGGGAGCGAACGGCGTGGCCGTGGTCTCCGTCGGCCCCGAGCTGGAGTGGCGGGCCGTCCTCGACCACCTCGGGGACGTACGCGGTGTCCGCCGCCTCATGGTGGAGGGCGGCGGCCGGGTCCACACCCAGCTCCTCCAGCAGGACCTCGCGGACGAGGTGCAGCTGGCCGTCGCACCGCTCTTCGTGGGCGAGGCGGACGCGCCGCGCCTGTTCGGGACGGGCTCCTATCCCGGAGGGCCGAAGAGCCGGCTGCGGCTGCTGGAGACCCGGCCGGTCGGCGACGTCGTCCTCATCCGCTACGCCCCCACCGTCCCCGGCACCGGCCCGGCCGCCTCACCCGCCGACCGGCACTGGCTCGACCTCGCCTGCACCCTGGCCGCCGCGTGCCCGCCCTCGCGGACCGCGTTCAGCGTGGGGGCGGTCGTGGTCGCGGCGGACGGTACGGAACTGGCCCGCGGCCACTCCCGCGAGGGTGACGACCCCGTGGTCCACGCCGAGGAGGCCGCCCTCGCCAAGCTCGACCCCGCCGATCCGCGCCTCGCCTCCGCCACGGTCTACAGCAGCCTCGAACCGTGCGCCCGCCGCGCCTCCCGGCCCGCGCCCTGCGCCCGGCTCGTCCTCGACGCGGGCGTCCGCCGCATCGTCACGGCCTGGCGCGAACCGGACACGTTCGTCGAGAACGCGGCCGCGGGCAACGCGCTGCTGTCGGCGGAGGGCGCCGAGGTGGTGGTGCTCCCGGAGTACGAGGACCGCGCGAAGGCCCCGAACAGCCATTTGGTGGGGTGAGGCGGGGGTTGCCGCGACGGTTGGAGTGAGCCGGGAAGGCTCCCGCGCGGGTGGGGTGAACGAGGGGCCGTCGCGCTCCTGGCTGCGCCCGTGCCGTCGCCGTGGTGGTCGGTGAATGGTGGTCGCCGGTTAATCGTGTGCTTGGTGTCCTGCGGATGGCGTACACTGGTTTCAACGACGCGGGGTGGAGCAGCTCGGTAGCTCGCTGGGCTCATAACCCAGAGGTCGCAGGTTCAAATCCTGTCCCCGCTACTGAAGGCCAGGGGCCGGAATCCGACAAGGATTCCGGCCCCTGGTTTTTGTCCGCCCCGCTCCCGCGCGCCCGGTGTGCGTGCTCATCCGCCGGGGCCCTGGACACGGCGGGCCGCCGCCACCGCTTCGGTGTAGAGCTCGCGGGTGAGATCCCCGGGGCCGACGCCCAGCTCGTCCAGCACCGCGCGGATGTCGTCGAGGGCCGCGGCGACCTCGGCCTCCTCCTGGACCAGGGTCTCGATCTCCAGGAACGTGCCGTCCAACTCGGGCACCCGTACGAGCGTCGCGAGCATCCGCCGGCCGTACGCCTCGAACGCGTGGCTGCGGCAGCGCTTCTCGAACACGATCGCCGGTACGTAGCCGAGGTGCTCCAGGATGGCGTGCGCGACCTGCGAGTCGCCGACCCGCGTCTCGTACTCCGGCTTCGACCCGGACGCCTCGTCCACCGCGGCAGCCTTGAAGGTCAGCAGCGTGCGCCGGTCGCCCGTGCCGTGGTCGACCAGGAACCGCAGCCGCAGCTCCTCGTCCCGCGCCCGCAGACTGCCGTCCGGCAGGTCGTAGTACGTGTCCTGATACGTCTCGGACCTGCCCTCACCCCGCTCGTCGAGCGCCCGCGCGACCGCCTCCGGCGCCCGAACCCGGGCCTTCAACTCCGCCTCGATCACGCCCGTCCTCCACTCCCCGGCTTCACTCCTCCGCCCTCCACTCCCCCGTTCAGCGCGCGACCGCGAAGACCGTGCCGCTGTCGTTGCCGACGTAGACCGTGCCGTCGGTCGCCGTGGGCGAGGAGCGGATGTCCGCGCCGGTGCGGTACGTCCACAGGGGTTTGCCGGTGTCCGTCCGTACGGCGTAGAGGTTGCCGTTCTTGCTGCCGACGTACACGGCGTCGCCGAGGACGGCCGGGGAGGAATAGACGATGGCGCCGATCGTGAACTTCCACCTCTGCTTCCCGGTGCGGGCGTCGACGGCGTACAGGTTGCCGTCGTCGCTGCCGACGTAGACCACGCCTCCGGACACGGCCGGCGAGGAGCCGATCCCGCCCCGGGTGGCGAAGGTCCAGAGGAGTTCACCGGTGTCGCAGTTCACGGCGTACAGGTTGCCGTCATAGCTGCCCACGTAGACGACGCGGTCGGCGACGGCTGGTGAGGATTTGACGTCGCCGTCGGTCTCGAAGGCCCAACGGCGTTCGCCGGTCGCCGCGTCGACGGCGTGGAGCCGGGAGTCCTCGCTGCCCACGTAGACCTTGTTCCAGGCGACGACCGGGGAGGAACGGATCCGGCCCTCGGCGGCGTACGCCCACTGCCTCTCGCCGGAACGGGCGTCCACGGCGTACAGCCGCGCGTCGTCACTGCCCGCGTAGACCACTCCCCCGGCGACCACGGGCGAGGAGTTGACCTCCCCGCCGGCGCTGAACTGCCAGCGCTGCTCACCGGTCTTCACCTCGACCGCGTAGAGGTGGTAGTCCGCGCTGCCGAAGTAGGCCAGTCCACCGGCCACGGCGGGGCAGGTGTAGACGCCGTTGCCCGTGCCGAACTGCCAACGCGGCTTGCCGGTCTCGGCGTCCAGGGCGTACATGCTCCCGTCCCTGCTACCGGCGTACACCAGCCCGCCCGTGGCGAGGAGCGCGGGCGCCACCGGGCCTCCGGTGCCGCGCTTCCACCTCGACCGCCCCGGAGTCGGTACACCCTCCGGGTCCTTGAGGGTGCTGTTGCCGGACCCGTCGTCGGGGTCCTGGTCACCACGCCCCAGCAGATACGTGCCTACGCCCACGGCGGCGACGCCACTCGCTCCCGCGAGCACGGCCAGCACCCGGCGGCGGGTCGGGGCCCCGGCACCACGGTCCGCCGAGCCGGCCGCCGACCGGGGGGCTTCCGATGACGCCGATCGCGGTGGGGACTGCTCGTCCGGCGGGGTGGGCGGGCCGTCCGGCGCTACGGGGTTGGGGGCGTCGGCAGCGGGGTGGCGGGGGTCGACGGGGAGGTGGAGGTCAGCGGGGCGGGCGTCCACCGGAAGGCGGGGGTCCGCAGGAAGGCGAGGGCCCGCAGGAAGGCGAGGGTCTATGGGAAGGCGAGGGCTCGCTTCTGCCGCCCCCGGCGCCCCCAGCTCCACCGGCGTTGCCGGAGTGTCCGCCGCCCCCGGCCGGCCGGCCGCCTCCTGCACCTTCGTCGGGCCCGGCACCGGTGTCATGCCCGTCCCACGCGCGCCCTCACCCTCCCCACGCGCGCCCTCGTCCTCCCTCTCCCCGGCCCGTCGCACCGACGAGGCCACGGACGCGGGCAGCCAGGCGCCGTCGTGCAGAGCGAGGGTCACGGTGTCCGTGCCGTACGCCGTCTCGGGCTCCGGGAGGATGTGCCCGGCGAACTCGGCGAGCAGTTCGGCGACGGTGGGCCGACGGGCCGGGGCCTTGTCGAGACAGCGGCCGAGAAGCGTGCGCAGCCCTGCGGGGAGGGCGGACAGGTTCGGCTCGTCATGCACGACCCGATAGCCGACGCCGATCGACGGACCGGACCCGAAGGCACCCTCGCCGGTGGCGGCGAAGACGAGGACGCCGCCGAGGGCGAACACATCGGCGGCCGGACCGGCCCGGTCGCCCGTCAACTGCTCGGGCGACATGAACGCGGGGGTGCCGATGACGGCGCCACTGCGGGTCAGTGAACTCGATCCGGCGCTGATCGCGATCCCGAAGTCGATCACCTTGGGGCCGTCGGGGGCCAGCAGCACGTTGGAGGGCTTCAGATCCCGGTGGACGAGCCCCGCGGTGTGGATGGCCTGGAGCGCCTCGCTCAGGCCGGCGCCCAACGCGAACACCGAGGCCTCGGGGAGCGGCCCGTGGCGCGCGATGGTGTCGTCGAGCGAGATGCCGGCGACATGGACGGTGGCGAGCCACGGCGGATCGCCGTACGGATCCGCGTCCACGACCGCGGCGGTGAACGCGCCGCTGACGGCCCGAGCGGCCTCCGCCTCCCGGGCGAACCGCTGGCGGAACTGGGGGTCGTAGGTCAGTTCGGGCCGGATGGTCTTGACGGCGACGGCACGCCCGCCCGGTGAGAGCCCGAGGTAGACCCGCCCCATTCCCCCCGCACCGAGGCGGCCCACGATCCGGTACGGCCCCACCTGCCGAGGGTCACCGCTCTCCAACGCCTGCGCCATGGCCCCCTGCCCCCTTCTGAGGGCGATCCACCCCCGGACGCCTCGCCGTCCATGATGTCCGGCACATACGAAATCCGCACCTCACTGAGCGCACGGACGCACCACGGACACACGAAGGTTCCCGCTTCCGCTGGCGGCCGTCGTCACGCTCAGGTGTGAACAACACCGACTGCCTGGTGGCTAAATTTGGCCATTCATACGTCCGAATGAGGCCGCCAGGGGCCCGTCCGGAGCGAGAACTCTTCCGCTTGATGGTTTCTTCTGGGACGAGCCGGACATTGATGCGTCGCTTTTCGGTCACTCCTTGGGATTTGCGCAACATATACAGTTCGTCGCCTGGTTGGGGCGACATGTCTGCATGTGTGCGCCATGAACGCGGGGAGGGGCGGCGGATGAAGAGGGTGCTGCTGACGGCGGGGCTCGTCGGGGTTCTGGTGGTGGGGCCGGCTGTGCCGACCGTGGCCATCTCGGACGCGGGGTCGACACCGCTGCCCGGCACGGGGGCCAGGGTCGAGGTCAGTGCGTGGCAGTGCAACGCCTACGCCGACAAGTGCTCCTTCAAGACGTCGACGAAGACCATGAGGGGCGGGAGCAGGTACCGGGTCAGCAAGATCAGCAACACGGCGACGGTGAAGGCCAACGGCTGGCAGGCGACCCTGGCGCTGAGCCCCAGCGGCACGCCGGTGAGTGAGAACACCCGGCAGGTCAGCTGGACGAACAAGAACACCTGGATCGCCGACGTCAGCGGTATCGCCGACCCGGGAGGATCGCTCAACACGAGCATCACCACCTGCTCCGACGGCGGTGCCTTCAACTCCGGCGTCAAGGCCTTCGCCTCGGCCTGCGCCAACGACTGAACCGGCGGAACCGAGCGGTGGAACGTGTGGATCCTCGCCGGCGGGGCCTCCTGACTCTGGGGACGGTGGTCGCCGCCGCCGCTCTCGGCGCCTCGGTGCTCGGCGGCGGACCCGTGGAGCGGCCCGCGCCGCCCGGTGGTGAGCTGGCCGGGCAACTCGACGCCCTGCGCGGTGCCAACGACCTCGTACGGGCCACGCGTGCCGATGTAGGGCACGACCCCGCCCTGTACCCGACCGCGTACGGACGGCTGGAGGCCGGCCTCGCCGTGCGCCACCGAGGAGCCAAGGGGCAGGAGCAGCAGCAGGGTCAGGGCGGGGTGCCGGAATTGCGGGCCGCCCCGCTCGCCGAACTCGCTCGTACCGACTCCCTCGACACCCCGGCCTGGCGCGCCCACTACGTGTGCCTCTCCCTGTCGGGGGCGGAACCGGGCGAGAGCCGGGGCGCGGCAACCGTTCTGGAGCGGGCCGGGCTCCGGAAGCGGGCCGTACAGGAGGCGCGCGGGTACCTGCGTGCGCCGGACGAGGAGGACGACGCCCTCACCTCCCTCGCCACACGGGCCGCCTTCCTGCAGACCCTGACGTGCCTGGGGCAGGACGCCGACGTGTCCCGGGCCACGACGAACGCCCTAGCGGCGGACGCCGCTGGCGCCGAGCGGGCCGTACCGGCGCTGTACGCGGTGGAGGCGTTGCGCGGAGTCGGCGTACGGGCGCGGGCGGCGCGCGCCCTTCGAGGCGCTGACACGCGACTGGCGGCCGGTTGCACCGGCCTCGACCCCATCCAGCGGGCCGCCCTGACGCTGCTGAGGCACCGGCTGACGCGGCAGACGTACGACTGTCTGCTCCCGTACTTGGCGGACTCCGACACTCAGACGCGGTGGCTGGTGCGCCGAGCCCTCACTCTCGGCGACGACGGGGCGGGCAGCCCCGCCGGTTCGCTCCCCGAGCCGGTCGGGCGCGTGCGGCCCGACGGCCTCGTCGCGAAGTCACCGGCCCAGTTGGGGACCCTGACCGCCACGTACAACGCGGCGCGGGCGCTGACCGCCGCCGCGCAGCAGGAACACACGCCGTACTGGCTCGAACGGCGGTTGACGCGGATGGGTTCGGGCACCGGTGCGAGTCTCGACCCCTCCGATCGGCTGTTGCTCGCCATGACGTGTCACCGGCTGGCTCTGAGCTGTGGGCCGCAGGCCGAGAAGGGGGCGGCGGAGGCGGCCCGGTTGAAGCTGCCCGCCCGGCTGACCACGGAGAACGAGCGCCGTTGGTACGGCGTCATGTCGGCCCGCGCGGAGTTCGGGCTCGCATGCGGGCGTACGGCCGTCGAGTTGCCGGACGGCGAGGCCGAGGCCGAGGGCGGCGACGCGCGGCTGTCCGCCCGCTCGCTGCGCATCGTGGCCGTGCTCGCGCACGCCGGGTGTACGGCGTCGGCGGCACGGCTCACCGAAGGGGCCGATCTCGTCGCCCAGACCCGGAAGTCGTTGCGGGAGGGCGACCTGGTGACGGCCTCGGACGCCGTGCAGGCGGCGCTCGCCTCGGACCAGAGCATTCCGCAGGACCTGTGGGACGACCTGCCGGGGCTGCTCCGGCGCCACCGCGACAAGGAGTTCCCCGACCTGTACGCCGCCTCTCCGGGCGGCAGCGCCTCGGCGGAGGCCACCAGGGCCGCGTACTACCTCCTCGCCTGACCCACCCCACGTATCGGCCCCCACACCAGAAG
Organism: Streptomyces sp. SP18BB07; assembly: GCF_036322545.1. Classification (NCBI taxonomy): domain Bacteria; kingdom Bacillati; phylum Actinomycetota; class Actinomycetes; order Kitasatosporales; family Streptomycetaceae; genus Streptomyces; species Streptomyces sp. SP18BB07. The sequence goes on from NZ_JAQYWT010000340.1 coordinate 35,781, forward strand.
GACGACTCCGCCCCATGAACACCGCCTCCCCACCCGCCGTCGTCGCCGAAGGCCTGGCCTTCGGCTACGCGTCCGGCGGTGGTCTGGTCCGTGCCGATCTCACCCTCGGCGCGGGAACCACGGCCGCCGTCGAGGGGCCGTCCGGTTCCGGCAAGAGCACCCTGCTCGCCCTGCTCGGACTGATCCTGTCCCCGACGGCGGGCTCTCTGCACATCACCGGGACGGACACGGGGGCGTTGGCCGCTGCCGACCGGGACCTCATGCGGCTGAGGTCGATCGGCATCGTGCTGCAGGATCTCGGGCTGCTGCCGTTCCTCAACGCATGGGAGAACGTGGCCGCCGCCTTCGGCCCCCGGCTCGCCCGGCACCGTACGCAGGCCCGGGCGCTCCTCGGGGACCTGGGCATGGGGGACCTGGCCGAGTCGCGGGTCACCGAACTCTCCGGTGGGCAGCGGCAACGGATCGCCGTCGCCCGGGCGGCCGTGAAGCAGCCGGTGCTCATCCTGGCCGACGAGCCGACCTCGGGTCTCGACCCCAGGACGGCGAAGTCGGTGATGGACGCGTTGCGTTCGTGCGCGGAGCGGGGTGCGGCCGTACTGCTCGTCACGCACGACGCGGCGGTCGCCGCGACCTGCGACCGGCGCCATGTCCTCGACGAGGGAGTGTTGTCGGCCGTCGAGTCGCGCAACGCCCCCGAGGGGGGCCTCGGATGAGCCGGTGGAGTCTGTACACGTGGACGCGCGACGGCCGTTCGCTGCGCAGGGCGTTGCCGACGCTCACGGTCCTGGCCGCGTTGCTGACCACGTCCGCAGGAGTGGCGGCCGGGGCCGCCGGGGCCGTCGAACGGGACGTCCTGGGGTCGGGTGGGCTCACCCAGATCGAGCTCTCGTCGTTCGAGGGCGACACGTCGGTCCGGCCGCTCACCACCTCGGCGCTGCGGGACGCCGCGCACGCACCGGGCGTCCGGCGGGTTGTCGCCGACTACCCCTCCGTGCTGTACGCGGAGGAGGACGGGACGTACGACCTGGCCGGCCACACCCTGACGCCGGGCGACGATCTGCCGCTGGTGAAGGGGAGGATCCCGGCGGTCTCCGCCGGGCTCGGCCGGGAGGAGGTGGTGCTGCCGGCCGCCGCGCAGGGGACCGACTTCGCCCCGCTCCTCGGGCGTACCGTCGCCTTCGGGTACACGAAGGCGACGGGCGCCGCGTCCGGCACCACCGCCGTCATCAGGCTGAAGGTCGCGGCCCTCTACGACCCCGTGTGGCAGGCCGACGGCCCCGACGTCGCCTATCTGTCGGAGGACACCGCCGCGCTGCTGGCCTCGGCGCGCGCCGGGCTGACGCCGGAGACGTTCCGGGCCCGGGAGGGCGCGCAGTCCGCCGTCGTGCTGGTCGGGCATCAGCGGCAGGTGGCCGCCGCGACCGAGGCGCTCCAACGGGACGGGTTCTCCGCGTCGCCGGTGTCCGATCGTGTCCGCAACCTGCCGGGGCTCTTCGGAGTGGCCGACTTGGCGATGCGGGCCGGGGTGCTGGTCCTGGCGGTGGGGGCGGTCGTGATCGGGGCGGTTCGGGCGGCGGACAGTACGCGGGCCCGGGTCGGGCAGTTCGCCGTCCTGCGGATCCTCGGATCCGGACGGCCCGAGCTGAGGCGGATCCTGCTCGGTGAAGCCCTGCTCTCGGGTGGGGCGGCCGGGGCGGTGGGCGTGCTGGTCGGTACGGCTGCGTCCGTGGCGTCGGCCGGTCCGCTCAGCGATCTGCTCGGCCTGCCCATCACCGCCGCGGGGGCCCTCCCCGGACCGGCCTGGGCCGCGGCCGCGCTGCTGCTGCCCGCCGTCGGTCTGGCCACCGGCACCCTCCTCGGCAGCCGCGAGGCCCTCCGCAGTGACCCGTATCTCACGGCGCGGGCGCATGCCTGACGCGCGATCACCCGAAGGGCGCTCGCTCCGGGCGGGCCCCTGACGGCCCCTGAGGGCCCCAGCCGGATGGCCGGATGGCCGGATGGCCGGATGGCCGGATGGCCGGATGGCCGGATGGCCGGGTTCAGCCACCAGACAGTCGGCGTTGTTCACACCTGAGCGTGACGACGGCTGTCGGCGGAATGCCGGTCGGCGAGCGGCGTGCCACGCTCGGCAGCGGGCCGCTCGCGCCCGGTGGCAGTGGGCGTTGCGAGGAGGTGGAGCGCGTGCCGGTCGAGGTCGAGACGGCCGGGGCCGGGTCGCCGCCGGATCCGACGACGCTTCTCCGGAGCCGTGCCTACCTGGCACTTCTGGCGATGGCCGCGCTGATCGGCGTACCCGTGTCCGCGGCGGCGTTCGGCTTCCTCGCGCTGGTCGGCGAGGCCCAGCCCTTGATCTACTCGGATCTGCCCGAGGCTCTGGGGTTCGACGGAACGCCGGCCTGGTGGCCGTTGCCGCTGCTCGCTGTCGGGGGACTGCTGGTGGGGCTGACGGTCCGGTACCTGCCGGGGCACGGCGGGCATGAACCGACCGCCGGGTTCCAGCCCAGCGGCGCGCCCCCACCCGTCGAACTGCCCGGCATCTTCCTCGCCGCCCTGGCGACGCTCTGTTTCGCCGCCGTCCTCGGGCCCGAGGCGCCCCTCCTGGCACTGGGCGGCGGGCTCGCCGCCGCTGCCGTACGGCTGGTCGGACGCAACCCCCCGGAGCAGATGAGCGCGGTGTTGGGGGCGACCGGGAGTTTCGCGGCCGTCAGCTCGCTGCTGGGGTCGCCGCTGCTGGGGGCGTTCCTCCTGATGGAGGCCTCCGGGCTGGGCGGGCCGATGATGGCGATGGTGCTGGTGCCCGGCCTGCTGGCCTCCGGCGTCGGCGCGCTCATCTTCGTCGGGCTGGGCTCCTGGACCGGCCTGGGCACCTACTCGCTCACCCTGCACGACGTCCCCGAGGCCACCCGGCCGACCGCGGCGGAGTTCGGCTGGGCCCTGGTCATCGGGCTGTCGGCCGCGCTGGTGGCCGCGGGCGTCCGATGGCTCGCCGTCCGGCTCAAGGCGCGCGTCGAGCGGCGGCGGGTTCCGGCCACGGTCGTCATCGGCGTGGTGGTGGCGGGACTGGCGATCGGCTACGCGGAGGGCACCGGCAAACCGGCGACCGACGTGCTCTATTCGGGGCAGACGGCGCTGGACCCGTTCCTCACCCACAGCGCCGCGTACTCGGTCGGGGCACTGGCGCTCCTGGTGGTGTGCAAGGGCCTCTCCTACTGCGCGTCGCTCAGCGCCTTCCGGGGAGGCCCGATCTTTCCCGCGATGTTCGTGGGCGCCGCGGGCGGCATCCTCTGCTCCCATCTGCCGGGGCTGAGCCTGGTCGCGGGGTTCGCGATGGGCATCGGGGCGATGAGCGCCGCGATGCTGCGACTCCCGCTGGTCTCGGTCCTGCTGGCCACCCTGCTGATCGGGGCCCAGGGGATCACCGTCATGCCGTTGGTGATCGTCGCGGTGGTGGTGTCGTACGTGACCACGGCGAGACTGACGCCGCTTCCGGTGCCCACGCGGCCTCCGGGCCCGTCCTCCACGCCGCCTCCCGAGCCCGGCCGAGGTGAGCCACAACCTCCACCATGACGACCGGTCAGGCGACCGGTCAGGCGAGCGGACCCAGGATCTCCTGGGACTCGATCAGCCCCTGATCGCTGGGGGCCTTGCCGGCGTCGAAGACACGGGCCGCCTGGCGGGCCCGGAAGTCCAGGTGAGCTTCGGCGGGCCTGGCGTAGCCGTGGCGGGCCCGGGCCTCCGCCGGGGTCAGCACCTCGGGGTTACGGGGAGGGATGCCGAGCTTGATCGGCGCGATCACCGGAACCGTGGAGGGCGAGAGCAGCGCCAGCAGGCGCAGTTCGGCCCTGGGGCTGAGGTGGGCGAGCGCGAACGCCGTCCTCATGACGGGCACGATGAGCACGTCGAGGAGGCGGGACTGCCGGATCCCGGCCAGCTCGCGCATCCAACGCGGCATGGTGGCGATCGTGGCGATCCGCTGCGCCTTCGCGACCGCCATGCTCGCCGGCTTCGCCCAGCGCGGCACCGGCGGCAGTACGAGTTCGCTCCTCAGGAGGTGGTTCATGGCCTGGCGGGCGATCGGGCTGGCGGACAGCCGCGGGCGCATCCGCTCGAAGTACGCCCGGACACCGTCCCGGCTGCGGGGGACGTCGTCGGGGGAGCACGTCTGCAGTTCCGCGGCGACCGCGCACGCCTCCCAGTACTCGCGCTCCTCCTGCTCGGTGAGCTTGCCGGGCCCGTACCTCTCGTACGCGTAGAGGATCGAGTGCCAGCCGGTGAGCTGGATCCACAGCTGCGAGGCGGGGTCGTTGGCGTCGTAGGTGCCACCGCCGTAGGGCAGGTCGCCGATCGCCTTGGAATGGACCTTGACCAGGACGTCGGCGGCCCGGCACACCTCGCGTGAACCGGCGAAGGCCACCATCGCGAAGTACCGCAGAGTCCGGTCGTAGCGGGTGCGCGAGCGGCGGTAAATGCCCTGGGTCGCGTGGACGGCGGCCACCAGCGGCGGGTCGAGTTCCTCCACGACCACGGCCCGCTGGAAGCCCACCGTCGGCGCCGTCGGATAGCTCCAGACCTTCCACACCACCGAGCCCGGGCCGAAGAAGCCGTGGTCCTCGTGCGGTTCGACCTCGCTCCGCCTCAGCTTCATCATGGAGCCGCTCCTCACGTCGTCGCGCGCCGCGGCGAACGCCGCCCGCCGCCCCGCACCGCCCCACTCATTACGACAGTGCTGTCTTAAATTAAGACACGAGTGTCGTAAACTGCCAAGGTGTCAGCGTCCACCTCTTCGGAAGACAGGCCGCGCAAGCGACGCCCCTACGCCCCGCGCGTCCCGCTCGCGGAACGCCGCGAGCAGCTGCTCGACGCGGCCCTCGCCGTGATCGTGAGCGACGGCTACGACCGGATCTCCATCGACGCCATCGCCAAGAGGGCCGCGGTCGCCCGGTCGGTGGTCTACGGCGCCTACGAGAACCTCGACGCCCTGCTGACGGCACTGCTCGACCGACAGCAGGCACGCGCCTTCACCCGGCTGCTCGCGACGGTCCCCCGCACGGAGGAGGGCCCGCGCGACCCCGCCGCGTTCGCCTCCGAGGCCGTACGCCGGATGTCCGCGATGCTCCGCGAGGACCCGGACACCTGGCGGCTGATCCTGCTGCCCCCGGGCAACATGCCGACCGTCGTCCGCGACCGCATCGAGGCCGACAGGGAACGGTTCCGGACCCTGGTCGAGGAGTGGCTCGCCCTCGCCCTGGCCACCCGCCCCGGCCCGGCACTCGACCCGCGACTCCTCGCCCACGCACTCGTCGCCTGCGCCGAGCACTTCGGCCGGGTCGCGCTCACCGACCCCGGCAGATTCGACCCGGAGCACCTGATCGAACAGGTGCGCACGATCCTCGGCGCGCTCTGGCCCCCGCCCCCATGACACCAGGCGGCGCGAGGCCGGGGCAGAATCCGCCTCGGTCATCGGCGGATCAGCAGCAGCCGCCCGCGACGGCCGGTTCCTCGGTACCGGCACCGGTACCGGTGTCGGCCTCGGCCGGGCCGGTGGCGCAGCAGGCGCTGCCCCGCTGCTTGGCCAAGGAGTCGGCGTCGGCTTTCACGACGTAGACCTCCCAGGGTTCCTGGCCAGGGCCGTGGACCCAGACCTTGTCCTGGAGGGCGTAGCAGCAGGTGGTGTCGTTCTCGACGTCCGTGGTGAGGCCCGCTTCGCCCAGGCGGGCGGTGGCGGCACGGACCGCCTCGGTCGTCTCGACTTCGACGCCGAGGTGGTCCAGGCGGGTCGCCTCGCCTGCGGTGCCTTCGATGAGGACGAGTTTGAGCGGGGGCTCGGCGATGGCGAAGTTGGCGTAGCCGTCCCGGAGTTTGGCGGGCTCGGTGCCGAACAGCTTGCTGTAGAAGGCGATGGATGCGTTGAGGTCGGGGACGCGCAGGGCGAGCTGTACGCGGGGCATGGCGAACCTCCTTGGGTGGGTGGTGAGTTCAGCAGCCTCCGGAGGCGGCCGCCGGGGCGCCGGCTCCGATCTGGAGGGTGGCCGGGGCCGCGCAGCAGCCGCCGCCCTCGTTGCTCTGGCTGCTCCGGTCGGCGTCGGGGTCGTCGAACAGGCCCGCGCCGCCGCATACGCCGGTCTCGGGCAGCGTGAGTTCGACGCGCTCGGCGGCCTCCTGGTCTCCGGCGAGGGAGGCGGTGATGGAGCGGACCTGCTCGTAGCCGGTCATGGCGAGGAAGGTGGGGGCGCGGCCGTAGGACTTCATGCCGACCAGGTAGATGTCCTTCTCCGGGTGGGAGAGCTCGTTCACGCCGTGCGGGTAGACCGTGCCGCAGGAGTGGACGTTGGGATCGATCAGGGGGGCGAGCGCGGTGGGGGCCTGGAGGCGTTCGTCGAGGCGGAGGCGGAGTTCGGAGAGGAAGGACAGGTCGGGGCGGAAGCCGGTGAGGACGATGACCTCGTCGACCGGGTCCAGGCGGCGCCCGTCCTCGGCCACGAGGACCAGTCGGCCGTCGGCGTCGCGTTCCACGGACCGAGTGCGGAATCCGGTGACCGTGCTCGCGTGGCCGGCCTCGACGGCGGCCTTGGCGCGCAGGCCCAGGGCGCCGCGGGCGGGGAGCTGGTCGGCCTCGCCGCCGCCGTAGGTGTTGTCGCCGATGCCCCGGCGCAGGACCCACACCGCGTGCGTTCCGTCCGCCTCCTCGGCGAGGTCGGCGAGGTCGGCGAGGTACGCGAGGGCGGTGAAGGCGGAGGCGCCGGAGCCGATGACCGCCGTGCGCTTGCCCGCGTACCGGGCGCGTACGGCCGGGTCGCCCAGGTCGGGGACACGGTGGGCGATGCGGTCGGCGGCCGCCTTCTCCCCGAGGGCGGGCAGGCCGTCGGCGCCCATCGGGCCGGGGGTGGACCAGGTGCCGGAGGCGTCGATGACGGCGCGGGCGGTGATCCGTTCCTCGCGGCCGTCGGCGAGCTGGAGGTGGACCGTGAAGGGTTGCTCGTCGCGGCCGGAGTCGACGATGCGGTCCCGCCCGGCGCGAGCGACGCCGGTGACCGTGGCGCCGTAGCGGACCCGGTCGCCGAGGACGTCGGCGACCGGCTGCAGGTACTGCTGGGCCCAGTCGCCGCCGGTGGGGTAGCCGGTGCCGTCGGGGCGGATCCAGCCGGTCGGGGCGAGGAGCTTCTCGGCGGCCGGGTCGATGACCTCGGCCCAGGGGGAGAACAGCCGGACGTGCGACCAGGCCCGTACGGCGGTACCGGCGGACGGCCCTGCCTCCAGGACGAGCGGTTCGAGGCCGCGCTCGACGAGGTGGGCGGCGGCGGCCAGGCCGATCGGGCCGGCTCCGACCACCACGACGGGCAGCTGGTCGGTGGTGGGCGCGGTGTGGGCGGACACGGCCACGAGATTCCCCTTTGTTTCGACATTCGTCGATGGCTTACGCGGCCCAGCATGGCACCTGTATCGATGAGCGTCAACATAGACGTTCATCGAATTAATGGGGAAGCGGCGGCGTGGAGCACATCGATGGCGCGGCGATCGGGGGTGGCCAGTCCGGGCGGGCCACCGCGCACGCCCCTTCGCGGGCAGGGGCTTCAGCTGGCCCGCACCGGCCTCAGCACACTTCCCGGTCTCGGCACACTTCCCGCCCCTACGACCCTCGGCCCCACTGGTTCGACGTATGTCAACATAGATGCATGTCGAACACGAAGGCGCTGCCGCTCCTGGATTCCGCCGCCGACGAGGGCGTGGCGCCGTGCTGCCCGCCGCTCACCGAGCGCCCGTTCACCGCGGAGGAGGCCGAGACAGCCGCACGCATGTTCAAGGCGCTCGGCGACCCGGTGCGGCTGCGGCTCTTCTCCGCCGTGGCCTCGCACGAGGGCGGCGAGGCATGCGTGTGCGACATCTCCGACGTCGGCGTCTCCCAGCCGACCGTCTCCCACCACCTGAAGAAGCTCAAGGAGGCCGGGCTCCTCACCTCCGAGCGGCGCGGCACCTGGGTCTACTACCGGGTCGAGCCGTCCGTGCTGGCCGCGATGGGCAAGCTGCTGACCATAGCCCCGGCCGCAGCCTGATCCGGCCCAAGACCGAAGTCACCCCGCCGGGTCGGGAGGGCCCGTACGCAGGTCGCGACGCCGCCTGTCCGGGCCTGGCCGAACGCCGCTGCGACTGCTGCTACTGCTGCTACTGCTGCAGCTGCTGCCGTAGGCACGCGCGTCAGCAGCAGTCGCAGCCCGCTCGGCAACCGCAGGTGTCTCCCTCCGCGGTCGCGACGGGCTTCGGCGCGGCCACGGGCGTGGCGCAGCAGCCCTTGCCCTGCCAGGCGTCGCGGCCTTCCTTGGCCGCGATGACGGCGATGACCAGGGCCGCGACGGGGTCGGCCCAGGACCAGCCGACGGTGGCGTTGAGGACCAGGCCCGCCAGGAGCACGGCGGACAGGTAGGTGCACAGCAGGGTCTGGCGGGAGTCCGCGACCGCGGAAGCCGAGCCGAGTTCGCGTCCGGCGCGGCGCTGGGCGGCGGACAGGGACGGCATCACCGGCAGGGAGAGCAGCGAAGTCGAGAGTGGGGGAGGGCGGTGGCCGCGTCGAACAGCGCGCGGCCGTCGATGTCCTCGGCCAGGTAGCGGGGCGGGCGCTGGGTGATCTGGGCTCCGGAGTTGCCGTCGCGGTGGACGCCGAGTACGCGTACGGGTCGCTCGACGGGAAACTCGTACCGCTTCTCGTAGTCGGCGAGGTACTCGACGACGTGCTGCGCGTCGGGGTAGGGCCGGCCGGCCTGCGGTGGCATCAGGCGGCCGGGCAACGAGGAGTAGGCGGCCGGGGAGAACAGGTGCAGGGAGTCCCAGGTGTGCTGCCAGGTGCCGCCCGCTGTGGTCCGGGCGTCGAGGACGACGAAGTCCAGGCCCAGGCGGCGCAGGTGGTATCCGGCGGCGAGCCCGGACTGGCCGCCGCCGATCACCACCACCGGGGACGTCCGCGTCACTCGGCGGCGTCCCGCCCGGGCACGAAGATGAGCGCCACCAGCGCCAGTCCCACCACGCCACCGATCAGCTGCATGCCGATGAAGCCGGCGACCGAGCCCGGCGCGATACCGGCGAACGTGTCGCTGAAGGTCCGGCCGATGGTCACCGCGGGGTTCGCGAAGGACGTCGAGGAGGTGAACCAGTACGCGGCGCCGATGTAGGAGGCGACCGCCACCGGGGCGAACCGCAGCTGGTCGGTGCGGGCCAGCCCGAAGATCAGCAGGACGAGCCCGGCGGTGGCCACGACCTCGCCGAGCAGCAGGTGCCCGGCGGACCGGTCGTGCGTGGACCACTCCACCAACTGCTTGCCGAACATCGCGTCCGCCAGGATCGCGCCCGCGATGGCCCCGACGATCTGCGCCGGGACGTAGACGGCCGCCTCGCGGATCGTCACCCCCGCGCCGCCGCGCCTGCCGGTCCACCATTCGGCCAGCGTGACCACGGGGTTGAAGTGGGCGCCCGAGACCGGGCCGAGCAGGAGGATCAGGACGCCGAGGCCGAAGACGGTGGCCAGGGAGTTGGCCAGCAACTGCACGCCGACGTCCCGGGTCAGCTCGGTGGCCTGGATGCCGGAGCCGATCACCACCGCCACCAGGGCCGCGGTGCCGACCAGTTCGGCGGCGGCGCGGGCCGCCAGGGGCCTGCGCGGCGGGGTGGCACCCGGCGCGGGCTGCGGCTCGGCGGACGGTATGGCCGACTCCGCGGCGGATTCGTGCGTGGCGGTCAACAAGACTCCTTGGTGCGGTCGCGGGGGGAGGCGACGGGTCAGGGGCAGGACCGCTTGTTGTCGGCGGCGGTGCGGGCGGACTCGGCCAGGTCGGCGAACTGACCGGCGAGCAAGGCGATGACGTCGGGCTTGAGCCGGTAGTAGGTGAACCGGCCGCACGGCTCCGTCTCCACGACGCCGGCCTCGCGCAGCACTCTCAGGTGGTTGGAGAGGTTGGTCTGCCGGGCGCCGGTCTCCTCCACGAGGTGGGTGGTGCACAGCGTCTCTTTGGCGAGCAGGGTCACGATCCGGAGCCTGAGCGGGTCGGCCAGCACCCGGATCAGATCAGTGTCGACTGACGTCATCATGCGCTGATACTGTCACATCAGTGGTGACTGACACCACCGGGTGCTGACATCATTCGCACCTGATGTCGTCGTGAGACAAGAGAGAGCCTCCGATGTCCGACAAGCCCTCCGTGCTGTTCGTCTGTGTCCACAACGCCGGCCGCTCCCAGATGGCCGCCGCGTGGCTGACCCGCCTGGCCGGGGACCGGGTCGAGGTCCGCTCCGCCGGCTCCAACCCGGGCGCGGGCGTCAACCCGGCCGCCGTCGAGGCCATGGCCGAGGTCGGCATCGACATCTCCGCCGAGGTCCCGAAGATGCTCACCGTCGACGCCGTCAAGGAATCCGACGTCTGCATCACCATGGGCTGCGGCGACACCTGCCCGGTCTTCCCCGGCAAGCGGTACCTGGACTGGCAGTTGGAGGACCCGGCGGGCCAGGGCGTCGAGGCCGTACGGCCCATCCGTGACGAGATCAAGGTCCTGGTCGAGGGCCTGATCAAGGAGATCGCACCGCAGCCCCAGGCATGAGAACCGCGACCGGGCCGGACGTGTTCGACGAGACAGCCGAGGCCGAGTGCGGCCCGGCCGATGTGCTCGACGGCCTCCGATCGCTCCGCCGGGAGCCGCCGCGGCGCTCCGCGCAGCGCTCACGCGAGGCCCTGAAAACGAGGAAGCGTCCGAGCCGACCGAAGTCGGCCCGGACGCCGCGTAGCAGGTCAGAAGGGGTTTCCCTCCTCCTGCACCAGTAGGCCCTGTGGGACTCGAACCCACAACCAATGGATTAAAAGTCCACTGCTCTGCCAATTGAGCTAAGGGCCCAGGCGATGTTGCCTCCCCGAGCATAGCCGGACGTGGCCGGGAGTCCGATCGGGTATCGGTGTCCCGGCCGCGTCGGAGGGCCGTAAAAAGGTTCGCCGGAGAACAGAACGGGCGCAAGATCGGCGGAAGTCGGGCGAGTTGGCCGGGCCGGGCCCCGGAGCGACGCACGACGAGAACCCGGGCCCGGCCACGGGATCACGGGATCACGGGATCACGGGTCGATCGGCCCCGGCGCCCCCTTCCGCCCCGCCTCCCGCGTCACACCGCGCCCGAGCTCGGGGTCGAGGAACCAGTGGCGGGCGGAGACGGCCCACCAGATCGCAGCGAAGCCCAGCACCACGAGCACGGCGACCGGGGCGTAGTTGAAGTTCTCCCAGGTGACCGGGGAGAGCTGCGGGAGCATGAACAGGACGGTGATGAAGAGGACCCAGACCACCGCGATCACGCCGATCACCCGCGACCAGCGCCCCAGATGCCAGGGACCGCGTTCGAACGCGTCGCCCTTGCGCAGCCGCAGCAGGGTCGGGATGACGTACGCGATGTAGAGGCCGATCACCGCGATGGAGGTGACCGCCGCGTACGCCGTGCCATTGATCAAATACGGCAGGCCGAGGACGAGCGCGCCGCCCGCCGCCAGCCAGACCGCCGCCACGGGGGTCCGCGTACGCGGGCTGACCGTGTGCCAGACGTGCGAGAACGGCAGGGCGCCGTCGCGCGAGAAGGCGTAGATCATGCGGCTGTTGGCCGTGACGGAGGCCATGCCGCAGAAGAGCTGCGCGCCGATGATGACGAGGAGGAGCAGTTTGCCTCCGGTCGCGCCGAGCGCGTCCAGCAGGATCTGCGCGGGCGGCACCCCGGTCGCCGACTCGCGCGCGCCGTCGTAGGACTGGATGGCGAACGTGAAGCCGAGGAGGAGGACGAAGCCCGCGACCCAGGACGTCCAGATGGACTGGACGATGCCCTTGGGGCCGGCCGTCGACGCGTCGTGCGTCTCCTCGGTCATATGGGCGGAGGCGTCGTACCCGGTGAAGGTGTACTGCGCCATCAGCAGCCCCAGCAGCACCACGTACAGCCCGCTGCCCCAGCCCGTCTCGTTGACGAACTCGGTGAACACGAAGGACGCCGACTGATGGCTGTCCGGGACGATGACGAGCGCGCCGACGATGACGACCACACCCACCACGTGCCACCACACGCTGACGCTGTTCAGCAGACCGACGATCCGGACGCCGAAGGTGTTCAGCAGGCCGTGCAGCAGCAGGATCGCGGCGAAGAGGAGGATCGTCCGGCCCGGGGTCACCTCGAAGCCGAACTCCAGGTTCAGGTACGCCGCCAGGAACGACGCGGCGCCGAAGTCGATGCCGGCGGTCACGGCCACCTGGCCGAGCACGTTGAACCAGCCCGTGAACCAGGCCCAGGCCGCCGCGCTGCTTGGCGGTGCCAGCCGGTGCGCCCAGAAGTACAGGCCGGCGGAGGTCGGATAGGCCGAGCAGATCTCGGCCATGGCCAGACCCACGAAGAGCGTCATCAGCCCGACCGCGACCCAGCCCCAGGTGATCACCGCGGGCCCGCCGGTGTTCATGCCGAAGAGGTAGAGCGTCATGCAGCCGGACAGGACCGAGATGATCGTGAAGGAGACCGCGTAGTTGGAGAACGCGGACATACGGCGGGCGAGGACCTGCGTGTAGCCCAGTTGGGCGAGCCGTTCCTCGTCGGACACCGAGACCGACACAGAGTCCGGGACCGAAGCCCCGGCTGCCCCACGGGCTATGTCGTCATCTGTCATGCCCCCAGCAATTCCCGCTCCAGGGACGTGACATGCGCCACACCATGGCCGAAAACCGGCGGGGCCAAGCCCGAAGGGCCCGTACGACCGGAGTCGTACGGGCCCTTCGCTGTCTCACTTACCGTCAGCCGTTGCGCTTCCAGCGCGGCTTGTCGTCCCGGCGGCCGAAGGAGCCGGTACCGGTGCCGGTGCCGGTGCCGGTGCCACGGTGGTCGTCACGACGGCCGTGCGGACGCTCGTGGCCACCGGAGCGGAAGCCCGGACGGTCGCCCTGGCGGTCGCGGTTGAAGGGACGGTCGCTGCCCCGGTGCCCGCCCCGCTCGTCGCGACGCTCGAAGGAACGGCCACCGCGGTCGTTGTCCCGACGGAACCCACCACGGTCGTTGTCACGACGCTCGAACGAACGCCCACCGCGCTCACCGTCACGACGCTCGAAGCCACCGCGCTCGTTGTCCCGGCGGAAGCCACCACGGTCGTCGCGGCGCTCGAAGGAACGCCCACCACGGTCGCCGTCCCGACGGTCGTTGTCCCGGCGGAAGCCACCACGGTCGTCGCGGCGCTCGAAGGAACGGCCACCACGGTCGTTGTCCCGACGGAACCCACCACGGTCGTTGTCACGACGCTCGAACGAACGCCCGCCACGGTCGCCGTCCCGGCGATCGTCACGGCGGTCGAAGCCACCGCGCTCACCGTCGCGGCGGTCGTCCCGGCGGAACCCGCCACGGTCGTTGCGCTCGTTGCGGTCACCACGGTCGTAGCCGCCGTGCCCGTTGCCCCGCTCCTCGCGGCGCTGACGCGGCTGGTCGTACGAGGGACGCTCGGCCGACTGCTCCACGACCGCGGCCGGGGCCTCGGCCGTCGCGCCGTCCGCCTCGACGGCGACGGCGGCGGCCTCCGAGGTGGCTGCGGCGACAGCCGCCTCCGGGTCCTCGCCCCGCTCCCGGGCGGCACGCGCGGTCAGCCGGTCGGCCTCCTCGCGCAGCTCCGCGGCGCGGCGCGTGGCCCGCTCCAACTCCTTGCTGAGCTGAGCGACTTCACGCTCGGCCTGCTGCGCGGCGTTGCCGGCGGACTCGGCCTGGACCTCGGTCATCGACCGGGCGCCGGTGATCTCGGCCACCTCGGGGTCGAACGACGTACCGCCCTGGATGATGTGACGCCCGGCGTCGACGCCCGCGTCCTCCATCAGCCGGAAGATCTGGCGGCGCTGGTGCGGCAGGGAGAGGGACACGACCGTGCCCGTACGCCCGGCACGCGCCGTACGGCCGGCCCGGTGCAGGTAGTCCTTGTGGTCACCGGCGGGGTCCACGTTGAGCACCAGGTCGATGCCGTCGACGTGGATGCCTCGGGCGGCGACGTCGGTCGCGACGAGCGCGTTGACGTAGCCCTTCTTGAAGTCCTCCAGCACCCGGGTACGCGCGCCCTGCGTCATACCGCCGTGCAGCGCGTCGGCCTTCACGCCGGAGTCGCACAGCTGCTCGGCGATACGGTCGGCACCGAGCTGGGTGCGGACGAAGATGATGGTGCGGCCCTTGCGGGAGGCGATCGCGGCGGTGACCGGCGCCTTGTCCTTGGGCTTCACGATCAGGATGTGGTGCGACATGGTCGTGACGTTGCCCTGGGCGCTGTCGACCTCGTGCGTGACCGGGTTGCTCAGGTAGCGCTTGACCAGCGTGGAGATCTCGTTCTCCATCGTGGCCGAGAACAGCATGCGCTGGCCGCCGCCCGGGATCTGGTCGAGCAGCTCGGTGACCTCGGGCAGGAAGCCCAGGTCGGACATCTGGTCGGCCTCGTCGAGGACGGCGATCTGCACGTTCTCCAGGGAGCACGCGCCACGGTTGATGAGGTCGCGCAGGCGGCCCGGGGTGGCGACGAGGACGTCGACGCCGCGCTCCAGGGCGTAGATCTGGTTGCCCATCGACGTACCGCCGCAGACGACCTTCATCTTCAGGCCGAGGACGTCGCCGTAGGGCTGGAGCGCGTCCGCGACCTGCATCGCGAGCTCACGGGTCGGGGTGAGGATGACGGCGCGCGGCTTGTGCTTCTCGGTGCGGCCGCCGGCGAGCGTCGCCAGGGTCGGCAGACCGAAGGAGAGGGTCTTGCCGGAGCCGGTGCGGCCACGGCCGAGGATGTCCTTGCCGGCCAGGGCGTCCGGGATGGTCGCGGCCTGGATCGGGAAGGGGGTGGTCACGCCGTTCTGCGCGAGCTTGCGCACGACGCCCTCGGGGAGACCGAGGTCCGCGAAGGTGACCTCGGGGGCCGCCGTCTCGGCGGAGTCGTTCTCGCCGTTCTCGGGCACGACGACGTGATCAGTACTGGAAATGGACATGCGTATGCGAAACCTTCCGGAGTCTCGTCGGCACGCGCCCGTCAACTCCGTGATTCGCACACGACCGCCTCTATGCGGTCCGCCACGGCAAAGGAGAGTACGCGCCACACGGCGCGCTCTGCGGTGGCGCCGGGCAAATGGGATCAAACGATCTACCACCATACGCACCCACCACCCCTCAAGGCAAACTGAGCGGATATCCGCAGGTCAGAGGTGACGGGGAGTTCCAGCGGAAGGTGCGGGGGCGGCGCCTCCGACAGATCCGGGGCGTGACCCCGAAGGCGCGGCAGATGCGATGTGGTGGATCCAACAGGGGCCAAGGCGCACGACCCTGCCCCGCCTCGACGCCCACCCCGAGACCACACCCCCTCGGCCCAACCGCCAAAGGCCTACGCCGTGTTGCCCGCCTGCGGCGCCGGCTCCCGCTCCACCAGCTGTGCCCCCTGCTCGTGCGCGGACGACGACGGCTCGGCCGAAGGCTCCGGCGACGGCGGTGGCTCGACCGGCTTCGTCGGCTCCGGCTCGGGCGGCACGACCGTCGGCGTGGGGGTCGGCTCGCCCTTCGGAGGCTCGGGCTTCTCCGGCCGCTCCCCCTTCCCCTCGTCCTTGCCCCCCTCGGGCGGCGTCGCCCGGCCGGGCGGCTCGGCCGCCCCGGACGCTGACGCGGAGGCGGACGCGGACCCGGCGGCGGAAGGGTCGGGCGAGGCGGAGCCACGGCGCTTGCCCTGCCCCGACTCGTACCCCGGGCCCCCTCCGCCCGTCACCACGGAGCCCCCGTCCGGCTTCTCCCCGGCCCGCTGCCCGACGGAGGGCGACGGCCCGGGCTTCCGCCCGTCGTCCCCCACGCTCATACAGCCGCCGACTGCCGCGACGGCCAGGACCGTGGCGGCCAGTCGGACGGATACGTTCAAGGCGCGCACGGCGGCCACCTCCGAGGGGGCGAAATGGGGAGTCCCCCTGCCCAACTCCCGCCGCCCACAAGAGGACACGCGCGGCGGGAAGCCCCTCACGGTGACGCGGCTCAGAAGTGCCGCACTTCACAGCCCCGGGCCAGCAGCGCGCCCCTCCAGAGCCACGGGGAACCACGCGCCCAGCCCCCTCCGGCCCGCACGCACCCACCGCCCCCGGCCCGCCCGCCCGCCCCGAAACGCCTATCCGTACCCGAGCGCGTGCAGCCGCGCGTCGTCGATCCCGAAGTGATGCGCGATCTCGTGCACCACGGTCACCTCGGTCTCCGCGACCACGTCCTCCCGCGACTCGCACATCCGCAGCGTCGGCCCCCGGTAGATCGTGATCCGGTCCGGCAGCACCCCGGCGTACCACTCACCGCGATCCGTGAGCGGAGTCCCCTCGTACAGCCCGAGCAGCTCGGGATCGTCGGCGGGCGGCTCGTCCTCCACGAACACCGCCACGTTGTCCATCAGCCGCGTCAGCTCCGGCGGAATCCGGTCCAACGCCTCGGCGACCAGTTCCTCGAACTCCTCGCGCGTCATCTCCAGCACACGGCCATTGTCCTGCACGACCCCCGCAACTCGCCCCCCGCATATCCGTCCGCACCCCCGGGCATACGGCACCAATGGCACGCGTCCCCGCCGCCCCGGCCCCCCGCACCACCGACGCCGACACGACCGACAACGCCATCAGGACCGCCCTGCGGACCGCCCTCCGCCGCGTCTCCCGGGCCATGCCACGGGCCCCACGCGCCCTGGCCCGGCACTACCGCTCCCGCCGCACGCACCCGACCCTCGAACTGGTCCACCACCCCCACCCCTGGGGACGGGCGCTCGGCCTCGTCACGGTCGTGCTGCTCGGCGCCTGGCTGGGCCTGCTGATCGTCGGCAACGTCCGCGCCCCCGTCGGTCCCATGAACACGACGATGACCCTGCGCCCGTCCCTCACCGGCGGCACGAAGATCAACGTCTCCCCGCTCGGCGCCCTGGAACTGCGCAGCCACAACGCCCCCGTACGCCTGGACGTGAACGTCGACCAGCTCGACCCGGAGCGGGCACAGGCCCTGGTCGACCACCCCGAGCGCATCTCCGGACTGCAGGAGGAGATCGCCTCGGACGTGCAGCACGGCACCGTCGACCTGGCCGTACGGTCGGGCGTCGCCGTCGTCGTCGGGGCCACCACGCTG
Source organism: Streptomyces sp. SP18BB07 (assembly GCF_036322545.1). Lineage (NCBI taxonomy): Bacteria > Bacillati > Actinomycetota > Actinomycetes > Kitasatosporales > Streptomycetaceae > Streptomyces > Streptomyces sp. SP18BB07. Next base: position 52,901 of record NZ_JAQYWT010000340.1, read on the forward strand.
GGTCTCGCCGTGTTCCGCCGTCCCCGCCGCGCCCTCGCCGCGGGCGGCCTCGCCCTCGTCCTGCTGGCCGGCGCCGGCGGTACGGCCGCCGCCACCTGGAACCCCAACTCCGTCCTGGAACCCAGGTTCTCGGGCCTGCTCTCCTCCGCGCCCTCCCTCGTCGGCAACGCGCGCAGCATCGTCACCGAATTCGACATCTACCAGAAGGAGTTGGCCCGCCTGGTGACGAACGTGACCAAGCTGTACGACGTCACGTCCACGCTCCCCGCATACCAGCCGGACCCCACGACCATCCGCGTCCTGCACGTCTCCGACATCCATCTGAACCCCGCGAGCTGGAAGATCATCGCCTCGCTGGTGGAGCAGTACGAGATCAACGTCATCGTGGACTCCGGCGACACCATGGACCACGGCAGCGCCGCCGAGAACCCGTTCCTCGACCCGATCGCCGACCTCGGTGCGCCCTACGTCTGGGTGCGCGGCAACCACGACTCGCGCGCGACGCAGCGCTATCTGGAGGGCATCGACAACACGCACGTCCTCGACGAGGGCAAGGCGGTGACCGTCGGCGGGCTGCGCTTCGCGGGGATCGGGGACCCGCAGTTCACCCCGGACCGCTCGACCGAGAAGGCGGGCCTGCCCTCGGAAGAGGTGGCCGGGCGGAAGCTGGCGGACGCCCTGCGCACGCAGAAGACGGCGGGCAGCCCCGTGGACATCGCGATCGCCCACAACCCGGACGCCGCCCGGGAGACGGACGGCGAGGTCCCGCTCGTGCTCGCCGGGCACCTGCACCACCCGGAGATGGAGATCCTCGACCAGGGCACCCGCCTGCGTATCGAGGGATCGACCGGCGGCAGCGGTCTGCGCGCCGTGGAGGGCAAGTACCCCGATCCCATCCAGGCCTCGGTCCTGTACCTCGACCGCGACACCCGGCGCCTCCAGGCCTGGGACGAGATCAAACTCGGCGGGCTGGGCCTGACGACGGCCGAGGTCAGCCGCCATCTGCCGAAGGAGAACCAGCCGGGTGCCGAACCCGGGGACGAGCGGTCCCCGTCCCCCTCCGGCACCACGTCGACGGACGAGCCCTCCGGTGGCCCGTAAACCGTTTTGGCGATACCTCCCGCCATCCCATATGCTTCTCACGTCCCCGACGCGCTGACGAAGCGCCCAGGCGGGCCGATAGCCCTCATCGTCTAGCGGCCTAGGACGCCGCCCTTTCAAGGCGGTAGCACGGGTTCGAATCCCGTTGGGGGCACGCAAGAACGTGTGCGACACTGTCGTACGCCTCTTGGTCCTGTGGAGCAGTTTGGAGTGCTCGCCACCCTGTCAAGGTGGAGGCCGCGGGTTCAAATCCCGTCAGGACCGCTGGTGTTTCACGTGAAACATCGCGGCTGGGTAGCTCAGTTGGTACGAGCGATCGCCTGAAAAGCGATAGGTCGCCGGTTCGACCCCGGCCCCAGCCACATCGAACGAAGACCCCCTCCGGATCACCGGAGGGGGTCTTCGCATATGCCGCCAGGAACGGACGGCGACGGCCGCACGCAAAAGCGTTCGCCCCTCGTTTCCCGGAGGTGAGATCCTGGGTCCCGTATGTCCACTCACCCTGCCCCCGCCTTCGGCGCCCTCGCCCCCCGTCTGGCCGAGCTGTCCCTGCGCGACGCGCACCGGCTCGGGCGCAGACTCGAAGACGCGCGCAAGATCCGTAAGCCCGAGGCCCGTGCCGCCGTTCTCGCCGAGATCGAGGCGGAGGTCGCCAAGGGCGAGTCCCGCATGGCCGAGCGCGCCGCACGCGTGCCGGCCGTCTCGTACCCCGAACAGCTGCCCGTCAGCCAGAAGAAGGACGACATCGCGGCCGCCATCCGCGACCACCAGGTCGTCATCGTCGCGGGCGAGACCGGCTCCGGCAAGACGACCCAGATCCCCAAGATCTGTATGGAGCTGGGGCGTGGCGTACGCGGCATGATCGGGCACACCCAGCCCCGTCGTATCGCCGCCCGCACCGTCGCCGAGCGCGTGGCGGAGGAACTGCGGACACCGCTCGGCGAGGCGGTCGGCTGGAAGGTGCGGTTCACCGACCAGGTCAACCCGGACGCCACCTTCGTCAAGCTGATGACGGACGGCATCCTGCTCGCCGAGATCCAGACCGACCGCGAACTGCGCGCCTACGACACGATCATCATCGACGAGGCCCATGAGCGGTCGCTCAACATCGACTTCCTGCTGGGCTATCTCGCCCAGCTGCTGCCCAAGCGCCCCGATCTCAAGGTCGTCATCACCTCCGCGACCATCGACCCCGAGCGCTTCTCCCGCCACTTCGGCGACGCCCCGATCGTCGAGGTCAGCGGCCGTACGTACCCCGTGGAGGTGCGCTACCGCCCCCTCCTCGAAGAGGACTCCGACGACGCCGACCGCGACCAGATCACCGCCATCTGCGACGCCGTCGAGGAGCTCCAGGGCGAGGGCAAGGGCGACATCCTCGTCTTCCTCTCCGGCGAGCGCGAGATCCGGGACACGGCCGACGCCCTGATCAAGAAGAACTACCGCTTCACCGAGGTCCTCCCGCTCTACGCCCGGCTCTCGCACGCCGAGCAGCACCGCGTCTTCCAGCCGCACACCGGTCGCAGGATCGTTCTGGCCACGAACGTCGCCGAGACCTCCCTGACCGTCCCGGGCATCAAGTACGTCATCGACCCGGGCTTCGCCCGCATCAGCCGCTACAGCCACCGCACCAAGGTCCAGCGCCTCCCGATCGAGGCCATCTCGCAGGCCAGCGCCAACCAGCGCAAGGGCCGCTGCGGCCGTACCTCCGACGGTGTCTGCATCCGGCTCTACAGCGAGGACGACTTCGAGGCCCGCCCCGAGTTCACGGACGCGGAGATCCTCCGTACCAACCTCGCCTCCGTCATCCTCCAGATGACCGCGGCCGGCCTCGGCGACATCGAGAAGTTCCCCTTCATCGACCCGCCGGACCACCGCAACATCCGCGACGGCGTCCAGCTCCTCCAGGAGCTCGGCGCGCTCGACCCGGCGCAGAAGGACGCACGCAAGCGCCTCACCCCGATGGGCCGCAAGCTCTCCCAGCTGCCCGTCGACCCCCGGCTCGCCCGCATGGTCGTCGAGGCCGACAAGAACGGCTGCGCCCGCGAGGTCATGGTGATCGCCGCCGCGCTCTCCATCCAGGACCCGCGCGAACGCCCCGCCGACAAGCAGGCCCAAGCGGACCAGCAGCACGCCCGCTTCAAGGACGAGACCAGCGACTTCCTCGCCTTCCTCAACCTCTGGCGGTACGTCCGCGAGCAGCAGAAGGAGCGCGGCTCGTCGTCGTTCCGCCGGATGTGCAAGCAGGAGTACCTGAACTTCCTGCGCATCCGTGAGTGGCAGGACATCTACAGCCAGCTGCGCACGGTCGCGAAGCAGATGGACATCCATCTCAACGAGGACGACGCACCCGAGCAGCACATCCATGTCTCCCTCCTGGCCGGCCTGCTCTCCCACATCGGCATGAAGGACGTGAAGGACGCCGGGGGCGAGGGCGGGAGGAGCACGGGGAAGAACGAGTATCTGGGCGCCCGGAACGCCAAGTTCGCGATCTTCCCGGGCTCGGCCCTCTTCAAGAAGCCCCCGCGCTTCGTGATGTCCGCCGAGCTGGTGGAGACGAGCCGCCTGTGGGCCCGCGTCAACGCGCGGATCGAGCCCGAGTGGGTCGAGCCGCTCGCCGAGCACCTCCTCAAGCGGACGTACAGCGAGCCGCACTGGGAGAAGGACCAGGCGGCCGTGATGGCGTACGAGAAGGTCACGCTGTACGGCGTACCGATCGTCGCCCAGCGGAAGATCAACTACGGCCGGATCGACCCGGAGGCCAGCCGCGAGCTGTTCATCCGCAACGCGCTCGTCGAGGGCGACTGGCGCACGCACCACAAGTTCTTCGCCGACAACCGCAAGCTCCTCAGCGAGGTCGAGGAGCTGGAGCACCGGGCCCGGCGCCGGGACATCGTGGTCGACGACGACACACTCTTCGACTTCTACGACCAGCGGGTCCCCGACCATGTCGTCTCGGGCGCCCACTTCGACTCCTGGTGGAAGCACAAGCGCCATGAGCAGCCCGACTTCCTGGACTTCGAGCGGGAGATGCTCATCCGGGAGTCGGCCGAGGCGGTCACCAAGGCCGACTACCCGGACTCCTGGCGGCAGGGACAACTGAAGTTCCGCGTCACGTACCAGTTCGAGCCGGGCGCCGACGCGGACGGCGTGACGGTCCACATCCCCCTCCATGTCCTCAACCAGGTCACCGACGAGGGCTTCGACTGGCAGATCCCGGGCCTGCGGCAGGAGGTGGTGACGGAGCTGATCCGTTCCCTCCCGAAGCCGATCCGCCGGAACTACGTGCCGGCGCCGAACTTCGCACAGCGGTTCCTGGATCAGGCGGTCCCCCTCCAGGAGCCATTGCCGGTGACGATGGCCCGCGAACTCAAGCGCATGGTGGGCGTGCCGGTGACGCCCGAGGACTTCGACTGGGCCCGGGTCCCCGACCACCTGAAGATCACCTTCCGGATCGTCGACGAGCGGCGCAGGAAGCTCGCCGAGGACAAGGACCTGGAAGCACTGCGGCAGCAGTTGAGGCCGAAGGCCCGCAAGGCCCTCTCGCAGGCCGCCGCGGCCACCGCCGAGCGCCAGGGCGGCGAGTCCGTGGAGCGGACGGGCCTGACGGACTGGACGATCGGCTCGCTCACCCGGGTCTTCGAGACCCGCCGGGCCGGGCAGCCGGTGAAGGCGTATCCGGCCCTCGTCGACGACGGTCCGGCGGCGAACACCGTCTCCGTACGCCTCTTCGACACGGAGGCGGAGCAGATGGAGGCGATGTGGAACGGCACCCGTAGGCTCATCCTCCGAAACATTCCGGTCAACCCTGCGAAGTTCGCGAGCGAAAAGCTCACCAACGCGCAGAAGCTGGCACTGTCGGCCAATCCGCACGGTTCGATCCAGGCCCTGTTCGACGACTGCGCGATGGCCGCCGCCGACAAGCTGATCGCCGACTTCGGCGGACCGGCGTGGGACGAGTCGTCGTACCGCAAGCTGTACGACAAGGTGCGCGCGGAGATCGTCGACACCACGGTCCGCACGGTCGGCCAGGTGCAGCAGGTACTGGCCGCCTGGCAGGCCTGCGAACGCCGTCTGAAGTCGACCCGCAGCACGGCCCTCCTCGCCAACCTCGCGGACGTACGGGGGCAGCTGGACGCCCTCGTGAAGCCGGGGTTCGTCACGGAGGCGGGGCTGCGCCGGCTGCCGGACCTGATGCGCTATCTGGTGGCGGCCGACCGCCGGCTGCAGCAGATGCCGACCGGTGTCCAGCGGGACACGTCCCGGATGGAGAAGGTCCACGAGATGCGCGACGAGTACGCCTGGCTGCTGGAACAGCTGCCCCAGGGGCGGCCGGTGCCCTCCTCGGTCAAGGAGATCCGCTGGATGCTCGAGGAGCTGCGCGTCAGCTACTTCGCGCACGCCTTGGGCACGGCCTACCCCGTCTCCGACAAGCGGATCGTGAAGGCGATCGACGCGGCGGTTCCGTGATCGGCCCTGCACACCGGGTGAGTTCGACCCGGGGCCACCGCTCCTGTAGAGTCTCTTCTCGCAGGCCAGCGGCAACAAGGCGCGGACTGCGAAACCTGGTCCTGTGGAGCAGTTTGGAGTGCTCGCCACCCTGTCAAGGTGGAGGCCGCGGGTTCAAATCCCGTCAGGACCGCACGATCGTGAGAGGCCCGCATCCGATGAGGATGCGGGCCTCCTGCATGTGCGGGCGAGTCTTCCTCGCCCCCACCGCCCCCACCCGTCCCGTCCCGTCAACAGGGGCTGCCGCCCCTTCGACAGCGATGGGGCTACGCCCAAGAGCTCGGGAGGCCGGGGCTGTTGTGCGTGCGGTCGCATGGGGTTGATCGCGCAGTTCCCCGCGCCCCCGACGGCCGCCCGCGGCGGCTCCGTCGGCGCTGTGGGGGTTGACGGCGTCACATTCCGCCGGTACCCCAGATTCAGGGCCCACAGACCCCGGAGGTGGCGTATGGCGGCGACCGCTCGGCACGAGACGCGCGCGTTACTCCGTGCCCACCTGTCGGCCGCCTCCTCGTACCGCCATCTCACCCGCCACTGCCCGATCTGCCACCGACTGCTGCGGCTGGCGACGGAGCACCCCAGTGGCGACGACGGCGCCGAGGACCCCACGGAGGACGAGACGCCCGCCAAGGCGTGAGACGCGCCCCGTAGGGAACACATGCGGCTAGGGCGTGTCACGCTCAACTCCCGCCCCCTCTACCGCAGATGCCGCTCGGGCAACAAGGAGCCCGGCGTGTGACGGGTGTCACTGAACGAGTTTTCGGAACGCCGGTTCTTACCGGTCCCCTGCAACTGGTCAATTTAATATGTGCAATTGCACCAGTCCCCAGGGTCCTGCACAGGAGATCCGACACCCCTCCCCAGAGTCCGACAAGCCCGCGCACAACCCGTCGGTTCCGGACCCGGAACCGACGATTCCCCTGATCTGGGGCACAAAAAAGATCGCGCTGGACCCGGCGGAGTCCAGCGCGATCTACGACGCACCCTTGGTGCTTGCCTGACGACGACCGGGAAGCCTGGGCCTCCCGGAAAGCTCTGTGTGGCTCGGGCGTGGGATCTGTTGGGGCAGAACCCGCGTCGTTCGAAGCTGTTGAGCGGTGCTTCTCAGGCTTCCGGCCGATTGGGGGACCAGCCGAAATGCCCTGTCATGCGGTTGTTCAGGCCTCGCTGCGCTGCTGCGGAATGCCCGCGAGCAGTGCGCGGACCTCAGCCTCGCGGTAACGGCGGTGTCCGCCGAGCGTGCGGATGGACGTGAGCTTGCCGGCCTTCGCCCACCGCGTGACCGTCTTGGGGTCGACGCGGAACATGGTGGCGACCTCAGCCGGGGTCAGCAGCGGCTCGGCATCAGGGGTGCGAGCGGTCATGAGCGGCCTCCTCGGGAGAACCGAACCTTCTCGGTTCTTTCCTCTAAATTCTGCACCTTGACCCGCGTTGCCCGAAATGGCGGACGCGAGTCGAGTCGGTTATAGGACGAACGGCTTGTCCTCGGCACTACAACTACACCATCTGTCCAGCCGCGTCGGCCAAACCGATGGAATTGCCCTCCCAGGTGTTCATCAGCGACGGATGCCGATGGACCATGCCATAGCGGACAGTCACGCCACTGTGACGATCAGTCACAGTGGCGTGCAGGAGTCACGAGACCCCCCAATAGCGTGCAATGCTGAGATTCCACCCTTACGTGGGCAGAAGGAGCCTCCCCCGGGCTCCTTGTCCTATTTTGACACGAGGAGGTGCGTAAGAGGCAAGGCCCGCGTAAGTGCAATCCGTCACGCTTGGCGGCTTCTTGACACAAAAGCCCGGATCGGTGACCTACGTCCCCCGATGACACCCGCAGGTCACTGCGTTGCGTCAAGCTTGGGTCAAGGGTGGACAGTTCACCACGGTTCGGCTTTCATGGAAAGCCTTTTCCCACCGGCCTCACAAGTCACAAGTACGGACGCGAGGTTGAGCCGGTTCAACCGGTTCGGACCAGTTCAGTTCGCCGAGCGCCGGTCCCGTACCGCCCGCCAGCGCTCGACCAGGCGCCCGTAGGCCTCCCCGGCGGCGAGACCGTCCCCGCCGCGCAGGGCCTCGATGCCCTCGGCGACATCGGCCGCGGAGTGGTCGCCGTCCAGTTCCTCCGCGGGCAGGACGTGCACCAGGCCGCCGTAGTCCAGCTCGACGAGCGAGCGCGGGTGGAACTCCTCCAGCCAGCGGCCCACGTCGATCAGACCGTCGATGAGCGGCCCCTCGTCGATGGCGTCCCGCAGGGCCCGCAGCCCCCGCGCCACGCGCCGCCGGGCCTGCACCATGGGAGTGCGATAGCGAAGCACCGGCGAGATCTCGCCGGATCCCTTCTCGCCCGACCCCTTCTCGTACGTGCGCTCCTCGTCCGAGACGAGGACGAACCAGTTCAGCGGCACCTGCCAGGTCGCGGTGCGGATCCACGGCCGGGCGTCCGGGTTGCCGGCCATCCAGCGCTCGTAGTCCTGGCTCGCCTGGTGGCGGACCAGCGGCGGCAGCACCGCGTCCAGCACCGGGGCGGGCAGCTCCTCGGCCAGGTCGCCGAGCGCCTGCCAGCCGCGCAGCCGGGTCCGCCAGGGGCAGACACAGACCACCCCGTCGACCTCCAGCACGAAGGCGTCGTCGCTCTCGTGCACCGGCACCGGCACCGGCGGGGTCGGCAGCAGGTCGGCCAGCGAGCGGCGCAGCTCGTCCTGGTACGAGGGGCGGTCGGGGCGCCGGGCGTAGCGGGCCCAGTGGCCGCGCTCGGGCTCGGGGAAGGCCGCCAGCGGCTCGTACACGCGGAGGTAGGACGCGTACGGGACGATCACCGAGGACACCTTGGGCACGCCTGCTCCCTCCCCCGGCTGCCACCGGGGAAACCTGCCGAACCCGCACACGGGCGGGCCCGAAAACTGTGCGGATCGCACCACGTGCGTACTCCGGCCGGGGGGTGATCCTGAGGCTGCGCCGCTGTACGGCGGACGCAGGCTCTACCCTCATGCTCACAGACCCCGCCACCCGTACGGGAGCCTGTCACCCACCGCCGCTTCTTACCCAGGAGTCACCACAGTGACCGAAGTATCTGACGGCGTCCTGCACACCCTGTTCCACTCGGACCAGGGCGGTCACGAGCAAGTCGTGCTCTGCCAGGACCGGGCCAGCGGCCTCAAGGCCGTCATCGCCCTCCACTCCACCGCGCTCGGCCCCGCACTCGGCGGCACGCGCTTCTATCCGTACGCGACCGAGGCGGAGGCCGTCGCCGACGCCCTGAACCTCGCGCGCGGCATGTCGTACAAGAACGCCATGGCCGGTCTCGACCACGGCGGCGGCAAGGCCGTGATCATCGGCGACCCCGACCGGATCAAGAGCGAGGAGCTGCTGCTCGCCTACGGACGGTTCGTGGCCTCCCTCGGTGGCCGGTACGTCACCGCATGCGACGTCGGCACCTATGTCGCCGACATGGACGTCGTGGCGCGCGAGTGCCGCTGGACCACCGGCCGCTCCCCCGAGAACGGCGGCGCCGGAGACTCCTCCGTCCTCACCGCCTTCGGCGTCTACCAGGGCATGCGGGCCTCCGCCCAGCACCTGTGGGGCGATCCGTCGCTGCGCGACCGCAAGGTCGGGATCGCGGGCGTCGGCAAGGTCGGCCACCACCTCGTGGAGCACCTGCGGGCCGAGGGCGCCGAGGTCGTAATCACGGACGTGCGCGCGGACGCCGTACGGCGCATCCTCGACCGGCATCCGGCAGGCGTCACCGCCGTCGCGCACACCGACGCGCTGATCCGGACCGAGGGACTCGACATCTACGCCCCCTGCGCGCTCGGCGGGGCCCTGAACGACGACTCCGTGCCCGTGCTGACCGCCAAGGTGGTGTGCGGCGCGGCCAACAACCAGCTCGCGCACCCGGGCGTCGAGAAGGACCTCGCCGACCGCGGGATCCTCTACGCGCCGGACTACGTGGTGAACGCCGGCGGAGTCATCCAGGTCGCCGACGAGCTCCACGGGTTCGACTTCGACCGGTGCAAGGGGAAAGCGGCGAAGATCTTCGACACCACACTGGCGATCTTCGCACGTGCGAAGATGGATGGCATTCCGCCAGCCGCCGCAGCCGACCGGATCGCCGAGCAGCGGATGCACGAGGCGGCCGCGGGGCGCGGTCGCTGAGCCTTGGGGAGGGGCGCCGTGCGGCTTCCGCGCGGCGCCCGCGGTACCCGGCGGCGGCTTTAGAGAGAACTCTCACTTCCGTCGGCGGGTCGCCCGCTCAGAAACGGTTAAAATCACCGTTGACCAGCGGGGAAAGGGCTCCTCGCAGGTTCTGGGCACGGGCACGTCCTGCGGGCGACGTACCGTATGGGCGTGGGCTCAGGTACCGTGGAAGCCCTACGGACCGGTCTCTCCACGGAGAGCCCGTTCCAGATCATGAACGCGTGTCAAGACTCTGGGGCCGTCGAGCCCCGTCACCGAGGGGGTCGAGCCATGGGGCGCGGCCGGGCCAAGGCCAAGCAGACGAAGGTCGCCCGCCAGCTGAAGTACAACAGCGGCGGGACTGACCTGTCGCGTCTGGCCAGCGAGCTGGGCGCTTCGACTTCGAGCCAACCACCGAACGGCGAGCCGTTCGAGGACGACGACGAGGACGAAGACAACCTGTACTCCCAGTACGCGGATCTTTACAACGACGATGAGGACGACGAGGACGATCAGTCCGGTCCCGCCTCTCATCGTCGCGGCGCTTGACGATCTAGCCGCGCTCCACCCGGTCCGGGCGGGTTGCTCCGCCGGACCGGGTTTTGTGCGTGTTCGCTCCGCTGGGAGTAGCCGGGCGCCTCATAGCTCGGGGGTCACTGTGCGTTCGCGGCCGCGGGTTCCTCGTGGCTGATCGCGCAGTTCCCCGCGCCCCTTTTGGGTCTTCGACCCATCGGGGGCGCTTTTGGCGTGCCCGGCATGCGTCGCCGTTCAGGCTCGTGCGTAGTCGCCGACCAGTTCGGCGCCGGTGGTGTGGTCGGCGCGGTCGGTGATCTCGCCCGCCACCCAGGCCTCGACGCCGCGGTCTGCCAAGGTGGTCAGGGCCACGTCCGCCGACTCCTGGGGGACGATGGCGATCATGCCCACGCCCATGTTCAGGGTCTTCTCCAGCTCCAGGCGTTCGACCTGACCGGTGGTGCCGACCAGGTCGAAGATCGGGGCCGGGGTCCAGGTGGAGCGGTCCACCGTGGCGTGCAGGGTGTCGGGGATCACACGGGCCAGGTTGGCGGCCAGGCCGCCGCCGGTGACGTGGCTGAAGGCGTGGACCTCGGTGGTGCGGGTGAGGGCCAGACAGTCCAGCGAGTAGATCTTGGTCGGCTCCAGGAGTTCCGCGCCGAGGGTGCGGCCGAGTTCGGCGATCTCGGCGTCCAGGGAGAGGCCCGCCTGGTTGAGCAGGACGTGCCGGACGAGCGAGTACCCGTTCGAGTGAAGGCCGGAGGCCGCCATGGCGATGACCGCGTCACCCGTACGGATACGATCCGGGCCGAGGAGGCGCTCGGCCTCGACCACGCCCGTGCCGGCGCCGGCGACGTCGAAGTCGTCCGGGCCGAGCAGACCGGGGTGCTCGGCGGTCTCGCCGCCGACGAGGGCGCAGCCGGCGAGCACACAGCCCTCGGCGATGCCCTTGACGATGGCGGCGACCCGCTCGGGGTGGACCTTGCCGACACAGATGTAGTCGGTCATGAACAGCGGTTCGGCGCCGCAGACCACGATGTCGTCCATCACCATGGCGACCAGGTCGTGGCCGATGGTGTCGTACACGCCCAGCTGACGCGCGATGTCGACCTTCGTGCCGACGCCGTCCGTGGCGGAGGCGAGCAGCGGACGCTCGTAGCGCTTGAGGGCGGAGGCGTCGAAGAGGCCGGCGAAGCCGCCGAGGCCGCCCAGGACCTCGGGGCGCTGGGTCTTCTTCACCCACTCCTTCATCAGCTCTACGGCGCGGTCGCCCGCCTCGATGTCGACGCCCGCGGCTGCGTAGCTGGCACCAGTTGTCTCAGACATGACGGTGAGAACTTTCGTGTCGTACTGCGGCAGGTAAGCAGGTGTTACCGGCTCTCTACGGGCAGTCTTACGGGCGACGGATCGCGTCGGCCGCGGCCGTGGCGGCGGGTCCGGCCGCCAGCTCGGTCTCCAGGAGCTGCTTACCGAGCAGCTCGGGGTCCGGCAGCTCCATCGGGTACTCGCCGTCGAAGCAGGCGCGGCAGAGGTTCGGCTTGGCGATGGTGGTCGCCTCGATCATGCCGTCGATGGAGATGTAGGCCAGGGAGTCGGCGCCCAGGGAGGTGCCGATCTCGTCGATCGTCATGCCGTTGGCGATGAGCTCGGCGCGGGTGGCGAAGTCGATGCCGAAGAAGCAGGGCCACTTCACGGGCGGGGACGAGATCCGGATGTGGACCTCGGCGGCGCCCGCCTCGCGGAGCATCCGGACCAGTGCGCGCTGGGTGTTGCCGCGGACGATCGAGTCGTCGACGACCACCAGGCGCTTGCCCTTGATGACTTCCTTCAGCGGGTTCAGCTTCAGCCGGATACCGAGCTGGCGGATCGTCTGGGAGGGCTGGATGAACGTACGTCCGACGTACGCGTTCTTCACCAGACCCGCACCGAACGGGATGCCCGAGGCCTCCGCGTAGCCGATGGCGGCCGGGGTGCCGGACTCCGGGGTCGCTATGACCAGGTCGGCCTCGACAGGGGCTTCCTTGGCCAGCTTGCGGCCCATCTCCACGCGGGAGAGGTACACGTTCCGGCCGGCGATGTCGGTGTCCGGGCGGGCCAGGTAGACGTACTCGAAGACACAGCCCTTGGGCTTCGCTTCCGCGAATCGGGAGCTGCGCAGACCGTTCTCGTCGATGGCGATGAACTCGCCCGGCTCGATCTCGCGGACGTAGGCGGCACCGCAGATGTCGAGGGCGGCGGACTCGGAGGCGACGACCCAGCCGCGCTCCAGCCGGCCGAGGACCAGCGGGCGGATGCCCTGCGGGTCACGGGCGGCGTAGAGGGTGTGCTCGTCCATGAAGACGAGGGAGAAGGCGCCGCGCACCTGCGGGAGGACCGTGAGGGCGGCCTCCTCGATGGTCAGCGGCTTGCCCTCGGGGTCGACCTGGGCCGCGAGGAGCGCGGTGAGCAGGTCGGTGTCGTTGGTGGCCGCGACGCGCGGCGTACGGCCCTCCTGCTTGGGCAGGTCGGCGACCATCTCGGCGAGCTGGGCGGTGTTGACCAGGTTGCCGTTGTGGCCGAGGGCGATGGAGCCGTGCGCGGTCGCACGGAACGTGGGCTGGGCGTTCTCCCAGACGGAGGCGCCGGTGGTCGAGTAGCGGGCGTGACCGACCGCGATGTGACCCTGGAGGGAACCGAGCGAGGTCTCGTCGAAGACCTGGGAAACGAGGCCCATGTCCTTGAAGACGAGGATCTGGGAGCCGTTGCTGACCGCGATACCCGCGGATTCCTGGCCCCGATGCTGGAGGGCGTAGAGCCCGAAGTAAGTGAGCTTCGCGACCTCTTCGCCCGGCGCCCAGACACCGAAGACGCCACACGCGTCCTGGGGGCCTTTCTCGCCGGGGAGAAGGTCGTGGTTGAGTCGTCCGTCACCACGTGGCACGCCACCGAGTGTAGGCGAGATCGCGCACCGGTCCGAATCCGGTGATCTCGCCCGCCCCGGTCCCCGACTGCGGCCCGCCGCACGTCACTTGTCGGCGACGGCTCCGACACCCGCGTTGTTTTCGCTGGTCAGCGTGATACCGCGGTGATCGATCCGATACTTCACCGTGCCCTTGAAGAGGTCCAGAAGGCTGCGCTCGGCGGCCATGAGTGAATCGGAGCACATCTTGCGGGTGGTCCTCGGGTTGCCGAGGGTGATCTCGTCCTCGCTCACCGTGGCCTTCGCGGAGATGTCGTTGCAGCCGACGCTTCCGCTGAGGGTGCCCGCCTTCTTGTCGAGGGTGAACCAGGCCTTGCCCCGGGCGGCCTCGGGGAGCGAGGTGGCGACGTCGTGGTCCATGAGGGAGTCGATCCGCCACTTGGTGCCGTAGAGCTCCGCGGGCTTCTCCTCGGTCAGCTCGACGGTGTCGCCGTCTCCGGTGGTGAGGGTGAGCTTGCCGTCGCCGGTGGTCTCGGCCGTGAACTTCTCGGTGTCGAGGGTGCGGGCGAAGCTCTTCTCGAACGTCATCAGGGCGTCGCCGCAGGCCATCTCGGTGGACCGGGCGGTCTCGAAGTCGATGCCGTCGTCCTCGAAGGCGGCGGTGGAACCGAAGGTGTTGCAGCCGTAGTTGCCGTCGACGTCGCCGTTGTCGGCGATCTTCAGATAGGCGCTGTCGGGGGCCTTCTCGGTCTTCCCGCCCACGGTCAGGCTGTCGACCTTCCAGCGGACGCCGGTGACCGAGGACTTCGTGGCGGCCGAGCCGACGTTGCCGCTGCCGGAGTCGCCGGCCGACTCGGTGCCGCAGGCCGCGAGCAGCGGGAGCGGGAGCAGTGCCAGGGCGGTGAGGGTCAGTCGCTTGTCCATGGCGGTGGGACGGGTGGGGTGCATGGGTGGTTCCACCGGGTTTCGTGGCCCGGATCAGCGCATCAGGGGCAGCAGCCCGCTCAGGTCCGCCCGCTCGCCGCTCGCGCTGACCTCGGCCCCGTCCAGGGCGGCGGCCCACTCCACCCGGCCGGTCGCGAGCCGGATCCAGGTCAGCGGATCCGTCTCGACGACGTTCGGCGGGGTGCCCCGAGTGTGCCGGGGCCCCTCCACGCACTGCACGACGGCGTACGGCGGGATCCGCACCTCCGTGGAGCCGCCGGGCGCCCGGGCGGCGAGGGTGTCGGCGAGCAGCCGGACGCAGGTGGCGAGGGCGGTCCGGTCGAAGGGGACGTCGAGGCCGGGGACCGCGGCGTTCAGGTCGTCGGTGTGGACGACCAGCTCGATCGTGCGGGTGACCAGGTAGTCGTCGAGCAGCATGCCGCCGGCCCGGGTGTCGATGATCCGACCCTGCGGGGCTGCCTCGAGCGCGTCGGTGATCCGCCGCTCCACGTCCGCGTAGAGGGCGGCGAGGTCGGGGTGGGCCTCGGCCAGGTTGCGGCTCCCCTCGGCGATGGCGGACGCGTGGACGGCGGTCGCGGCGGCATAGTCGAGCGGATGCAGCTCGGCCTTCGCGGGCTCCGGCCGCTCCAGGGCCCGGCTGACGCTCTCCACGGCCATGGTGAGGTGCGCGGCCAGGTCCCGCACGGTCCACTCCCCGAGCCGCGTCGGCGAGGCGAGCTGCTCCGCGCCGAGTCCCTCCACGGCCTCCCGTACGTTCCCGAACTGGGCCAGCACCGCCTTGCGGGTCTTGGCGGGGTCGTAGGCGCGGGGGCGTTTCCTGGCGGGGGGCATGGGGTGAGCGTATGCGGCCGCGCCTGCGCGGACTCCCGGTCACTCGAAAGTGTGGTCGACGGCGAAGCGCGCCCCGCTCCGACGCCCACTTGCGACACTGGCCTTCGCCCAGAAAGGGGGGCAACATGACGGTTATGGCCGAGCGCACGTCTCAGATGTCGGTGGAAGAGTTCGAAACGATCGCGTCCGCCGCTCCCGAGACCGTCACGTTGGAGTTCATCAACGGACGGATCGGAGTCAAGCAGGTGACGGACGGGGACCACAGCACGATCGTGTCCTGGCTGACCCGGCGGTGTATGCAGTTAAGGCCCGACCTGGACGTGTACCAGGCCCAGGGGCTCCGGGTCGACACGTACCGGCAGGGCAGAGCGAAGCCGGACGCGGTGGTCACCCCCGAGGCGCACTTCGCGGGGCACGGTGAGTGGGCCGACCCCCACGGGGCCCTCATGGTCGTCGAGGTCACGTCGTACGACTCGGACACCGACCGGCGGGACCGGCATGAGAAGCCAGCCGCTTACGGGGAGTCCGGGATCCCGCTGTACCTGCTGATCGACCGGGACTCATGCACGGTCACCGTGCACAGCAGCCCCGACCCCCGGGTCGGCGGCTACCGCGACATCCACACCGCGAAGTTCGGCGAGAAGGTCTGCCTCCCCGACCCGATGGACATCGAACTGGACACAGAGATCCTCAAGAACTACGTCCGCTGAGCGAAACAGCCGAGAAGAAGGACCCGCCCGGAAGGCCATCCGAGCGGCTCCTTCACCGTCGTACCGACTACGCCAGCAGCGCCGGAATCGTCCCCTCGTGGGCGACCCGCAGCTCCTCCAGGGTGAGGGTGAACTCGCCCTGGATCTCGACCGCGTCACCGTCCACGACACCGATGCGCGTGACCGGGAGCCCCCGGGCGCCGCACATGTCGTTGAAGCGGACCTCCTCGGAGCGGGGGACGGCCACGACGGCGCGGCCGGCCGACTCCGAGAGGAGGAAGGTGAACGCGTCCAGACCGTCGGGGACGATCAGGCGCGCGCCTTTGCCGCCGAGCAGCGCCGATTCCACGACCGCCTGGATCAGACCGCCGTCGGAGAGGTCGTGCGCGGAGTCGATCATGCCGTCGCGGGAGGCGGAGATCAGGATCTCGGCGAGCAGGCGCTCGCGCTCCAGGTCGACCTGCGGGGGCAGTCCGCCGAGGTGGTCGTGGACGACCTGGGACCAGGCCGAGCCGCCGAACTCCTCACGGGTGTCGCCGAGCAGGTAGAGCAGCTGGCCCTCCTCCTGGAAGGCGACCGGTGTGCGGCGCGCGACATCGTCGATGACGCCCAGGACCGCGACGACCGGCGTGGGGTGGATGGCCACCTCGCCCGTCTGGTTGTAGAGCGAGACGTTGCCGCCGGTCACCGGGGTGCCCAGCTGCTGGCAGGCGTCCGCCAGACCGCGCACGGCCTCGGCGAACTGCCACATGACCGCCGGGTCCTCGGGCGAGCCGAAGTTCAGGCAGTCGGAGACGGCGAGCGGCTTGGCGCCGGTGGTGGCGACGTTGCGGTACGCCTCCGCCAGGGCCAGCTGGGCGCCGTGGTACGGGTCCAGCTTGGCGTAGCGGCCGTTGCCGTCGGTCGCGATGGCGACACCCAGGCCGCTCTCCTCGTCGACGCGGATCATGCCGGAGTCCTCGGGCTGGGCGAGGACCGTGTTGCCCTGCACGAAGTGGTCGTACTGCGAGGTGATCCAGGACTTCGAGGCCTGGTTGGGGGACGCCACCAGCTTCAGGACCTGGTCCCTCAGCTCCTCGGACGTCGCCGGGCGCGGCAGCTTGTTCGCGTCGTCCGCCTGGAGCTCGTCCTGCCAGGACGGGCGGGCGTACGGGCGCTCGTAGACCGGGCCGTCGTGCGCGACCGTGCGCGGGTCGACGTCGACGATCTTGCCGCCGTGCCAGTAGATCTCCAGGCGGTCGCCGTCGGTGACCTCGCCGATCACCGTGGCGATGACGTCCCACTTGTCGCAGATCTCCAGGAACCGGTCGACCTTCTCCGGCTCCACGACCGCGCACATGCGTTCCTGCGACTCGCTCATGAGGATCTCCTCGGGCGAGAGCGTGGAGTCGCGGAGCGGGACGTCGTCGAGCGTCACGCGCATGCCGCCGGAGCCGTTCGAGGCCAGCTCGGACGTGGCGCAGGACAGGCCGGCAGCGCCGAGGTCCTGGATGCCGACGACCAGCTTCTCCTTGAACGCCTCCAGGGTGCACTCGATGAGGAGCTTCTCCTGGAAGGGGTCGCCGACCTGGACGGCGGGCCGCTTGGAGGGCTTGGCGTCGTCGAAGGTCTCGGAGGCCAGGATCGAGGCGCCGCCGATGCCGTCGCCGCCCGTGCGGGCACCGTAGAGGATGACCTTGTTGCCGGCGCCGGAGGCCTTCGCGAGGTGGATGTCCTCGTGCCGCATGACGCCGATGGCACCGGCGTTGACCAGCGGGTTGCCCTGGTAGCAGGCGTCGAAGACGACCTCGCCGCCGATGTTCGGCAGGCCCAGGCAGTTGCCGTAGCCGCCGATGCCGGCGACGACGCCCGGCAGGACGCGCTTGGTGTCGGGGTGGTCGGCCGCGCCGAAGCGCAGGGGGTCCACGACGGCGACCGGGCGGGCACCCATCGCGATGATGTCGCGCACGATGCCGCCGACGCCCGTGGCCGCGCCCTGGTAGGGCTCGACGTACGAGGGGTGGTTGTGCGACTCGACCTTGAAGGTGACCGCGTAGCCCTGGCCGACGTCGACCACGCCCGCGTTCTCGCCGATGCCGACGAGCAGGGCGTCCGACTGGGGCGCCTTCTCACCGAACTGGCGCAGGTGCACCTTCGAGGACTTGTACGAGCAGTGCTCGGACCACATGACGGAGTACATGGCCAGCTCGGCACCGGTGGGCCGACGGCCGAGGATCTCGACGACCCGCTCGTACTCGTCCTTCTTCAGGCCCAGTTCGGCCCAGGGCAGCTCGACGTCGGGGGTCGCGGCCGCGTGCTCGACCGTGTCCAGAGGCGTCCGGCTCATGCGTTGACCAGCTTCTTGAGGATCGAGGTGAAGAAGGGGAGGCCGTCGGTGCGGCCGGTGCCGATCAGCGGCTCCACGGCGTGCTCCGGGTGCGGCATGAGGCCCACCACGTTGCCGGTCTCGTTGGTGACGCCGGCGATGTCGCGCTGGGAGCCGTTGGGGTTGAAGTCGAGGTACCGGAAGGCGACACGGCCCTCGGCCTCCAGCTTGTCGAGCGTGTACGCGTCGGCGACGTACTGCCCGTCGTTGTTCTTCAGCGGGATGTGGATCTCCTGGCCGGCCGTGTAGTCGGTCGTCCAGGAGGTCTCGGCGTTCTCCACCCGCAGCTTCTGGTCACGGCAGATGAAGTGCAGGTGGTCGTTGCGCAGCATCGTGCCCGGGAGGAGGTGGGCCTCGGTGAGGATCTGGAAGCCGTTGCAGATGCCGAGGACCGGCAGTCCGGCCTTCGCCTGCTCGATGAGCGTCTCCATCACCGGCGAGAAGCGCGCGATGGCGCCGGCGCGCAGATAGTCGCCGTAGGAAAACCCGCCGCACAGCACCACGGCGTCGACCTGGTGGAGGTCCTTGTCCTTGTGCCAGAGAGCGACGGGCTCGGCACCGGCGAGCCGGATCGCGCGCTGCGTGTCCCGGTCGTCGAGGCTGCCGGGAAAAGTGACGACGCCAATACGTGCGGTCACTTTCCGACCTCCGCGACTTCCTCCACCTTGACGGTGAAGTCCTCGATCACGGTGTTGGCGAGGAAGGATTCCGCCAGTTCATGGATGCGGGCGAGCGCGGCGTCGTCCACCGGTCCGTCAACTTCCAGTTCGAATCGCTTTCCCTGACGTACGTCGGAGACGCCCTCGAAACCGAGGCGCGGCAGCGCGCGCTGCACCGCCTGGCCCTGGGGGTCGAGGATCTCCGGCTTGAGCATGACGTCGACTACGACGCGTGCCACTGGCACTCCCGGTGTGTGGTGCTGAGCAGGTTCCTTCAGACTACCCGCACAAAATTTCTACGCGGGTAGATTAGTAGGAAACTACAGGGATTCCAGGTGACGGCGGTCACGATCAGGTATCGGACGATCACCCTCACGAAAACTTCCGGGAAAGATCTCGGATCCCTATTGCGCGAGGGACACGCGGGCAGATTAAGTCTGTCTTCACAATGCAATGCCGGGCACTGTACAAATGAATTGGCAATAGCCGATACTTTGCCCAAATAACAGCCGGACAGTCGACATCTTCCTGACGTCAGGGCACGTCAAACGGAGAGATGCCGCACGAAGGGACCGATATTCGTGGCGCAGCGTGTCGTGGTCACTCTCTCCGACGACATCGACGGCTCGGAAGCGGCGGAGACGATCGCCTTCGGACTCGACGGCAAGTCGTACGAGATCGACCTGAACGAAGCCAACGCCAAGAAACTGCGTAAGGCGCTCGCGCCCTACGTCGAGGCCGGCCGCAAGCGGTCGAGGTCGGGCAAGGCGTACAAGCAGACCCAGGTGGCCCCGGACCCGGCGGCCGTACGCGCCTGGGCCCAGGCCAACAAGCTGGAGGTCCCCGCGCGCGGCCGGATCCCCAAGAGGGTCTACGAGGCGTTCACCGAGGCGCAGTAGGCACGCCTCCGTCGGCCGTCCTCAGAGTCCGTCAGCGGGCCCCGGGGGCGGTCGACTTGGATGCCGGGGACAACCGACTTGCGTTGCCCCCCGGCGGATCAGCTAGAGTCTGGAGCACGCCGAGGGGCAAGGCCGAAAGGCCCGGCTCACCGGAGTCACGCGGGTGTAGTTCAGTAGTAGAACATCCCCCTTCCAGGGGGAAGGCGCAGTGTGCAATTCCTGTCACCCGCTCTGATCACTTACCAGCCACTCCTGTGGATCAGGTAATGTGGTCTTCGCGCCGATCGGTGGGAGCCGGTCGGAGGCAATGCGGACGTAGCTCAGTTGGTAGAGCGCAACCTTGCCAAGGTTGAGGTCGCGAGTTCGAGCCTCGTCGTCCGCTCTGGAAAGCAAGACCCCGGTCCACTGGACCGGGGTCTTCTTCATGTTCCCGCACCCCGTCTGACATTTGTCATGTCGGGTGATGACAGCGCGCACTGCCCCACGCCCCGTACCGCCGGGACGCTGGAGACATGAAAACGAACGGGCACGAGGACGTGAACACTCACGATCACGAGAACGTGATCGAGGTCACCGACCTGCGGCGCGTGTACGGGGGCGGTTTCGAGGCCGTACGGGGGATCACCTTCTCCGTCGGCCGGGGCGAACTCTTCGCACTTCTCGGCACCAACGGCGCGGGGAAGACCTCGACGGTCGAACTGCTGGAAGGGCTCGCACCGTCGTCCGGCGGCCGCGTGCGGGTCCTCGGGCACGACCCCTACGGGGAGCGCGCCGTCGTACGCCCCCGGATCGGCGTGATGCTCCAGGAGGGCGGCTTCCCCTCCGAGCTGACCGTCGCGGAGACGGTACGGATGTGGGCCGGCTGCACCAGCGGGGCGCGTCCCGTCGGCGAGGCCCTGGACATCGTCGGGCTCGGGCGCCGGGCCGGCGTACGGGTCAAGCAGTTGTCCGGCGGTGAGAAGCGGCGCCTCGACCTGGCGCTCGCGCTCCTCGGGCGCCCCGAGGTGCTGTTCCTGGACGAGCCCACCACCGGGCTCGACGCGGAGGGCCGCCAGGACACCTGGGAGCTGGTGCGGGAGCTGCGCGACGCGGGGACGACCGTGCTGCTCACCACGCACTACCTGGAGGAGGCGGAGGACCTGGCCGACCGGCTCGCCATCCTCCACGAGGGCACGGTCGCCGCGACCGGGACACCGGCGGAGGTGACCGCCTCCCAGCCGTCCCGCATCTCCTTCGAACTGCCCGCCGGGTACTTCCTCGGCGACCTGCCACCCCTCGGCGAACTCGGCGTCACGGGACACGAGGAGCACGACCGCGTGGTGGTCCTGCGCACCGACGAACTGCAGCGGGCGGCCACCGGACTGCTGCTCTGGGCCGAGCAGGCCCGCGTCGAACTGCGCCGGCTCGAGGTGCGGTCCGCCTCGCTGGAGGAGGCGTTCCTGCGGATCGCGCGGGAGACGGCGGAGGCGGCGCGCGCGGGCGCGGACATGGGGACGGAATCGCGCACGGACACGGAAACGCGCAAGAACGGGGTAGCGGCATGAGCACGACCACAGGGGCCACCGGTACGGCGGCGGAGGCAGGCGCGGCGACCGTCCCCACCGCCGGGACCACGACCCTCAAGGGCCGGATGACCGCGCTCGCCCGCGCCGAGCTGACGCTGCTGGGGCGCAGCCGGGCCACGCTGATCACGGCGTTGTTCGTCCCGCTGCTGCTGCCGCTCAGCGTGAAGTCGGCGACCGACCAGATGGACCTGAAGGAGGCGGGACTGAGCGTCGGGACGGTCATCCTGCCCGCCGGCATCGGCTTCTCGCTGCTCTTCGCGATCTACACCGCCCTGACCAACATCTACGTCGTACGCCGTGAGGAACTCGTCCTGAAGCGGCTGCGGACCGGTGAGCTGCGCGACCCCGAGATCCTCATCGGTGCCTCGCTGCCCGCCGTCGGCATCGGGCTGGCGCAGTGCCTGCTCATGGCGGTCGGCTGCTCGATCCTGCTCGACGTCGGAGCGCCGCCCGCGCCCCACCTGGCCGTCCTGGGTGTGCTGCTCGGTGTCGTGCTGTGCGTGGCGCTGGCGGCGGTCACCGCGAGCTTCAGCCGTACCTCCGAGAGCGCGCAGGTCACCAGCCTGCCGCTGATGTTCGTCTCCCTGCTGGGATCGGGCATCACCGTGCCGCTCGAAGTGCTGCCCGACCGGGTGGCGTCCCTCTGCGAACTGCTGCCGCTCAGCCCCGTCATCACCCTGGTGCGCGGTGGCTGGACCGGCGACCTGTCCGCGTACGACGCCCTGGGCGCCGTCGCCACCGCGCTGGCCTGGACCGTGCTCGCGGTGTTTGCTGTACGGCGGTGGTTCCGCTGGGAGCCGCGCCGATGAGGGGAGTTGAGCCATGCGGGGGCCGGGGGCGTGGTGGCGGGCGAAGAGCACACCGGCCAAGGTGGAGACGTACACGCGGTGGTCCTTCCACTCGTTCGCGGTGATCGAGGTCATCGCGTTCGGGCTGCCGCTCCTCATCCAGGTACCGCTGCCGTCCTCGGTCTGGCTGTTCGTGCTGGTGTGCACGCACGCGGCGCTCGGCTCGATGACCGCGGCACGGGCGCTCGACTGGGTGCGGGGCACCCGCGAGCAGCCCCTGCGGCTGATGTGGGTGCTCGGCGTGGCCAGCATGCTGCTCGGCGGCATCGCGTTCGCCCTCGCCGACGGTGAGAAGGACGACGCCGCGTCCACCGTGTTGGGCACGATGTTCAGCGGGGTGGTGATGTTCGGCCTCGGCCTCATCACGCTCGGCATCCAGGGGCGGCGGCGCGTGCTCCACCTGATCGCGGGCTCTACGGGAGCCACCGGAGCCCTCGCCCTGGCGCTGGGCTCGGACGCGGCCGACGCGCTGGCCGCGTCGGTCCTCGTGCTGGTCAGCACGTCGTTCTTCGCCTTCACCGCCGTCTTCTCCGTCTGGCTGCTCAAGGCCGTCTACGAACTCGACGACGCCCGCGACACCCGTGCCCGTCTCGCGGTCGCCGAGGAGCGGCTCCGCTTCGGGCGCGACCTGCATGACGTGATAGGCCGCAACCTCGCGGTCATCGCCCTGAAGAGCGAGCTGGCCGTCCAGCTGGCCCGCCGGGAACGGCCCGAGGCGGTCGAGCAGATGATCGAGGTCCAGCGGATCGCCCATGAGTCGCAGCGCGAGGTGCGGGAGGTCGTCCGGGGGTATCGGGAGGCCGACCTCGGCGTCGAACTCTCCGGTGCGCAGGGCGTGTTGGCGGCGGCCGGCATCGACTGCTCGGTCGACGGGGCGGACACCGCCGGGCTGCCCGGCGAGGTGCAGTCCGCGCTCGCCTGGGTGGTGCGGGAAGCGACGACGAACGTACTGCGGCACGGGAACGGCGATCAGTGCGCTGTGATGCTGCGGGTGAGGGAGGGGCAGGTGGTGCTGACCGTGGAGAACGACGGGATTCGGACGGGCGGCGAGCAGGAGGTGGGCTCCGGTTCCGGGGCTGGTTCGGGGCTCGCCGGGCTGCGGGAGCGGCTGGCGGTCGTGGACGGGACGTTGGAGGCGGGACCGGTGGGCGGCGAGGCGTTCCGGGTGGTGGCGCGGGTGCCGCTGGGGGCTACGGGGGCGGCGTACTCGAAGGACTCGGCGGGCACGGCTGGGTCGGACAGCTCGGTGAAGGCGAAGGCGAGGGCGAAGGTGAAGGAGGCGGGGGCGGCGTCGCGAGGCGCTGGGGCCGCCGTCGGGTCGGCTGTCGTACGGGAGAGCGCTTCATGACCGACGTACCGGAGGCGCGGCGGCCGGTGCGGCTGTTGCTCGCGGACGACGAGCATCTGATCCGGGGGGCGCTGGCCGCGTTGCTGGGGTTGGAGGACGACCTGGTGGTGATCGCGGAGGCGGCGAGCGGGCCGGAGGCGCTGGCGATGGCGCGGGCGCACGAACCGGATGTCGCGGTGCTGGATCTGCAGATGCCGGGGGCGGACGGTGTGAGGGTCGCCACATCGCTGCGGGCCGAACTACCGGGCTGCCGCGTGCTGATCGTGACCGGTCACGGGCGGCCGGGACACCTGAAGCGGGCGCTTGAAGCGGGTGTGCGCGGGTTCGTCCCCAAGACCGTCAGCGCGCAGCGGCTCGCGGAGATCATCAGGACCGTACACGCGGGTAACCGTTATGTGGACCCGGAGTTGGCGGCCGACGCGATCTCCTCCGGGGACTCGCCGCTGACCACGCGGGAGGCCGAGGTGCTCGAATTCGCTGCCGACGGTGCCCCTGTCGCGGAGATCGCCGAGCGGGCCGCGCTGTCCCAGGGGACTGTCCGGAACTATCTGTCGTCGGCTGTCTCCAAGCTCGGCGTGGAGAACCGGCACGCGGCGGTGCGGCTCGCCCGGGAGCGAGGTTGGGTATAGTAGGCCTCGCGCCACGGCGCAGCGCGGACGTAGCTCAGTTGGTAGAGCGCAACCTTGCCAAGGTTGAGGTCGCCAGTTCGAACCTGGTCGTCCGCTCGTGAGATAGGTCGAAAGAAGGCCCCGGTCCACTGGACCGGGGTCTTCTTCGTGCGCCGGGGCCTAGCTCCAGCTCGTACCCGTCAGTCGCTCGTACGCCTCCACGTACTTGGCCCGGGTCGCGGTGATGATCTCCTCGGGCAGCGGCGGCGGGGGCTGCTCGCTCTTGCGGTCCCAGCCCGAGGCCTCCGAGGTCAGCCAGTCGCGGACGAACTGCTTGTCGAAGGACGGCTGGGCGTGGCCCGGCTCCCAGAGGTCGGCCGGCCAGAAGCGGGAGGAGTCCGGGGTGAGGACCTCGTCGGCGAGGACGAGGGTGTCGCCCTCGTAGCCGAACTCGAACTTGGTGTCGGCCAGGATGATCCCCCGTTCACGGGCGATGTCCCGGGCCCGGCTGTAGACGGCGAGGGTCGTCTGGCGCAGCTGGGCGGCGGTCTCCGCGCCGACCTGGCGGGCGATCTCCTCGTACGACACGTTCTCGTCGTGCTCGCCGACGGCGGCCTTGGTGGCGGGGGTGAAGATCGGCGCCGGCAGCTCGGAGCCGTCGACCAGACCCTCGGGAAGGGCGAGACCGCAGACCGTACGGGAGTCGTTGTACTCCAGCAGGCCCGAGCCGGTGAGATAGCCGCGGGCGACGGCCTCGACCGGGATCATGCTCAACGACTTGCAGACGAGGGTGCGGCCCGCCCAGTCGGCGGGGGCGCCCGGCGGGAGTTCGGTGCTCAGGACGTGGTTCGGAACCAGGTCGGCGAGCTGGTCGAACCACCAGAGGGACAACTGCGTGAGGACGCGTCCCTTGTCGGGGATCTCCGTCGGCAGCACCCAGTCGAACGCGGACGTTCGATCGCTGGCGACCATCACGAGGTCGCCCGCCTCGTTCTGGTACAGCTCGCGCACCTTGCCGGTGTGCAGGTGCACCAGGCCCGGAACCTGGATCGGCTCGGGCTTTTCTACGAATCCGGACACGGTTCCTCCCCGTGGTGATGTCCAAGTGGCTCGATTCTCCCGTACGGGGACGACCGGTCGTGCCCAGGGGTGCTTCGGCGAGAGCCGGCGCGGGACTCGGCACCGGACGCGGTACGGGACTCGATGCGGCACTCAGTCACGTTTGCAGATGCGGTCCAGGAGGTTTGCGGTGGCTCGCTGGACGCGGGTGTCGACGTGGCCCGGTCGGTCCAGGGCCGGGGACCACGCGAACGTTCCGGATGCGAAGACCCAGGCGCCGGATGGGGCCCGGTACAGGGACGTCTCCTGGTGGCGGACGACGTCGTCGGCGTCCCGGTACGGGGAGTGGGCGAGGAGGATGCGGCCCTGGTGCTCGGGGAGCGGTGTGCGGGGGAAGTAGCGGTCGGCCTCGCCGGCGACCATGCCGTCCAGCTCGTCGTTCTCGTGGGCGCCGGTCGCGTCCCAGAGCCAGTGGTCGGCGTTGCGCACGACCAGGGGGTGGGGTTCGGGGACCCGGCCTTCGTACTGGATGCCCATCAACTGCTGCTCGGGGCGGTCGATTTCGCGCCACAGTGCGGGTTTGCCGGGGCCCCGGCGTTTTCGGCAGGTGAGGAGGCGGTCGGGGGCTCCGGACGGGGACGGGCCCAGCTCCACCTGCCAGTACATGGTGTTGGAGGAGAGGAAGACGAGTGAGGTGCCGCCGTCCCGGGCGAGCTCGGCGGTGCGGCGCATCTGCGGTGACCAGTACTCGTCGTGGCCCGGGAAGACCAGGCCCCGGTAGCGGGCCGGGTCGACGCGGCCGGAGTGCAGGTCGCGGGCGTCGGCGTAGGCGAGGTCGTAGCCGTAGCGCTCGGCCCAGCGGATGAAGTCGTAGGCGTGGCCGACGTGGAGGGGGAGGCCGGCGCCGGCGTACGGGCGGTCGAAGGAGACGGTCGTCGCCGCGTCGGACTCGCCGAGCAGCCGGCCGTTCTCGTCCCAGGCGTGGTAGAGGCTGGCGCCCGTGCGGCCGTCCTCCGGATAGAGGTTGTACGCCTGCCACGTGATGTCCGGGAGCAGGAGCAGCAGGTCGGCCTGACGGTCGTCGCGGATGGTGAACGGCACGTGGGAGCGGTACCCGTCGGCGGTGGTCAGGACCGCCACGTACGCGCCGACGTTCCAGTACGTCGGGATCTGCAGGCGCCACGAGAGCCACCAGTGGTGGCAGGAGACTGTGCGGTCGGCGGTGAGGGGCGGGGGCTGGACGATGCCGGAGAGGCGGGGGCTGGTGATGATCTTCGCCGCGCCGTCGCCGCTGTAGTGGCCGATGCGGTAGATGTCGACGCCGAACTCCTGGGGCGGGTCGACGGTGATGTGGAAGTCGATGGATTCGCCGGGGGCGGCGGCGCCGGCCGCGGCGAAGCCCTTGATCTGGCGGCGCACGTCGTCGGCGGAGCGCGGGCCGCCCGGTGCGGTACGGGGGGCGGGGACGCGGGCTCGTGTGCCGGTGCGGCCTCCTTTGGCCGGGGTGTCGGGCTCCGGCGGGCCCGGCTCCACGTACCAGGGGACGACGTGGCCCGTGTCGTCGAAGTA
The DNA here is from genome assembly GCF_036322545.1 of Streptomyces sp. SP18BB07. Taxonomy (NCBI): domain Bacteria; kingdom Bacillati; phylum Actinomycetota; class Actinomycetes; order Kitasatosporales; family Streptomycetaceae; genus Streptomyces; species Streptomyces sp. SP18BB07. The sequence goes on from NZ_JAQYWT010000340.1 coordinate 79,496, forward strand.
CGTCACGTTGCCCCGGAGCCAGGGGACGGGGCCCTGGCCGAAGGGGTCCGTCACGGCGTGGGCGAGTGCGCCCGACTCCCACCGGCGGATGTGGTGCTCCGAGTCCATGAATGGTCCCCTCCCTCGTCCCCCGTGAGCTTTCGCAAGCCCTTGCTATGTACGCGATCGGTCCCAGCACATCACATTACGCACGCGCTCCGTCACCGTTCGTTGCGAATTGGCGAGAGTGGAACAGGTGCCTCCGGGTGGGGAGTTGGGTGGGGGCGTACGTGGCCTGAGTGGTCGGCGGGTCCTCGCGCAGGTGGGGGCGGTGTGGGCCTGCGGGCGGGGGGCCGTGGACTTCGACGGTGGAGGGTGTGGACTTCGGGCCGGGGGGTGGGGGCGGGCTCCCGAAGGTGGGAGACGGGGATCGTCAGTTCGGGGGCCTGGGGGCAGGGGTGGGGTAGTGGAGCGGTGGGTGGTCGGGCGGGGCTGTGGTGGGGTGGGGCGGGGCTGCGGGTGGCCTGACGGGGCGTGGGTGGTTCGAGCCGCCGTGGGTGGTCGGGTGGGCGCGTGGTTGGGCCTACGAGCGGCGTGGGGCCCTGCTTCAGACCAGGCGGACCGGTTTCTCCGGGCGGACGCCCAGGCGGCGGAGCCAGTCGCGGAGGGGGGCGGGGTCGCCGTCCTCCACGAGGGTCAGGACCCTGGGGGCGAGGTCGGCCGCTCGTTCGCCGTCGACGAGGAGGGAGGGGCCGTCGAGCCAGTCCAGACCCGGGGTCGCGCCCGCCGTGTCCATCGCCGCGCAGCAGACCATCGCGGTGACGTGCTCGGCCAACAGCTCACGGCCCGTGCGGGGCGGCTGCATCGGGAACAGCGGCAACAGCCCCTCGTCCCACAGCGCCCGATCCGGCCCCTGCGTCTCGGCTCCGCCGCCCGCGGTGGACGCGGCGGGCGGGGCCGCGGCCTCCTCCCGCGCCAGCTCGGCGGTCAACGCGGCGGCCAGGCCCGCGGACCGGACGTTGGCGAGACCGGGTTCGTCGTCGTCCTCGCCGAGTCCGGCACCGCCGACGGGACCCGCGTCGAAGCTGTCCCCGAGGTCGTCGCTGACGCTGCCACTGACGCTGATGTCGAACCCGCCGTCAGCACTGCCACCAGCGCTGTCGCCATCACCGTTGCCGTCGGCATAGCCGTGGCTCTCGCCGTCGCCGTCGGCACCGGTACGGGCGCTGTCGCCGTGGCTCTCGCCGTCGCCGTGGCCCTCGCTGTCGTCGCCGTCGCCGTCGCCGTCGCCGAGTTGGGATATGTGGTGCCGGTCCGGTTCTTGGGCGGGGTTGTGCTCGTGCCGGCGGCCGGCATGAAGTCCTTCGGCGGCCCGGTCCGCGGTCGGGGTCGGGGTCGGGGGACTCGTGAGGGTCGTCAGGTGGTTGAGGACCCGGGAGAGGGTGGGGCCGCCGGGGGCGGGGCCGGTGGGGTCCGGGGTCGGGTCGCTCGTGGTGTGGCGGACGCCCAACGTGTCGAGGACGCGGTGGAGTCGGGCCGCGTCCGTCCGCCATTTGCGGTCGACGACCTCGTCCGGATATTCGTGCCAGTCGACCGGGGCCCAGCCGCCGCCGGACTCGGCGGGGCCGCCGTGGAAGAGGCGGGCGGCGAGGAGGGACGCGGCCTCGTCGACCGTCCCGGGCTCTTCGAGCAGGTCGCAGGCGGGGCGCTCGCCGAGCCGGGAGGCGAAGCCCTCGGCCAGGCGGTCGCGGCGGGACAGCTCCGTGAGCGCGGCGACCACACCCGCGTCCAGGCGGGACGGCCAGCGGCCCATCCGCCAGGCGGGCAGTGCGACCCGGGTGAGGAGGCGGTCCCAGCCCGCATAGGCCAGTCCGACCTGCTCCTGGGCGACGATCCGCAGACCGTAGTCCACAGCCTGTGCACGCTCGGCCGCCGCGGCGGCGACCCCGCGCTCCATCTCGGCCGCGTGCACGCGGCAGCCGCGCAGGAGCAGCCGGGTGACCCAGCCGACCCCGCCCAGCACCGAGCGGACGAGCGGGCCGTGCGTCGGCGACGAGGTGACGGCCACGGCCGCGTCCAGCCCCCGTACGAAACGCCGGGCCGCGGCTATGTCCGGGTGCGCCGACGGTCCCGTACCGGCAACGACCGGGGCCAGCACCGCTCGTAGCTCCCCGACCCGCATCCACCACAGGAAGGGTGAGCCGATGACGAGCACCGGGGCGGTGGGCGGGCGGTGCCGACGGGGTGAGGAGAGTCCGGACTCCACACCTGATCGTGGATCTGATCGCGGACGTGATGGGAGACCGGACCGTAGGCCCGACCGCGGACTTGAGTGCGGATCCGAGTGCGGATCCGAGTGCGGATCCGAGTGCAGGTCTGAGTGCAGGTCTGAGTGCGGGCCGGGTGATGATCCGCGGGTGTCCGTCATCTCGTCGGGCCGGTCGGTGACCGTGACACCGGTGCCCCTGTCGGCCGCCCCGGAACCCGCGGTCTCCGATCGGGGCGCGGGCGAGCTGTGGGACGGGTGGGTGCGGTCCTCCAGCCAGCTGTCGCAGTCCGGGGTGAGCGCTATCGCGGAGGGAGGCGGGACGTCGAGACGGTCCGCCAGATCCCTGACCAGGCGGTAGAGATCGGGGGCCGCCTGCTCGGTGATCGAGACCGTGGGGCTCACGGCGGGCCGGGCGCGGGCGACGACGAGCGCGATAGCGGCGGCGGCGAGGAGCACGACGGCGGCGATGCCGGACACGATCCAGCTCGCCATGGACCAGCCCGGGCCGGTCAGCCGACCGGTCGCCCCGCCGGCCAGCAGGACGACGGCGGCCGCCGCGGGCAGCAATGCCACGGCCAGCGCCCTGCTGCGGACCCGCAGCACGGCGAGGGCCCGGGAGCGCGCGGCCTGCGCGCCCGCCTCCTCACCACCTGCCATACCGGTCACGACCCGACGTCACCCCCTGCTGTCCCGTGTGGCGCACACCGCGACGACTGCGACGACTGCTCGTCGAAGTGGTCGCCGCCGAATGCCCTGACGTTGCTCACTCCCCCACTGTGGCACCGACCACTGACATCGCAATGCCGGTGGGCCAAGTGCCGGAACGCTTGCGCCGCACCCTAGTTGGGGGCCCGGCCGTCGTCAGCCGGATGGACCATCGCTCACCCGATGGAATGGCTTTGGGGAGAGGTAGATGACGCTGGGCAAGGATCGGGCCCCGGATTCCGAAGGATCTTCCAGGGGTTCCTGGGGGTCTCCGAGGGATTCCGAGGCCTGGGGTTCGTACCCGTTGATGAGGCTTCGTATGCGGATGTCGCGAACGGGGCGGTTGTGTTCGGTTGCGTGGGGATGGGAGTGCGGATCGCCGCGCCGCACGACCCTCGGCAGACCAGGCCTCGGCAGACCAGGCCTCGGCGGGTGCAGGCCTCAGTCGGTCGGACCTCGGCCGGTGACTGCCTCAGCAGGTCAGGCCTCGGCCGCTGCCTTCGCCGCGATGTCCGAACGGTGTTGGGAGCCGTCCAGGCCGATGCGGGCCACGGCGGTGTACGCGCGGTCGCGGGCCTGGGTGAGGTCCTTGCCGGTGGCGGTGACGGAGAGGACGCGGCCACCGGAGCTGACGATGTCGTCACCGGCGCGCTTGGTGCCGGCGTGCAGGACGTACGCGTGCGGGGCGTCCACGGCCGCGACCTCGTCGAGGCCGGTGATGGGGTCGCCGGTGCGCGGCGTGCCGGGGTAGTTGTGCGAGGCCACGACCACGGTGACGGCCGCGTCGGCGCTCCAGCGGAGGGGTTCGAGGTCGCCGAGGGTGCCGTTGGCTGCGGCGAGCAGGACACCGGCCAGCGGGGTCTTGAGACGGGCGAGGACGACCTGGGTCTCCGGGTCGCCGAACCGGGCGTTGAACTCGATCACCCGTACGCCTCGGCTGGTGATCGCCAGCCCCGCGTAGAGCAGGCCGGAGAACGGGGTGCCGCGGCGCCGCATCTCGTCGACGGTCGGCTGGAGCACGGTCTCCAGGACCTCGTCGACCAGCTTCGGATCGGCCCACGGGAGCGGCGAGTACGCGCCCATGCCGCCGGTGTTGGGGCCCTCGTCGCCGTCGAGCGCGCGCTTGAAGTCCTGCGCGGGCTGGAGGGGGACGACGGTCACCCCGTCGGTGATCGCGAAGAGGCTGACCTCGGGGCCGTCCAGGAACTCCTCGATGACGACCCGACCGCAGGCGAGCGCGTGCTCGCGGGCCTGTGCGAGGTCCGCCGTCACGACGACGCCCTTGCCGGCCGCGAGCCCGTCGTCCTTCACGACGTACGGAGCGCCGAACGCGTCCAGGGCTTCGTCGATCTCCTCGGCCGTGGTGCAGACGTACGACCGCGCGGTGGGTACGCCCGCACCGGCCATGACTTCCTTGGCGAAGGCCTTGGAGCCCTCCAGCTGCGCGGCCTCGCCGGACGGGCCGAACACCGGGATGCCCGCCTCGCGCACGGCGTCGGCGACGCCCGCGACCAGCGGGGCCTCCGGCCCCACGACGACCAGGTCGGCCTCCAGTCGCGTGGCCAGCGCGGCCACGGCGGCGCCGTCCAGTGCGTCGACCGAGTGCGACTCGGCCACCTCCGCGGTGCCCGCGTTGCCGGGGGCGCAGTGGAGTGCGGTGACATTGGGGTCGAGGGACAGCGAACGGCACAGCGCGTGCTCACGAGCACCGGTACCAATGACGAGGACCTTCACGGGGCCAGCCTAGCCGGAGGGGGTGGGGGGCTTTGTGGGGGCTTCCGAAGGGTGGGACGACGGAGGTTTGTCGGATCGTACGAACGGGGCGGGAGGCCAGGGGGGTTGGGGCTCGCCTCGGGCGCCCTGCTCCTCGGGGTCCGCCCCGCGGGCACTGCCCCTCGCTGTACGCCCGCCCGCGCGCCCTGCCCCTCGCTGTACGCCCGCCCCGCGCGCCCTCGTCTCCCTATTCGTTCGCGGTCTCCTCTATTCGTTCGTGATCTCCTCGACCACCGTCGCGCCCAGTTCGCGCACGATCAGGTCGTGGCCGGAGAGGGCGGACTCGTCGAGGTCGGGGTCGTCGTCCTCCGGGATGTCGTCCTCGGGGGAGACGGGCGGGGGCTCGGGGGCCGGGGGCGGCACGGGGGCGGCGGGCTGAGCGGCCGGGGTCGACTGGTGGGGCGCTGCCGCCCCCGGGGCCGCCGGGCGGGAGGCCGGGGCCGGTGCCTGGGGCTGGCCGGGACGGGAGGACGGGGCCGGGGAGCCGCCGTAGCCACCGCCGGTGCCTCCACCGCCGTAGCCACCGGTGCCGCCACCGCCAGTGCCGTAACCGCCGCCTCCGTAACCGCCTGCGGACGGGGCGGGAGATCCGTAGCCGCCTGGGGTGGCCGGCGGGGCCGAGCCGCCCGAGGTGTCGATGACGGCCTCGATCTTCCAGTGCACGTTGAACTGCTCGGCCAGGGCCGCCCGCAGGACGTCCTCACTGCCGCTGCTCGCGAAGTTGTCGCGGGCGCCGGCGTTGACGAAGCCGATCTGCAGGGTCGTGCCGTCGAAACCGGCCACGTGCGCGTTCTGGCTGAGCAGGATCCAGGTGAAGCGGCGGCGGTTCTTCACCGTCTCCAGGATGTTGGGCCAGAGCACGCGGGGGTCGGGGCCGCCGGGGGCGGGGTTGTAGGCAGCGGTGGGGGCCGGGGCCGCTGCGGGAGGACCGGGCTGGGCGTACGCCGGGGGCGCGGCCGAGGGCGCGGGTGCGGCCGGGCCGGGGGTGGGCGCGGACTGGGCCCCGGGGGCGGAGCCGCCGGTGGGCGCGGCCGTCGGCCATCCGCCGGGTCGACGGCCACTGCCCGCGGCAGCCGGGGTCGGCCAGGAGCCGGGAGCGGCGCCGCCGGGGGTGCCCTGCGCGTTGGGTTGAGGGGAGGGCGTGGCACCCGCGCCCGGCTGGGCGTGCGCGGGAGGGGTGGGGGGTGCTGTCGGCGCACCGCTCGCGGCGGCGGCCGGGGCGTTCGGCGCACCCTCGTGGGGGGCGGCCGGAGCCACTCCTGCGTTGCCGCTCCCGCCCTGACCGGCCGCCGGTCCGCCGACGGCGCCACCGGAGCCGTACGTGTCCGAACCCGGACCCGGCGCTCCGCCCCTGGAACCAGACCCGGCCTCGGCCCCCCGAACCGCGGCCCGAGCCGCCGCGGGCCCGCCGCCCGGCGGAACCTGTGCGGCGGCGGCCGGAGCCTGGGCGGTATGCGGAGCGTGGGGGGCTTGGGGCGCGTGGGGGGCTTGCGGAGGCATGGCCATGGGCGGGGCCGATCCCCCGTGTGCGTCGGGCCCGGGCACGTATCCCATGGCCGGGGCGGCGCCGCCGCCGGAGAAGTTGACCCCTCGCTCCAGGCGGTCCAGGCGGGCCATGACGGACCGTTCGTCGCCGTAGGTGGCGGGGAGGAGTACGCGAGCGCAGATCAGTTCGAGCTGGAGGCGGGGCGAGTTGGCGCCGCGCATCTCGGTGAGGCCCTCGTTGACGAGGTCCGCGGCACGGCTGAGCTCGGCGGCGCCGAAGACGCCGGCCTGGGCCCGCATCCGCTCCAGGACCTCGGCGGGGGCGTCGATGAGGCCCTTGTCGATGGCATCCGGCACGGCGGCCAGGATCACCAGGTCCCGCAGGCGCTCCAGCAGGTCGGCGACGAACCGCCGCGGGTCGTTGCCCCCCTCCATGACGTGGTCGACGACCTCGAAGGCCGCGGCTCCGTCCCCGGAGGCGAAGGCCTCGACGACCGAGTCGAGCAACGAGCCGTCTGTGTAGCCGAGCAGTGACGTGGCCATGGCGTACGTCACGCCCTCGTCCGTCGCGCCCGCCAGCAGCTGGTCCATGACGGACATCGAGTCACGCACGGAGCCGGCGCCGGCGCGCACGACCAGCGGGAGGACACCCTCCTCGACCGGGATCTTCTCCTTGCCGCAGACCTCGCCGAGGTACTCGCGGAGCGTGCCGGGCGGGACGAGCCGGAACGGATAGTGATGTGTACGCGACCGGATGGTCCCGATGACCTTCTCGGGCTCGGTGGTCGCGAAGATGAACTTGAGGTGCTCCGGTGGCTCCTCGACGACCTTCAGCAGCGCGTTGAAACCGGCCGACGTGACCATGTGGGCCTCGTCGATGATGTAGATCTTGTACCGGCTGCTCGCGGGTCCGAAGAATGCCTTTTCCCGCAGCTCACGGGCGTCGTCCACACCACCGTGCGAGGCGGCGTCGATCTCGATGACGTCGATAGACCCCGGTCCGTTGCGCGCGAGGTCCTGACAGGACTGGCACTCCCCGCACGGCGTGGGTGTGGGCCCCTGCTCGCAGTTCAGACACCGGGCCAGGATGCGCGCGCTGGTCGTCTTGCCGCACCCGCGCGGCCCGCTGAACAGGTACGCGTGATTGACCCGGTTGTTCCGCAACGCCTGCTGCAACGGGTCGGTGACATGCTCCTGCCCGATGACCTCGGCGAACGACTCCGGGCGATAACGGCGGTACAGCGCGAGAGACGACACGCATACGAGGTTATAGGCGCCCACTGACAACCCGGCGCCCGAGACGACGAAGACCCCTCACGCACCCGCCAGAGCCAACCTACCCTTGCTGCCTTCCGGCCCTGGGGGAGTTCAGTCAGATAGCGCCGCGTGAGGGGCTGACCCCAGCCTACCCGATCCCCGGGGGCCGCCGACCCGCCTCCCCGCCCCTCGCTCCGACCTCGCCCCCATCTTGATCACCCACCGCCGAACGAGTTCGCAAGCACCCTCCGCCGTCATGTAATGTTCCCGGCGGAGGATTCGCCTAGAGGCCTAGGGCGCACGCTTGGAAAGCGTGTTGGGGGCAACCCCTCACGAGTTCGAATCTCGTATCCTCCGCCAGTGCCTCACCGGGCACGATGTCGAAGGGCCCCACCGTTCGCGGTGGGGCCCTTCGTCGTGCGTGGTTGCAGTTTTGGTTGCAGTTCCTGTCGCGGGCGTAGCCGGAGGACCCGGCAGACGGCCCGCTATCGGCGCCTGGGCATCCCTCGCAACTTCGACCTGGTTTGTCAGTGGTGGGTGGTAAGCCTGTTCTCCTACCGATCGGCTCCTCAGGTGAAGGGTGAACAGCCATGGCGGGGGAGAGCTACGTCGACCACGAGGTCCTCAAGGCATTCGCGAAGAACAAGGTGAACGTGCCGAAGGAGGAGGCAAAGGAGCGCCGCCGCCAGGTGAACTACCTGCGGGAGCGGCTGGAGGACTACATCGCCGACCACCCGGACTTCGACCTGGTGAAGCTCCGCGCGTCCGGCAGCACGGCCAAGCACACAGCGATCCGTCGCAGGCGCGGCACAGGGTCTGACGCGGATGTCGCCGCGTACCTGCGCGTCGGTGACCCCGACATCGACGTCTCGACGGTACTGGCCTGGCTGGAGGAGCGCTGCAAAGAGGTCTACGGCAAGACGAAGGTTGCAGAGGACTTCAAGCCCTCCGACCACGCGGTCGGCATCACTATGCGGGGCTCCGGCTTGAAGATCGACGTGGTGCCCGTGCTCTACACCGGCGAGCCGGACGACCGGGGCTACCTGGTCACCAGCAGCGGCATCAAGGTACTCACCTCGGTCACGCTGCACCTGCGCTTCATCGAAAAGCGCAAGGGGAAGGCCGGCGACGGCTACCGGGAGCTGATCCGCCTGCTGAAAGCGTGGATCCGCGAGAGCAAGGAGGGCGATCCGCAGCTGCGCTGCAAGTCCTTCCTGATCGAACTCTTGGTCGCGCACCTCTGGGACGTCGGCTGGAACGGAAAGCCGCTGCAGGTCGACGACTATCCGCAGGCGATCGAGCAGGTCCTCTCCTACATCGTCCGCACCGGCCTGAAGACACCGATCGTCTTCACCGACGACTACACGGCCGACGAGGTGAGCGCGACACCGGACCCTATCCAGGTCTGGGACCCGGTCAACCCGGAAAACAACGTCGCTCGCGGCTACACCGAGTTCGACCGCCAGCGGTTGGTCAATCACGCCAAGACCACCCTCGACACCCTCACGACGGCCGCCTACGCGGCCACGAAGAGTGAGGCGCTCGACCTCTGGCGCGAGCTGTTCGGCCCCACCTTCCCGGGAGAGTGACCATGACCGGCTCGTACTCCAGATCCGCTTCCGGTTCGTTCACGATCACCGATGCCCGCTACGTCGGAGGCAGAGTCGCCGCCGACCTGCGCCTGCTGTACAACCTCTACGGCGAGCCCTCCCACGAGAGAATCGAGAAGTTCGCCGAGGAGGTCGCCCTGCTCCTGCGCGACGGCTATCTCGACACCGTCGACTACGGCTTCCGCGACACCGCCACCAACGCCTGGAAGTTCCGTCTGCGCTACAAGGCCACGGCCGGCGGCCAGCTCATCGACTCCCGACCGGGCAGCTTCCCGGACCCGGTCGACCTCACCGGCTACACCTTTCACAGCTTCCTGACCTACAGCTCTTCCTTCGCGCTTTTGACCAGCAGCCAGCAGTCCAAGGTCAAGGAGGATTTGCCGATCTCCCGGACGACCGGCACCGCCCCGAGCGCCCTCGCGGGCACCAACACCACGGGGCACGGCTACGCCCGCAACGGCACTGGCGTCTCACGCGACGTCTACGTCGCCTACTAGTCCAGCGCCATCCGCAGGAGGAACGAGCACGTGACCAGCCAGGACGACCTGTTCCACCCCGTCATTGAGTTGCCCGAGCCCACTCGACGCGCCCGCTACGACCGTCTGGTCGGCCTGGACGAGACGAAGCTGCGCCTACGTAAAGAAGCCGCGCTCCTCGCGGACCCGCGCCGACTTCGGTCCTGGGCCGCGCAGTACCACGGCGGCAACGTCGCCGCTCTCGCCCTGTTCGCAGATAGGGCGCCGCTGTTCGTCTTCGCCGGCGATGTCGGCTCCGGCAAGTCCGCCCTAGCCGAATCTTTCGGCTGCGACCTCGCCGACTGGCTCGATCTGCCGGTGTACCTGTACCGGCTCAAGCTCGCCACACGCGGTAGCGGCCTGGTCGGCGAGATGACCTCCCTCATCGGAGACGCCTTTACCCACATGCACGCGATGGGCAAGCGCGCGTCGGGCTCTGGGGGAGCACGCGCAGTGCAGATTCTCGTCATCGATGAGGCCGACGCCCTGGTGCAGTCCCGCGAGGCCCAGCAGATGCACCACGAGGATCGGGCCGGCGTCGACGCGTTCTTGGCCGGCATCGACAGCTTGGCCGGCGCCGCGCTCCCAGTCGTCATCGTGCTGTGCACCAATCGGGTCGGCGCTCTCGACCCGGCCGTCATGCGCCGCGCCGCGGCCACATTCACCTTCACCCGCCCCGGCGACGAGCAGCGCCACGCGGTCCTCACCCAAGCGCTCGACGGACTCGGCATCCGGCCGGAGACCATCCACAAGGTCGTCGAGCTCACCGGCCCTACCGAAGACCGTCCCGGCTACACCTTCTCCGACCTCACCCAGCGTCTGGTCCCGGCAGCCGTCTTCCGCGCCTTCCCTGACCGACCCGTCATGGACGAGGACCTCCTCGCCATTGCCGAGAATCTGGAGCCCACCCCCGTCTTCACCGAGGAGCGCTGATGGCCCACCTACCCGCCCCCGGCCCCACCAGCGTCCGCACCACCGGCGACTACTACCAATGGCTCGTCGCGTGGGAGGCATGCCTGACCCTCCTCCGTGAGAACACCGCCCGTTCGCACAACCCTGTGCGCGCCGTCGGCGTCGAACTTGACGGCGTCGGCAATCTCGACGATGTAGTCCTGCTGCGCGATGTCCCCCCGAACACCTACAAGCAGGTCAAGTACGCGGTCGACAGCGCCACACCGGTCAATGCGGAATACCTGACCAAGCCCACCGACAGCGGCGGCCCGTCGATTCTCAAGAAGATCGCCAGGACGTGGAAGCAGCTGACCGCAGACGGCCACAGCGTCGAACTGCACCTGGTCACCAACCGGGCGGCCGACCCTGCCGATGATCTGGTGAAGGTCTGCGATGCCCGCACCGGGCTCCTGATGCCCAAAGCAGCCATCGGCGGAGGCAGGTCAAATCGCGGCAAGGCACGTGCCCGGTGGGCCAAGGAAGCGGATCTGACCGAGGTCGAGCTCCTCGACCTGCTGTCGGTTCTGCACTTCGACCTATCGGTGAACATGGTCAAGTACCAGGAACACCTTCAGCTGTTGATGGCCGTCACGGGACTGCGCCATGACCAGCAGGCGTTGGAGGCGGGAGTGGGATGGGTCGCCAAGATGGTCCGCAACGGCCAGCGTGAGCTCACACTGGCAATGGTCGAGACCGCCGTCGCAGAGTTGGACCTCAAGGCTGGCCGCGCTCGGGCCGTGCTGTCGATCGCCACTCTTAAGCCAGACCCGATGGCTCCGGACGCCGACCACGCCATTGACTGGGTCGACCGCTTCGAAAGCGACTCCGAGTACACCAAGCGTCGGCCTCTGTCGCCGAATACCTGGGCCCAATTGCAGGCGGACATTGAGGCCGCGCCAGGACACCTCCCCGCCGGTACGGCCGCTGTCTCCGTCACGGGCAGCATCCGTCTAGCGCCATCCTTCTTGGTTGGTACCACCTTCCGCATGGTCACCGGGACCGACCTCGCAGTGCTACAGCGGGGTAGGGCTGGCAGCCAGCTCTGGTCTACCAATGACGCATTTGAGACGGCCTTGCTCCCGGAAGTCGCTGAGTACGAGATTGGTCGAGGCGACGAGATCGCTGTCGCCATCGCGGTCGCGACGGAGATCACCGAGGACGTCCTGGAGTACCTACGCGAACAGGACCTCCCGGTCAGTAAGCTCATCGTCCTCGCCCCGCCAAGTGGCAAGGCGAACGATGGCTCCGTCCCCGGCAGCACCGCCGCCAACGCCTTGGCAGTGGGCATCCGCGATCACCTCCGCCGCTCTACTCGCCGAGTTCAGCGCATGCACCTCTTCCTCGCCTGCCCGATGGGACTTGCTGTTTTATTGGGCAACCGATGGAACCGGTTGTGTCAGACCGTCGTTTATGAGGACATCAAGATCGGCGACGGATACGAAGCGGCATTCACCGTGGAGGCGTAAGAGGCTCAAGCCCAAGGGCGCCGGACCTCAAAGTTTGGAGGGTTGCGGGCACGCTTCTAAAAGTGCGGACTCCGACCGTTGGCGGAGTCCGCATGGCCCACCTGCAACAGTGGGATCAGGCTGTGGTTGGCTCGCCAGCCGGGTCCAAAGCAACCTGCTGACCTTGGCCGCCGTGTCCTCGAAGAGGCGGTCGGTCAGGTGCTGGTAGTGGCGACGCATGCGGGCCGACCTGTGGATAACTCCCGTGGCCGAGATCCTCCCTAGTAGTGTCAAGACGTGGCCACTCCTCTGTTCCCTGACACTGATCTGCACGGTCTCCCTGCTCTTCCCGCGGAAGCCGTGGAGCACGGCGAGGTCTTCACGCGGCGCTGGGTGGTCGACCTGATCCTCGACCTCCTCGGCTACACGGCCGACAAGGATCTCTGCGACGTAAAGCTCGTCGAGCCGGCCTGCGGCTCGGGTGCATTCCTGGTGGCTGTGGCTTCGCGAATCAGTGCCTCCTGCCGTGCACACAATCGACCGATCGCAGACGCGCTCGCGGCGGTTCGTGCTCTGGACCTGCTGGAGCGCAACGTGAAACAAAGTCGTGCGGTCATCGAGAAGCAGCTGGTGGACGAGGGATGGCAGGCCGAGGAAGCTCAGCGGGTGGCAGCAGCATGGGTCGAAGAAGGCGACTACCTACTGCAGTCCGACGCCGATCACCGTGCCGACTACGTGGTGGGCAACCCTCCGTACATTCGCCTTGAAGACGTCCCCGACCATCGGATGGCCGCCTATCGCAGCGCCTGTCCCACGATGGGCGGCCGAGCAGACATTTACGTCGGCTTCTATGAGATCGCGCTGCAAAGCCTCAAGCCCGGAGGCCGGCTGGGCTTCATCTGCGCGGACCGCTGGATGCGGAACCAGTACGGTAGTCGGCTCCGGCAACTGGTGAAGCGTCGCTTCAGCATGGATCTGGCACTCGTCATGCACGACGTGGACGCCTTCGATGATCAAGTTTCGGCCTATCCGGCGATCACGATCATCTCGAACCGTTCCCAAGGCGAGGCGGTTGCAGCGGACACCACCCGCGCGTTCGGAAGCACCCAGGCCCACGACTTCGCCGACTGGTACACGAAGGGCACGTCGGAGTCGATCACTACCCCGGCCTTCCAGGCCGCGCGTATGCCGCACTGGTTCCCGGACGAGGACTCGTGGCCGGCCGCGTCACCAGCCAGGCTGGCAGTCCTGGAGGAGCTGACCGAACGTTTCCGGCTGCTGGAGGACGACAAGACCGGCACACGCGTCGGCATCGGCATCGCCACCGGCGCCGACAAGGTCTTCCTCACGGACGACGACACCCTCGTCGAACGTGACCGGCTGTTGCCGATGGCCATGGTCCGTGACACCACCAGCGGCACTCTGAACTGGCACGGCACCTACTTGGTCAACCCGTGGACTGCCGAAGGCGACCTCGTAGACCTCACCGCACACCCCCGGCTCTTCAAGTACTTCGAAGAGCACGGTGCCGCCCTGCGTAAGCGCTACATCGCGGTCAAGCAGCCCCAACGCTGGTACAAGACGATCGACAAGGTCGACCACCGTCTGACCGAGCGCCCCAAGCTGCTGTTTCCGGACATGAAGCTGACGATCCATCCGGTCCTCGATGAAGGCGGCCTGTACCCTCACCACAACCTGTACTTCATCGTCTCGGACGTCTGGGACATGCGCGTACTCGGTGGTCTGCTGCTCTCCAAGGTCGCGGAAGCGTTCGTGGAGGCGTACGCGGTCAAGATGCGAGGGGGGACTCTCCGATTCCAGGCGCAGTACCTCCGCAAGATCCGCGTGCCCGACCCCGCAGCGATCAGCGAGAGCGACCGGGTTGCCCTTACAGAGGCTTTCGACAAGCGCGACGTGAAGGCCGCCACGGAGGCCGCGCTTCGCGTCTACGGACTCGCCGAGCTGCCTGACTAGGGAGGGACGGATCTTGACGGTCACCCGCCAAGACTTCGAAGACGCCATTGCGGCCTACTGGGGTGCGAAACAGCTCCAGAACGAGCAGTCCGCGATCAAAGCCGCGGTTGGCGCTGGCACAGCCGGATCGGTACGCGGTGGCAAGCACTTCGATGTGATCGCGACCCTCTTGGCGAAGTTTTTCCTGGATGCAGGCTTCCCGCCCGAGAGCATCCGCGTCAGCAAGTCCCAGGGCCTGGAGCTGCCCGGCTACTACCGGCCGCAGAAACAGTGGGACCTCGTAGTCGTTCACCAGGGCGTACTCGTCGCGGCCTTCGAGATGAAGGCGCTCGGAGGGCCGTCGTTCGGCAACAACTACAACAACCGGGTAGAGGAAGCCCTCGGCAGCGCGGTGGACCTCCGCCGCGCAGCGCTCGCCGAGCTGTTCCCGAAGGAGAAGCCCTGGCTCGGCTACTTCTTCATAATGCAGGACGGCGAAGGCTCCCGGAGGCCGGTCAAGACCGCGAAGGGCGCCCTGCCCTCCGACGAGATCTGGCACGGCACCTCATACCAGGATCGGTTCGGGATCTTCTGCGAGCGCCTCATGGCCGAACAGCTCTACGACGCCGCGTGCTACGTCACGTCCTCGGCCGAGAACCCCAAGCCCATCGAACTGGTGGAAAGCCTCGACTGGCGGCACTTCTCAGCGGCGATAAACGCCCGTCTCACCTACCTGAAGGACCTTGGCATTCCTGGCTAGGACATCAGCCTCGGCGATCGGCGGCACACCGCCTGCTCCAGGCAGTCGACTCATGCGTGGAGGGGCCTCGACCGGATCGGTCGAGGCCCCGCTCTGCCGTCCCCCTCAGGACTCGGTGGACATCAGCCCTGTGTATCGCCGTACTTGCCGGGGTTCTTCGCGCGATCCACAGCCTGTGCACAAGCCTCGACGTAGGCCGTAGAGACGGCGTCCGCGTCCGTGCCTCGCACCTGGGCCTCGACCTCCTGACCGGGACGGCGGTTGGTGTGCCAGCGGACCGGAAGGTCCGTGTAGAGGTCGGTCTCGAACTCCCAGGCCACCACGGACCATTGGGCATCGCGGCCGATGTTGAGCCGGTCGCCGCCGGCCAGGTACACCGCGTGGGCGTGGTGGACGATCCGGCGGTCGGGCATCTTGTCGCGGATGGCCCG
Organism: Streptomyces sp. SP18BB07; assembly: GCF_036322545.1. Taxonomy (NCBI): domain Bacteria; kingdom Bacillati; phylum Actinomycetota; class Actinomycetes; order Kitasatosporales; family Streptomycetaceae; genus Streptomyces; species Streptomyces sp. SP18BB07. The sequence goes on from NZ_JAQYWT010000340.1 coordinate 94,629, forward strand.
CGCGCCGCCGGGGCCCTTGTCCTCCCACTTCTCCCGGTCCCATTCCTCCACCTTTGCCTCGTGGTTGGGATGGTCAGCGCCCCACTGCACGGCCACCACGTCCGCGTGCTCACGGTGCAGGAACGGGATGAGGCGTTCGCCGAGTCGGGCGACGTACACCGTCGGGTCCGCCTGGACGGGGTCCTGGCTCGGGCCGGACACGGGACTTCCGGAGGTCGATGCGGGCGTAGAGGGCGTCGGCCCCCACAGCAGGGCGCCGACCTTTGCGGCGGTCTGCTGGAGCACAGTGCCGGTGAGGTGCTGGTAGCGGCGGCGCATGCGGGCGGACTTGCCGGGCTCCCAGCCCATGATGCGGTCGACGACCGCCTCGGGGACACCGAGGATCAGCAGCACGGTCGCGGCGGTGTGGCGGGCGTCGTGGAGTCGGCCCTCGCGGACGCCGGCGGCCTTCAACAGGTCCTTCCACCTGTGGTGGTCGGTGTTGGGGTTGAGCGGCTCGCCGGTCGGCGACGTGAACACGTACCCCTTCTCCACCCACAGGTCACGGGCTAGGGTCCGCTCGCGGTCCTGCTCCTCCTTGTGCCGTCGCAGCAGGGTCAGCAGTTGCTCGGGTACGCCGATCGAGCGCTTGCCGGCGCGGGTCTTGGTGTCCTTCGTCTCGCGCCGGGTGTTGATCTTCTGGGGGCAGTAACCGGGCTTGCGGCCGCACTTGTTGCCACAGCCGTGCTTGTAGCGAGGCCGCAGGCGGCCTCGGCGTACGACGAGCACGCCTTCCTCGAAGTGCACGTCCTCCCATTTCAGACCGAGGGCCTCGCCCTGGCGCAGGCCGAGCGCGAGCGCGATGACCCAGCGAGCGTGGTTGCGGTACTTGCCCGCTTCGAGGAGGAGGCACTGGATCTCCTCAAGGGTGTACGGCTCGACCTCCTCCTCTTCGACCTTGGGGGCCTTGGCGACGGAGGCCGGGTTGGTGGTGAGGTGGCGACGACGCACGGCCTCGTTGAGCGCCGTGTTGGCGGTGCGGTGCGCCTGGTGGGCGGTGCCGGCGGCGCTGCCGTTCGCCTGCATCTTCTGGTAAAAGCGCTCCAGGTGCTCGGGCTCCAGCTTCTCCAGGCGATGTGCGCCCAGGCCGGGTATGAGGTGGTGGTAGACCGCCACGCGGTAGCCGTCGATGGTGTTCTCACCGACGTTGGGCGCGGCGATATTCTCCACCCAGTGGGTCAGCCAGGTCTCGACCGTCCAGGTCTGGCCGACCTTGCGGACGCCCGTGGAGTCGCGCTGCTTCTCCAAGTCGCGCACGGCCTTGGTGATCTCGGGGCGGGTCTTGCGGCTGACGTGGCGGCGATCCGGACTGCCGTCGTCCTTGACGCCGACACTGACGTAGCCGTGCCAGCGGCCGTCCTTGCCGAGGAAGATGGTGGAGGCACCATTGGGCTGACGGGACTTCGGGGACTTGGTCATTCCGCCCCCTTCAGGCCGCGGTCGTGTAGTCCGCCGAGTCGGGGCGCCTGGCTAGGAAGTCGTTCAGCGCCTCGGCGGGTATGCGGCGCAGCCGGCCGATCTTCACGGAGGAGATCTCGCCGGAGGAGACGTACTCGTACAGCTTGGTGCGGCCGATGCCGATCCGCCGTGCGGCTTCGGCGACGGTCAGGCCGACGAGGGTGGCATCGCCGTGGGAGGCGTCACGCTGGTTCATCAGAGCGCGCAGCTCAGTCTCGGAGACGCCGAGGAGCTGGGCGATCTGGGTGATGGGCAGGGCGTTTTCGGGCAAGGAGAAGTCCGTTTCCTGGCAGGCGATGGGGCGGCAACCCCGGCCTGACCGGTTGATCTCGGGATGTGTGCGGTGGGTTCCGTGCCTGGGGGTTTGCGGGGCCCAGGTCGGGCGGCCGAGGCGCTACGCGTCGGGAGCGGAGTCCGCGTGCTCAGGGTCGGATTGCGTGCCGGGCGGGGGCCCGTAGATCTCCGCGTTCATCTTCATGAGGCTTTCGGCGATGGCGTTGGAGATCATCGCTTCCGCCTCTTCGCGGATGTCGGGGTGTTCAGCGATGTAGGCGTCGAAGTCGTCACGAGCGCGGGTGAACACGTGCTGGGCGCGCTGTGTCTCCTGGTGGGCGGCGACGACCTTGTCGATGAGTTCCATGGCGCGGCCCTTCGCAGCGAGCTGCGGAGGGCCGACAAGGTTTCGGAGGTCGACCCCGAAGATCTCGGCGAACCCGATCGCCTCATCGAGATTGATGCGTCGCTTGCGGTTCTCGATTCGCCAGACCGCGGACGGGTTCATTTCGAAGCCGGCCTCGTTCAGGCGGTCGGACAGAGCCGTCGTGCTCCAGCCGCGCCGCTCGCGTTCGAGCTTGATCCGTACAGCGGCGTTTTCCTCGCCGCTGAGCAAGATCCCCTCAGGGGTCTCGTCGTCTGCCATCCACCCCTCCTTCCTGTCGCAGGGCGCCCCTGCGATATGCAGGGAATCAAAACTGTACCACACGCTCTGCGCTTGGCAGGGGATCAATGCGATACGCACAGGAAGTGATCATCGACACTCTCTGCGCTAGGCAGAGATGTATTGCGTTTCGCAGATCGTGTGGCATCCTGGTAGTCCTGCCCAGACACCGACCGGAGACCCGACACACAGAAAACCCCTCGGCGCGACACCGAGGGGTTCAAAGCGCAAACCTCTAAAACCGCCATCCCTAGCGATCAACCTGCCTGGCCGGGATTGCCGTCCCATATGGCCCGCAGGAGAGGAGCTTCATGCCCCAGGGTACGCCCCTGACCCCGCCGCCGCCATCCCCCGCCGTCTCCGCTGACGCCGAGCCGCCGACGGACATGCTCCACGCCCCGTTCAACATCGACGCCGAGCGTGCGGTCCTAGGCGCCTGCATGCACAGCGCCGACGTGATCGACACTGTCCGGCCCGTACTCGGCGACGCCGCCTTTTACCGACCCGCGCACGAGACCATCTGGCGTGCACTGCTCAGCCAGCACCGCGAGGACAAACCGACCGACCCGATCGCCCTCACCGAGCTGCTCGAAAGGCAGGGTGATCTGCTGCGAGTCGGTGGCAACACCTACGTGTTCCAGCTCGCCGACCTGCACTACGGCACCGGCGGCGCAGAGCATCACGCGGAGATCATCCGCGAGAAGGCCAACCTGCGCCGGCTGCTCGCCTCCGCGATACGCACTGTCCAGCGTGCCCAGGAGCCGGGCGCCGATCCCGAGGCGATACGCATCGAGGTCGAGGCGGAGATGCGGGCCGAGCGTGAGCGGGCGCTGGCCTCAGGCCAGGGGCGCCTTAACCGCTTCGCCAGGGACGGATGGTCCTTCGTCAAGGAATCCGGCGCGGACGCCGAGCCCCTGTGGGGAACACGTGACAAGACCGTCTGGGCCCCCGGCGAAAGCCTGATGATCGTCGGTGCTCCGGGCGTCGGCAAGACCACCCTGGCCCACCAGGTGATCTTCGCCCGCCTCGGCTTGTCGGAGACGGTCCTGGAGATGCCGGTCGCGCCCAGCAGGCGGGTGCTCTACCTGGCCATGGACCGTCCCAAGCAGATCGCCAAGGCCATGGCCCGCCGGGTCTTCGACACCGACGAGGCGATCCTTCGCGACCGACTCGTCGTCTGGGAAGGGCCACTGCCCGCCACCCTCGACAAGGAACCCGACCTCCTCGCCGACCTCGCCGCCGCACACCAGGCGGACACCATCGTGATCGACAGTCTCAAGGACGCCGTCAGCACGATGGTCGACGACAGCCTCGCTGTCGCCTTCCACAACGCCCGCATGCGCGCCCTGCGAGGCGGCGTGGAGATCCTGGAGCTGCACCACCAGCGAAAGGCCACCGCCGACGCCCCGCGCGGCCAGCGCCCCAGCCTGGACCAGGTCTACGGCTCCACCTGGATCACCGCCGGCGCGGGCAGCGTCCTGTTCGTCACCGGCAGGGCAGGTGACCCCGCCGTCACCCTGTACCACCTCAAGACCCCCACCGGTGAGGTTGGCCCGCTGGACGTCACCCACGACCACAAGCGCGGCACCACCACGGTCGACCCGACCAAGGATCCCGCCGCCCTGCTGCGCAACGCCCCGGGCGGCCTGACCGCCCGCGACCTGGCGGCCATCCTGATCGGCGGCGGCGACCCCGAACGCGCTGACGTCGAGAAGGCGCGGCGCCACCTCGCCCGCCTCGTCGACAGCGGCCTGGCCACCAGGGCCGACGGCACCGCCGGAGGAGCCGGAGGCGGGCAGCAGACCCGCTATTACGCCTCCTCCCGCCACCTCACCGCCGTCGGCTGAACCCCCTGTCGGTCGGCGCGAAGCGATCACGCGACCGTACACGCGGCCCTCACGCGAACCCCCCACCGTGAACCGCTCACAGCGTCCACGCTCACCGCAAAACCGCAGGTCAAACGATCACGCGAGCGTCCACGCCGTACACGCGCCCAAGCGATCACGCGCGGGGCCCCCTTTAGAAGGGGGCCCGCGTGAACGCCCCCTCCGTGAACGCCCTCACCCCAGCACCACAAGCCTCACTTCCCCGCCCTGGAGCCCGCCCTTGCACTCCCCTGCCCCGAGCGCCCCGGCTGCCATACGCGGCAGCCGCAGCAGCCGCTCCGGCATCGCCCTGCTCCCACCCGCCCCGGCCACCGTGCACTCACACCCGCTGGAGGTCGTCGCGTGAACCGCCTGGGACGCATCACCCTCGTCGTCGGCCTGTTGGCCGTCGTCCTCATGGCCTTCCGGGTCTCGTGGAACGCGCTGTCCGACGTGGCCCGCGCCATCGGCGCCGACTCCACCGCCGCCCTGCTCTACCCGATCGTCGTCGACGGGCTGATGGCCCTCGCGCTGGTCGCCACGCTCGTGCTGACCGGAACCGACCGGACGTTCGCGCTGCGGGTCCTGGCCACCTACACGATCGCCAGCCTCCTGCTGAACTACGTGCACGGCCTCATTCCGGCCCTGCACACCGCGTCGATCCAGTGGGGCCGACTGGCCGACTGGGCCCCTGCGAACTGGGCCCTCGTACTGCTGGCGACCTCGCTCCCGGTCGGGTCGATCTACTTCGGGTCGGACCTCGTGGCGAAAGTGCTGCACCACAACCCCGAGTCGGCCGACTCTGCCGAAGCAGCCTGTGCCAAGTCGTGGAGTCAGCAAGCTGACGAGCAGGCGGCACGGTCGAGGTCTGACCAGGCCGCATCGGCCCCCGAGCAGTTGACCGAGTCGACCTCCATGAAGGTCGCCGAGGCGCCCGTGACGAGGCCGACCGAGGCCGACGAGTCGGCCACCGCTCCCCGACGGCCCCGGTCGGCCGTTGCGGTGGAGTCGACCGGAGCCGCCCCGCGTCGGGCGACCGGTCGCGTCCCCACCATCGCCAAATCGACCGCCGACCGCACCCGCACCGACGCCGAAGTCCTCGACGAGGCCCGACTCCTGACCGCCGACTGGAGCGACGACCGGCTGAGCGCCGAGCGTCTGCGCAGCGCACTACGGATCGGGCAGAAGCGCGCCCGCGCCCTGCGCGACCAACTGCAGGCCGAGCGCACTGGCCAGGCCGAGCCTCTCGACGGACTCGACGAAGCCACCTCGCAGCGGCAGAAGGAGCTCGACACAGCCCCCGTCGGCACCGCCTGACCCCCTGCAAACGCACCGATCGCCATCACCCCTCCGGATCCCCCGTGCCCCGCGCAGAACAACACAGGCACGGGGACCGCGCACAGCGAAGCACCCGGCACCAGCACCCCAACGGAGAACCGATCCATGCACGACCCACACCACGAAACCTCCGACTCCCAGCAGGCAATAACAACCACTCCAGCCCCGGACAGCACAGCAAGTTGGAGGTTCGGACACTCCCCCGCGGGGGGAGCGCCCGAACCCGACCCCGCCCCGGGGATGGCGGGGCCCGTCCGGCGCCAGGGGGCACCGGACGGAGAGGCTGCGACCGAGGGCGGATCGCAGCCAGGAAAGGCTGGCCGTACGCGCCGGACCAAGATCAAGGGGAAGGCGCGTCTGCGCGAGAAGAAGCAGCGTCCGGCTCAGAGCGTCCGCCTCAGCGATCACGAGCACGCCATCATCCAGGCCGGCGCCGATGCCGTCGGTATGAGTGTGGCCGGCTTCCTCGCGCACTCCGCGCTGGCCGCCGCCCGCGACCAGTCCCGTACCGCCGTCACCATCGCCACCGAACGCGATGTCCTCACGGAGCTGTTCGCCATGCGCCGGCAGTTCGGCTGGGCCGGCAGCAACCTCAACCAGGTGACCAAGGCGCTCAACTCCGGCGGCGAAGTGCCCTATCTCAAGGAGGTGCTCGCCGACGTCCACCGCGCGGCCAATGCTGCGAAGCAGGCCGTCGACCGGGTCGCCAACCGCCAGGAGCGGGAGGGTGAGGCGGCTTGATCCCCAGCATCCATCGGCAGGGCAGCAGCACCCTCGGTCTGCTCCACTACCTCTACGGCAAGGGCACGCACGAGGAGCACGTCGACCCGCACCTGGTCACCTCCTTCGACCATCTGGCTCCCGACCCCGGCCGCGACCCCTCGGCCACGAAGAAGGACCTCGCTCACCTCCTCGACCAGCCCCTCCACCTGCTCGACGCAGACCAGCGGCCCGAGCAGCACGTGTGGCACTGCTCGGTGCGCGCCGCCCCCGACGACCCGATCCTGACCGACGAGCAGTGGGCCGACATCGCCCGCCGCATCGTCGCCGCCACCGGCATCGACCCCGGCGACGGAGCGGGCTGCCGCTGGGCCGCCGTCCGCCACGCGGACGACCACATCCACGTCATCGCCACCCTCGTCCGCGAAGACGGCCGCCGCCCCGACCACCACCGCTCAGGCAAACGCGCCCAGGCCGAAGCCCGCCTCATCGAAGCCGACTACGACCTCCATCGTGTTGCCCCCGGCGACGGCACCGCCGCCAAGCGCACCACCAGCGCCGAGCGGCACAAGGCCGAACGCCTGGGCTGGGACCGCGCCGCGCGCGAGGAACTGCGCGAGACCGTGCGCCGCGCAGTGGCCGGTGCCGCCTCCACCGACGAGTTCCTCGAACGACTCAAGGACGCCGGGCTTCTCGTACGCACCAGGGTCCTGCCCTCCGGCGACCTGAAGGGCTACACGGTCGCCTTGCCCGGTGACCGCAACGGGGAGAAGGAGCCGATCTTCTACGCCGGTTCCACGCTCGCCCCCGACCTGTCCCTGCCCCGCATCCAGGCACGCTTCACCACCGCCTCCGCCTCACCGGGGACCGCCGACAGCGAGCGGGCGGAACGCTCTACCGCGTCCTCGGCACCCGCAGCGGCACGGCGCACCACTGCCGACGCGGCCTGGGCAACACTGCTCGTCCTCGACCACAGCGGCGACGATGGCGCGGCTGTCGCCCAGATTTCCGCCACCGGCGAGGTCCTCGACGCTCTTGCCAAGACCTCGGCACTGCACACCCGCGACGAGCTGCGCCGGGCGGCCCGGGAGTTCGAGCGGGCCTCCCGCTCCCACACCCGAGCCGAGTTCCGCCACGCGCAGGACCTGCGTCGGGCAGCCCGTGACCTGATTCACGGCGGACCTGCGTTCGGCCGGGGCGAGGACGGAGCAACCACGGCGATGGCGATCGACATGGTGTTCTTCCTCGTCATCGCCGCTGCCCACTGGCACGCCCAGCGTCAGCACGCCCAGCAGGCCGAGGCTGCCCGCCGGGCCAGCGAGCACCTACGGGCCGCCTACCAGCAGGCGGCCGCCGGACATCTCACCGTGCTGCGCGAACGGGGCCGCCGTATCGCCCCGTCCCTGCGCCGCCACCACGCCACCACCGTGCGCGCCGCCCTGCCCGACCTCGCCGAAACTATCCTGGCCGAGCCAGGCTGGGACGCCCTGGCCGCAACCCTCGCCGACGCCACACAGGCCGGCCACAACCCGCAGGCGCTCCTCACCGAGGCCGCCACCCGCAGGGAACTCGACACCGCCGACTCCATCAGCGACGTTCTGGTCTGGCGCCTGCTCCGCATGGCCGATCTGCCCGCCTACGCCTCGGCCACCACCCAGGCCAGCCGTCTCACCGACCGCCAGGCCATGGCACCACCCCTCACAGTGCCTTCGGCGTCGCGCGCACCCCGCCGCTGATCCTGGCGAAGGTCTGTAGGCGATCGCCGCTGATATCACCGACTGCGCGTTGCACGACGGGCCCGACCGGATCTCCCGGTCGGGCCCGTCACGCACCTACACCAACATCGACCGATCAGGCACGCACATGTCTTGCTGCACCCCACGAGCCTCCGCCCGTCATCGGAGGCGGCGACATCCATCACGCGCTACGTGACCGACATCACATCGCTACCTCGGCAGCGTCACATGCCTGCTCTTGCTGCATTGTCTGCTCGCGCTCAAATGCTGTGTGCCCCCCTCACTGCCTCTCTGGTGACCGAAGGACAAAAAACGTCCCCTGCACCTCGAGAGGTTCCTAAATAAGTACGCGCATAAGTACTGCCGATAATGCGCGACGGGTCAGAAGCACCCAAGTCGCGGCACACAGCAGCCAGTTCGGGCGCTAGGCTCGTGGCGCTGCTCATCTTCCTCCGCGAATTCCCGGCCGACGGCCGGGTCGGTAGGTCGGAGCTCCCCAACATGGGGTGCCCTGGGAAGAGAGGGGCAGTAATGAGAGACAGATCGTTCAGGAAGGCCGGGAAGCGCTGGCCTGGCGCGGACCGCTGGCAGGTAACCCTGTCAGCGCTCAGCCTTCTCGTGGCGGTCGTTGCTCTCGTGGAGCAAATAAGGCGGTGAGTCCGGCCGTAGCCTAAACGGCCGGACTCGACCGCCGCTCCGCGGGCACTGGTCCGGTCTGGGTACGACCAGGCCGGACCGTGTCCGGGAGCTGCCCTCGCGAGATGCGCCGCTCGGATCACAGATTCAAGTTGAACTACAAGTTGGCCTACAGCTTGTGGCACACCCAAGTTACACGGGATTAAGTACAGCGCACGTCACCGCTGGTAGTTCGCGGCATTCCGCGGAACAGGTACCGAGTCTCTGCCTGGTGTACTCCACGAAGGCCGTCCATGTTGCTCGTTGGACTTCGATCATTCCCCGGCCGCGTGTCTTGGTGTCCCGGACCATCACCGTGGTCGGGTCGTTGTCAGCGACTTCGACGCAGTTCTGCGTTTCTGTGTAAGAGCTGGTTCGCCAGTTCGGGGTCATCGGCTGCACGGTGCGCTCTCCTAGTCGTTCGGGATCTGGTCGTAGTGCTGGATCGCCGTGGAGATGAGGTCTCGGACGGCGGTGCCGTAGACCGCTGACTGCTTCAGGAGGGCGAACGCCTTGGTGTACAGCTCGATTTCTCGGGGCTGGGAGACGGAGAACTCCGCCGAGTAGGTCTCGACGAGGACGAGTCGGGCGTCGAACATCGAGAACGCGTTGCCCGGCCAGATGAGGGTCGGGGCGGACTTGGGGACGATGCCCAGGCTGAGGCGGGGAAGGCGCATCACGGCCAGGAGGCGGTCGAGCTGCCCCTTCATCACTTCTGGGCCGCCGAAGTTGGTGTAGAGGGCCTGTTCGCCGAGGAGAACGTTGAAGATGCGCTCGCCCTGATACAGGTACTGCTGGCGTTCGAGTCGCTTCGCCACGGCCGCTTCGGTGTCGTTGGGTATTTCGTAGTAGCTGACGCCCTGTTGGAAGACCTCGGCGGCGTAGTCCGCGGTTTGGAGGGTTCCCCAGATGAGTGTGGGGTGCCAGATGCGGAAGACCTTTGTCTTGGCGTACACCGGGATGGCTTGGCGCTGTCGTTTCTCGACGCCGGTCTGGAGTTGTCGGCGCCATTCGAGCCACAGCTCGTCGACATGGCGGACGATCGCGACCAGGTCGCCGAGTTGGTCGCCCTGGCCGGTCGTCTCGCACCAGACGCGGATGTCGTCCTCGCTGGGACGCTGCTTGCCGTTCTCGATGCGGGAGACCTTCGACTCCTGCCACGAGGTGGCACGCGCGAATGCCCGGCCGCTGGCGAATCCGGCGTCCTTTCGGAAGCCGCGCAGCCGGGCACCGAGCGCTTGCAGTGCCTCTTGTACTTGGGTGCTCACGGGTCGGTCAGGGCTTGTACTCGGAGTGCGGGATGGCGGCGGACCACAGCAGGTCCCGTAGGCGTACGCACTCGGCTGCGGTGTCCGGGTCCTCAATCAGTTCCGACCCGAGCACACGGCCGTCGGGGGCAAAGTGGCCCACGGCAAGCAGGCGATCGTCGTACAGCCACCAGTCGTTGCCTCCCACAGGGAAGGTGATGCCCTCCAGCAGGCGGTGTCGGGGCAGCCAGCGGATCTCCTCGCCGGCCTCCTCGTTCAGGGTGGTGGTGGCGTGCTCCCACTGGATGTAGGGGGAGTGTGGCTCGGTGACAACTCGGACGCGTCGGACAGTTTTCCCTTCACCCGTGACACGCCTGATGAGCCGCGTCCAGGGTTCCATGTAGGAGTAGTCGACGGTCTCGCCGCGGAGCCAGCTCGTGAACGGGCTGTCCTCGTCGGGGACGGAGTAGTCGTCCCTCAGCTCCAGATGGAATGCGTCCTGCGCGAAGCTCTCAAAGAGCTGGTTGCGCTCGGTGCTGGAGATCAGCTCCACGCGGTTCCTCCAGTAGGGCGGTGATCGCGGCCTTGGGGACCTCGACCACGGTCTCGTAGTCCGGAATCTCCATCTGGGCCAGCGCTTCGGGGTCGGTCACCTCGCGGCCCTGGACGACGAACGTACCGCTCGGCGTCAGGATCGTGATCGGATCCTCGACACGCCTGATCTCCCCGGCCGCCAGGCCGTCCTTTGTGAGGTGCTCGAACAGCTCTGTGGGCACCTCCACCGCTGTCTCCCCCTCCGGGATCTCAAGCTGCATCAGCAGGTCGTTCGCAAAGATCTTCCAGCCCTGGACGAGGTAGGTGTCCCGGTCTGTGGCGTACAGGGTCGGGCAGTCGCCGACCGTGGAGTTCTTACCAAGGAACCGTAGCTTCATGGTGGTTCTCCTGTCTGCTGCCTTGCTTGGGATTGCGCGACATGACGATGGTCGATGGGCTGTTGTAGGCCGTCAATCGGCTTGCTGCAAACTCGCGCAATCTCCTTGGGACTTGGGTGACTGCAGCTCTACGTTCGTCTCCGAACCCGAGCAACCGAGGCAGCCGCCGCACGTTGCGGTACCGAGGGGAGATGCGTGGTGACCACCGTGACGGACAGACGCAAGGCTCCAGCCGTCGACAACCAGCCCATCGACACGGAGCTGATCGCGGACAGCACCGACGCCGCCCTGAGGATGAAGCTGGGCACCTCCACCCGCGAAAGCATCGACATCAGGACCACGGCCGTCATCGAGCAGCTGAACCGGCTTCTCGGCATGGACCTGGGCGCGGACAAGGACCCCGACATCAGGCATCTGGTCAGACGGGCGAACAAGCTGCTGGATCTGTCAGAGCGTCCTACCAAGGAGACGCCGGCCTTCAGCGCCTTCTTCTTCATGCGCGATGTGGCCAGTCTTACCCGCCGGCTGCTGTGGGTCTGCCCGGAGGCAGGCGGCCATGCGCCCTGATCACCCCGTGCTCCTTCACGTCTCTCCCACGCCGGCACGCGCCGTCTGCGAGCCCGAGTCCGGGTTCTGGTGCGAGTGGCGTCACGCGGACGGGCGCCGCATCAGCTGTGCTGCGCAGCCGACTGCCGCTTCGTCTGTCCGGTGGGCACGCATTCAGGTCCGCGCCATCGCCTCGGCGGCTGAGCTGGCGTTCATCGACCTTCTCGTGGACCGACGGGCCCAGAGCTGGCGGGACGCCGTCTCAGCTCTTCAACAGGGTGTGGATTTCACGCTGCCGCTCGCAGCGGGACCGTACTCCTTCGTGTGGGCTGCGCGCCCCGTCGCCTTTCTGCCCCTCGTCGGCGGCAACCCGATGCCCCACCTCCCAGGAGGAGGCCCGCCATGGGGGTGAGGCCCGGAGAGTTGTGGAGCCGTTTCGACTGGGCGAACGGCAGCTGCTTCAGGTGCGAGCAGACGAACGTCCCCGTGGCCGAGGTCGGTGAGATCGCGGTGGCGGGCACGGCGTTTCCGCTCTGCGCCTGCCAGTGGTGTGTCTTCAGGCTCGAACAGCTCCACTGGACGATGAGCGAGCGCGCCGCCCGCCAGCGGAATGCCCCGGTTCCCACACAGCCCATCCCTCTCGGCCAGTGGCCCACCAAGGTGCCACTCAACAGACCGTCCGCCCACGTCGCGTAGGAGAACGGCCGCGTCTTGGGCGGGCCTTCAACCCCGCTCCCGCTGTTCGAGCTGGAGGTCCCCGGCCTCATAAGGACAGGTCACAGCGGGAGCGGGCCGCACCGCCACGAGAAGAGAGCCGCCTTGGCAACCGAGGAACCAGACGACGACACGTTGTTCGACCTGATCGGCGCCGTCGGCGCCGGGATCAACGCCAGTAAGGACGAGCGCCTTCCCCTTGACGTGCGCGAACTCGCCGCTGACCTGGCCGAGAACACCACAGACAAGCTGGGCCAGTTCAGGAAGACGGCCTAGCGCCAAGAAGGAGAATGCTCGTGAACGACGCCCCCGACACGACGTCCGGGAACATCAACACCCCCGCATCCGAGCAGCAGCTGCGTGACGCCATGGTGGAGCAGCTGATCGAGCTGGGTGCCGCGCGCAGTTCCCGCGTCGTGGCCGCGTTCCGTTCGGTCCCCCGGCACCTGGCCACCCCCGAAGTCGAGATGGCCAGGACGTACGAGGCCGAGTTCGCCGCAGTCACCAAGACGGACCCAACAGGCGTGAACATCAGCTCGGTGTCCGCCCCGCGGATCCAGGCTATGCAGATCGAGCAGGCGGACATCCAGCCGGGGATGAGTGTCCTGGAGATCGGCTCCGGCGGGGTGAACGCGGCCTACCTGGCCGAGATGGTGGGCGAGCGAGGTCGCGTCGTCACGCTGGACATCGACCACGACGTCACCCGGCGGGCGGAGGACTTCCTCAAGACGACCGGATACAACCGGAACGTCACTGTGATCACCGCCGACGGCGAGCACGGTGCTGCCAGCCATGCGCCGTACGACCGCATCGTCGTCACCGTGCAGGCCGCCGACATCCCGCCCGCCTGGGTCCACCAGCTGAAGGAGGGCGGCCGGCTCGTCGTCCCACTCCGGATGCGTGGCATGACCCGCACGGTGGCGTTCGTCCGCGACAAAGAGCGGCTCGTCAGCAACGGGTTCGAGCTGTGCGGGTTCGTACCGATGCAGGGCGTCGGGGAGAACCGCGTGCGCCTGCTCCCCCTCCACGACGTGGAAGGGGAGGAAGTCGCTCTCCGTCTGGACGAACATCCCGAGCCCGACGCCGAGGCTATGCGCGCCGCGCTGGGCATGCCTCGCGTCGAGGTGTGGTCGGGCGTCACGGTGGCCGGTGACGAGTCCACCGAGCACCTGGACCTGTGGCTGACCACCGCCCTCGACAACCTGCCCCTGATGGCCGCCAAGATCGGCGCACGACAGCGTGGTGTGGTCGCCTCCGCGTCGCCGATCGGCGTCCCCACGCTGGTGGACGACGACAGCTTCGCCTACCGCACCGCGCGCCCCACCGACGACACCGACCGGTACGAACTCGGGGCGATCGGCCACGGGCCGCAGGCACGCAAAGTGGCGGACCGCCTGGTGGAGGAGATCCAGGTCTGGCACAGCGACCGCCGGACCCAGCGAGCGCACATCGAGGTCCACCCGGCAGGTACGCCGGACGACCGGCTCCCCGCGGGCCGGCTCATCGACCGGCCCCACACCCGGGTCACGATCACCTGGCCGTGACGCCGTCGGCGGCGCCACGGCCAGGCCGGCACAGCACATCCCACCCAACTCTTCCCATGAGGAGAACGTGATGGCACCGCAAAACCCCAACACAACGCTGAAGGCCGCGACCGACTACAGCACCAACACCGGGTCGGACTTCGACCTCAACATCGAGACCCTCGCCTCCGCCCCGGTCATCGGCTCGCTGCTCAACGACACCAGCGACAACTGCACCTCCACCTGCCAGTCCGCCTGCACCAACAGCACCTGCATCGGCGGCTGACCCACCGGGGCCGGGCGAAATCCGACACGCCCGGCCCCGCGCACCGCCGTGATGAAGAAGGAGGACAGCGATGTACCACGCAACCGATGCGAGCATGATCCGCGCATCAGTCTTCCCGCTGGCGGCGACGCTTCCTCCTTGGCCCGACCTGGACGGCGACGCCCCGGCCGACGTCGATCGCTGGCGCGACTGGATCGCTCACGTCTGGGCGGACGACACCCGGGCTGCCGCTATCGAGTTCGCCGCGCCGCTGCTCACCGCCGCCATCCGCAACTTGCTCGACGGAGAGCGGCAACGGACGCGCTCCGTCCGGCGCACCGCGGCCTCGCTCGCCCGCTACCTGCTGCGCATGCAGCACCGAGCCACACCGTTCGGGCTGTTCGCCGGCCCTGCCCCCGTGAGGATCGGCGGCACTGCTCGGGTGCAATGGGGGAAGAAGCACCGTGCTTTCGCCCGGGCCGATGCCGAGTGGTTGAATGCCGCCATCACCGCCCTGGAAGGCAACCGGGAGGTGCTGCGGCGCCTGCCCGTGGTGGCAGATCCGACCTGCACGGTACGAGGCACTCGGGTCGCAGTACCGCACCAGTCCGGCACGAATGGCCCCACCGACACCACACTGCGACGAACCCCAGCCGTAGAAGCGGTGCTCACCCTGGCCCGTACCCCGATCACCGTCGGCGACATCGTGGCCAAACTGCAGAGCGACTACCCGGATGCGCCGACCGCGGTGATCGAGGATATGGTGTCCAGCCTCGTCGCCCACCGCGTTCTGCTGACGAGCCTCCACGCCCCCATGACGTGCGACGACGCACTCGGACATCTCGTCGCGCAACTGGACGCCACGGGTGCCGCCGCCCCATCAGGTGGAGCCGATACGGCCGAGGAGCTGCGAGAGATCCACCAGCTCCTCACGCTGCATGACATCGCTGCCCAGGGTGAGCAGCAGGCTCTGCGCGTCCAGGCGGCTGCGCGGATGAACACCCTCACCGGACGCACCGCCCGCACCCTGGTCGTGAACGTCCGCCCCGACTGCGACATCGTCCTGTCGACGGCGGTCACGCGCGAGGCGGAGCATGCCTTGGAGGTCATGTCCCGCATCTCGCCGTACCCGAACGGTTCTCCGGCGTGGCAGGACTACCGTGCGCGGTTCCTGGAGCGCTACAGCATGGGCGCGATCGTTCCCCTGCGCGACCTCACCGACCCGGACACCGGCCTCGGCTTCCCCGTCGGCTACCGCGGCACGGTCCTGAAGCGGCCGGTGCTGGCCACGACCCGCCGCGACGAACACCTCCTCGCCCTCGCCCAGACCGCCGCCCTCAACGATCGGCGCGAAGTCGTCCTCGCCGAGGAGGACATCGAAGCCATGTCGCTCGGGGAACCCACTCAGGTGCCCGCGCACGTCGAACTGTGCTTCACCGTGCTGTCCCCCTCACTGGAGGACCTGGAGCATGGCCGGTTCGACCTGGTCACCGCCGGTCTGTCCCTCGCGGCCGGTACCACGACGGGCCGTTTCCTGACGATGCTGGACCAGCCGGACCGCGATCGGATGACCGCCGAGTACGCCGCCCTGCCAACTCTGGCCGCCGGAGCCGTACGCGCACAGGTCTCCAGCCCACCCCTGCGCATCCCGACCCGCAACGTCGGCCGCGCCCCAGCCGTCGTACCCCATGTCCTCTCGGTCAGCGAGCACAGCCCGGACGCCACCCTCGACCTGGACGACCTCGGCGTCGTCGCCGACGCCCGGCGCCTCTACCTGCTCTCCCTCTCCACCGGACAGCTCATCGAGCCCTCGGTCATGAACGCCGTGGAACTCAGCAGCGCCACCCACCCCCTCGTCCGCTTCGTCACTGAATTGCACCGCTCCCACACCGCCATCCTCACCCCCTTCGCCTGGGGTGCGGCGGCCCGGCTGCCGTTCCTGCCCGAAGTCCGCGTCGGCCGCACCATCCTGTCCGCCGCCTGCTGGCGGCTGAACGCGCGCGACCTCTCCGACGACAGTCGCGACTGGATGTTCCGTTTCACCGACTGGCGCATCCGCTACGGCGTACCTCGCACCGTGTACGTCGGGGGCAACGACCAACGGCTCCGCCTCGACCTCGACATCAGTGCCCACCGGCAACTCCTGCGCGCCGAACTGGACCGCCACAAAACGGTGACCGTGCACGAAGCGCCCGACGAGGCGGCGTTCGGCTGGGTTGGCCGCGCCCACGAAATCACCGCGTCCTTCGCTTCCGACCAACCTCCTTTCCCCGCCCCCATCAGCCGCACGACAACCGTCGTCAGCCGCGACTCCGGCCGCCTGCCCGGCGTCGGCGAGTGGGCCTACCTGAAGCTGTACGGCAACGCCGACCGGGCACCCGAACTGCTGACCGCACACCTCCCGCGCCTCCTCCACAACTGGGACGCCGACGCACCGACGTGGTGGTTCACCCGCTACAACGACCCCGGCAGCCACATCCGGCTACGGCTCCGTCTCTCGAACCCGAATGCCTTCGGTGAGGTGGCGCAGCAAGTCGCCGCCTGGGCAGGTGAGCTGCGCGCGGAGGGCCTGCTCCAACGTATCCAGTGGGACACCGACGAGCCGGAGACCGGCCGCTACGGCACCGGCCCCGCCCTTACTGCAGCCGAACAGGTCTTCGCTGCAGACTCCGCCGCCGCCCGCGCACAGATGGCCCTCCCCATCCCCGACGATCTCCGGCCCGCCGTCATCGCCGCCAGTTTCGTCGACATCGCCGACCCCTTCCTCGGCTCCCCGGCGGACGGACGAGCGTGGCTTACGACGAACCTCCTGAAGAACGACGGTGAAGCCACCACCCGCGACGTACTCTCCGCAGCCGTCCACCTCTCCGCCCCGGGCCCCGACCACGCGGCCCTGCGAGCCTTGCCCAACGGCGAGCACCTCGTCACAACGTGGGCCCGGCGCCGCACCGCCCTGACCGCCTACCGCCAGGCTCTCGAAGCCGATGGTTCCGACCCCGCCGCAGTTCTGCCGTCCCTCCTGCACATGCACCACAACCGGGCCGTCGGCATCGACCCCGACAGCGAAGCCACCTGCCGCCGCCTGGCCCGCTCCGCCGCCCTGTCCTGGACCGCAAGAAAAGAAGGAGCCCTGCGGTGACCACCGCTCCGCCCGCCCTGGACACGGACGCCACCCTCCGGCAGTCTCTCGCCCGAGGCTCCCTCGGCGTCGCCCTGCTCCACGTCGAACGCGCTCGCCAGGGCACCGGATCCTGGCAGACCGCCCATCAGCAACTCGCTGCCATCGGCCCGCTCCTGGACAGCAATGAGGCAAGCCTCTTCCTCGGCCCGCCCGCGATGACGTATGTGCTGCACTGGACCGCCGACGACGACAGCGACCGGTACACCGGCGCCCTGCACACACTCGACCGAATCGTCGCCGCCCACATCCGACGCCGACTGACAGCAGCACACGCCCGCATCGACCGCGGCGAGCCGACCACCTTCGCCGAGTACGACCTCCTGCGCGGCCTGACCGGCCTCGGCGCCCTCCTCCTACGCCGCGCCCCCAAGTGCGACGACCTCAAGGGCGTACTGGAGTACCTGGTACGCCTGACCGAGCCCCTCCACACCGCCGACGGACGAACCCGCCTGGGCTGGTGGGTGAGCCACAGCCCCGTCAACCTCACTGCTCCCACTCCCGACGGCCACGCCAACGCCGGCCTCGCCCACGGCATCACCGGCCCGCTCGCACTCCTCGCACTCGCCAAACTCCGCGGCATCACCGTGCCCAGCCACGAGAAGGCAATGCTGCGGATCTGCCGCTGGCTGGACCAGATACGCGTAAGCGACCACCACGGCACCCGCTGGCCACGCTGGATCACCAACACCACCACCGTGCCCCCACACCTGGCCGCCCCCTCCTGGTGCTACGGCACCCCCGGCCTGGCCCGCGCCCAACAACTCGCCGCCCTCGCCCTGAACAACCCCGACCGCAAACGCATGGCCGAAAGAGCACTCCTCTACTGCCTGGCCGACCCCACCCAGCTCAACCAACTCACCAGCCGCGGCCTGTGCCACGGCCTCGGCGGCCTCCTCCGCGTCGTCCAACGCGTCACCCAGGACGCCGACGAACCACGAGCCTTCGCCCACCACCTGCCACAGCTCACCGAACGCTTCCTGACCACCGAACCTCCAACCGAGACCGGCTTCCTCAACGGCTCGGTCGGCGCGACCCTCGCAGTCCAGAACATCCAAGAAGGCACCCTCCCAACCAGCGACTGGGACGCCTGCCTCCTCCTCATCTGACCCCGCCACCGAAAGGGATCGGGATGAACTTGCCCGATTGCAGCATGCTCGAGCAGGCCATCCTGGCCGTCCTCACCGGCACCCCGCTCACGGAGGCCGCCGGACGAGCGCAGACGTCGCCCGAGCATCTCGCCGAGACCACCGAGCGCTACCGGGACGCCGGCCGGTCGGCACTCGACCCCCAACTCAGCGGCTGGCACCAGGTGAACATCGAGTTCACCGACTACCCCACGGCAGAACGAACCTTCGGCGCCTACCTCCTGCCCGCCTTGCGCACCGGGCCAATCGGAGCGTGGTGGTTCGTGCGCAAGTACCCCTGCTGGCGTCTACGCGTCCAGCCGGGCCCGGGTACACGGGTGGAGGACGCCGTCGCGCACCTCACTGAAGTACTCGACAGGGCCCTGTCCTGGGGCGTCGCCATGCGGTGGTGGCCCTTCCTGTACGAGCCGGAAACCATCGCCTTCGGCGGCCCGTACGGCATGACGTTCGCCCACACCCTGTTCCACACCGACAGCGTCGGAGTCCTCGACTACCACCAGCACCTGACCCACAGCACCAGCGTGCTCCCCAGCCCCAAAGAGACCTCCCTCCTCGTCACCACTCTGATGCTGCGGGCCGCCGGGCTGGAGTGGAGCGAACAGGGAGACGTATGGGGGCAGGTCGAAGCACGACGCCCACTGCCCACAGACGTGTACCCCGACCAGGTCAGCACCATGGTGGCCCCGGTACAGCGACTCTTGACGCTCGACGCCTGCTCCGCACTCACCGACGGCCCACTCGCGCCGCTCGGGAACTGGGTGACCGGCGTGGAGCGCTCCGGCCAAGCCCTCGTAGACGCGGCACGCGCGGGCACGCTTCAGCTCGGCCTGCGCGGCATCCTGGCCCGGCACATCCTCTTCCACTGGAATCGAATGGGCTTCACCACCCGCCAACAGGCCATCTACTCCAGAGCAGCCAGGGAGACGATTCTCGGTGGCCGGGAGTCTCCCTGGCCGCGGCCGTTCACCTCACTCAGCGACAACAGGGAGGCCCCGTTGTTCCACAGGCCGAGATGATCGCGGTGCACCGCGAGGATGCTGTGCTGCACCGCGAACGGCTCGGAGGGACGGCTGAAGCGCGTGGTCGTCACGAACACGGCCGGGTCGGCCGCGAAGTGCACTCGGCGAAGATCGGGCCCTGCCGCCAGGGCCGCAGCTCCCTCGCGGCGCTGAAGGCCACGTTCATTCCTCCCCCGCCCCGGGTCTACTCCGGTTCCGATGGTTTCGGCGAGCGTGACCACGACGGCGTCGACCTGGCGTTGGCGGATATAGACGAGCGTACGGTTGCCCAGTCCTTTCCACTCAGCTGCTCGTTGTCCCACTCGCGTCCCCGCTGGTGGATAGACGAAGGATCTTGTCCCAAGTAACCACTAGCCCTGCAGCGACGGCTGTGGCCAGGGCAACGCCCACAGCAGATGAAGCCAGGGCAAACACAATGCCAGCGAGACAGAGGGTGAACGCGGCCCCTCGCAGCACCTGCTGCCGCCATGCTTTGCGCTCTCGGTGACTGTGCAACAGTCCGTCACCGGATTCGCCCCCGGGTGCGAGATCGTGCAGACGGCCGCTGGAGAGGACTTTCAGGATTCGCTCCACTTCGAGCAGAGCACGCTTCGCACCGTCGATCCGATCAAGTTCAACCCCGTCGCGAAGCTCACGTACAAGGGCAGCAGCTGCTGAGAACCGGGCGATGACCTGAGGCATGGGGTTACGGCCGTCGGGAAGCGCCCGCTGCACGGCATACCTCTCCAGTGCGATGGCGAAGTCCTCCAAAGCCCGGACGGCTGCAACGTGCGGGGAGTTGAAGGGCGTTGCTGTCGGAGGCTCCTTCCCCGTTATCTCCAGAGGCTGGAGAAGAGCCTCGTAGGCCCTCCGTGCCGTGACCGTCACAGCCTCGGTTGTCCACCGTTGCATGCCTTGGTTCGTGACCAGTGAGGCGACCACGGCAGTGATCAACAAGGGCGCCATCAGGGCCCCGATCGCGAGCGCGTCGCGCCAGACGTGCCAGGTTGTGCGCTCGATGGTTGTTGCAAGAGCGCCGCCCGCGGAGACGGATGTCGCGACGGGGACGATCATCTTGATGGCGAGTGCCCTCCTGGCCACCTGATAGAGGACGTCTTCGCGCTGCAAGTAGTCCAGCGTTGGACGGTCTGGACGGGTCGCCAAGGAGCTGTCACGGACCTGGCGCACCAGGTAAGCGCGGCGGCGTCTTGCGTGTGCCCGCGCGTGAGCCCAGCAGATCCGTTCCAAGAGTGTTCTGGTACCTCGGCGCTGCGACGTTGCCGTCATGGTCAGGGCCCATACCGACATTGTCCAAGCAGCGAAGATGACCGCCCCAAGCTCGGCTTTCGACACATTCTCCCCCTCTGAAACTTCGTGGGGCGCACCCCATCGCAAGTTACCCCCAGGAGAGGGGTGTTGGCCGAGCCGGAGTCGGGCTCGTCACCCAGGCACCCGCTCGGATAGCTGCGACTCGGCGTACGGCCGGAGACGACCGCTGCCACTTTTCGTCCGGCGCGGCGGCAAAGTACAGTCCCCAAGTGCGCTACGAGCAAAGGCCATTGATGCCTCAACCTGGAGCGTTCCCTGATGAGAAGGCGCTCTCTGCTGTTGTCCTAGGCAAGCTCGACCGGTGGTTCCACATCGAGGAGCAGATACCAGGGCGCTACTGGACCGGCGAAGAGACGCGCATAGACGCAGTACTCAGGCCCAGAGATCCGAAAGGGTGGCACGATGATGCCCCCGCGTTCGGTGTTGAGTTCAAGAATCCCACCCCGAACACCAGCACCGGACACCGCTACGGCTGGGTCACCCAGGCCGTTGGTTACGCCCATTGCGAGTGGCAGGGATACGGAAGACTCGGGATCTTCTTGTGCCCATCGCCTCTGTCCTGGCTTCTGTCCCGCGCTGATGAAGTCGCCTCCGCCCGCCAGAAAAAGATTGGTCCCGAATCACTAGAGCAGGAGCGAGTGAGGGTTCGTGAGTATGGACGACTATTCGGCAAGGAGTACTCCGATGCCTACGTCGACCGTGAAGCGCTGCTGGCCCATCGGCGCACCCTCGGGGAATTGACCTACGAGGAGTTCACCGCTCGCGCCGACGGGTTCGTCAACGCGGACGAGCGCCAGCAGGAGCATGATCTGCGAATGGCCGACGAACTGACCCACCTCATAGGGCAACTCGGCGTCGGTGAGCTCATGCCCTACGAGAAGATCGGCTGGGCGCTCATGCGGTCAGGTATGCGGCTGTGGAGCGAGCAGGACGGAGTGACCCGTGTCCCATTCCAGCTGCGGCCGCGTATCGGCTCCCGATGAAATGGGTGCGTCCACGGCGCATCACTGTGTCAACCTCGGTCCCGCAAGAGCAGCGCTCCCGGCGCGGCCAGCGAATGACGCCGCGCCTTGGACGCGGCATTCCCAACTGATGCGCAACAAATCCAGGTGCCGCAGGCCCCCTAAGCAGCAGGAACCCGTCGGCCCCCTGTACCCGGTGGTGGGACCGGCTACAGGGGGCCTTGGATGAGGGCGGGTGGGAAAAGCGGCCGGGGCTCAGACAGACCATCTCTCTGGCTGTCGGGCGGCGTTCTCCCCCGTCACGCAGCCAGCGGCGGTGCCTCCTCTGCCTGCGCGGGGGGCGCAAGGAGGGGGAAGGCACAGTCCTCTGGGCGCCGGCCCATCCGTTGCGCAATGACCGCCGCGAGCAGCGCGACCCCCGGACCGGTCACCGGCGAGCGTTCCATTCCCACGTAGAAGATCCCGTTCTCGTCGGGTTCGGCATCCACGCGGTCGAGGCTGGCGGACAGCGCGGCGCAGTACCCCCACAGGTCCGCTCGCAGCCCGCTGGGGATGTCCGTGCGGACCCAGACCAGGGGGTGCAGCACTCCCTGGTCGTCGTAGCCGATCGCGACCATAGCCCCCACGCCGTCGGGAAGCGGATAGACCTCCTCCGGCATGTCCTCGGCCGTGCCAGCGAGTGCGTCGGTGATCAGCGTGCGCAGTGCCGCGATCGACTCCTCGTCGCTGCGCCAGCCGTGCAGTGGCGCGTAGGCAGATCCTTCGTAGAGCTCGCGCACTTCCTTGCTCTGCTTCGTGCGGACTTCGGGTGGATCGGCTGCTGGAACGTCCTCCGGGTCGACCTCCTCCAGGAAGGTCTCGGCGAAGGTCACCTCTTCCTCCGAGTCCACTGTGATGGCGGCCCAGCCATGACCAATATGTTCGGCGAAGAGCCGCCGGATTCGGTGCTTCTTCGCTTCCTCGGACAGTCCGGGGACCGTGATGACGAGGATCCGGCCGCGGAGGGCGATGAGCCATGCCTGATGGTCGTCGATCAGCTCCCTCTCGGAGAACGTCACACCCAGGATGTCACCCAGGACCTCGACCGGCAGAGCCCACGCGTCGTGCGCTCGCAGCGGCGATGGTGCTTGCTCTGTCACCGAGGGAGATGAGCGCGGCGCGCCGGTAGCAGGCTGTTTCTCGCAGACTCGGGCGCTGTCCGTGACTGTGTGATCCGAATTGGGCACCACGATGCTTCCTTTCGCCAGGAAATTGAGTAAATCCAGTCTTTGCTGGGAAAGCGCACGGCGCCGCATATAGTCGGAAAAGGTCTTCTCGTTTGCTCTGCACCTGCCAGGCTGGGAGCCCCGCACGCCGGAGGGGTCGCGGCTTCGGCGGCTGGACATACTCTTTTGCATCAGGGAGTCGACGGCTGAGTCCAACCGGCCGAGGAGGTGCGCGTGAAGAGCACCGGTTCTCCGCTGACGAGCACTGCCGCGCGCCGCCGTCGAACACTTGCGCACCTCTCGCCAATTTTCGAGGTGCACCTGAACCGGGCGAGGAACCCGTCGAGTGTGCAATGGGGGGCGTATGACTTCGTCGCCTTGATCCAGTCGTGCGTGGACATGATCGCTCTGTCCTCTGGGCTGGAGGGCAATCTTGGCGCGCCACGTGACGAGGTGCTCGCTGACATGGCCCGTGTCTCTGCGAGCATGGCCCCACACCGCCCTGCTGAGGAACACGCGCACGTTGCCCGGCATCTCCTCGACCACCTTCTCCGCCACGCCGAGCCGACCCCGTACTTCAATGTCGAGTACGCGGATCCGGATTCCAGCTGGCAGCCGGTGCCTCTTCAGGTACGCGTGCTGTACGAGACGCTGGCCGCCGACGGGCGCGCCCTGTATGTCAACGCCGACAACACCGCAGTGACTCTGCTGCTCATCGCGACCAACCGGTCGTTGGAGGACGAGCACGAGGCGGTGATCGCGGTCATGCGAGCGCAGGCCGAGAGCGGGCGTCTGGATGCGGCGATCGACTCGGCGGAGGACGCCCTGACGCTGTCGCGAACCTACGCGGCGAATGTCCGGCGCATGATCGCCGAGGCCGAGCGGGATGTCACCCGCGTCGACTACCTGCGGGTCCTGCGGCCCGAGCTGGTAGCTGCGGCTGCGCATCTGGAGCGGCGCATCAGCGTCGACGGCACGTTGCTGCGGCACCTGGAGAACCTACGGGCCGACGCCTCCGAGGAGCAGGAACCTGTGGCTGTGCGGCAGTTGTCCGTGGCCGCGTCGCGGCTTGGTGACGCGGTGGAAACCCTGGCTGTGCTGCAGACCGATGTGATCGGGGCCGCTCCGCGCTGGCGTGAGGCCCAGGCCGCGCAGGCTTTCAGCGCCGTGCCGGTGAGCGAGATCGACCCGACAGCGGACGTACTGTCGGCGCTGCTGGGCGGCCTACTGTTGCCCCGTGGTGCTGAGTTGTCTCCACCGGCTCCACGAGTGCTGTTGGATGTCGCGGCGCTCGCGGACCGACTTGCCGTACCGCCGAAGCAGGTGCCGGAGCCGGATGCTGCGCCCATCGTGGACGAGCCGCTCGAAGACGCTGACGGGGTGTACGAGCAGTTCCCGGAGCAGTTCCATGATGTGGCCCATGTACTGCGGGCTCATCGGATCATGCCTGGCGCCAAGGCTCGTCTGACCGACCTGCTGGCCGATGCCGACCGGCTGTTCGCCGCCGAGGGACCGTCCGCCGTCGTCGACGGACTGGTCGCCGTCGTCGGGGGTTCACGTGACACCGCCCGCCGCAGGCTGCGGCTACTGCTCGCGCTCGACGCGATGATGCTCTGGCGGCCCGACGGCTGGCCCGACGCTTCGGACGAGTGGTGGGCGCTGGACGACGGGATACGAGGGGTGTTCGCGGACCTGGACGTTCCCGATCTGCTCGTCTGCCGGAAAGAGGACGAAGATGACAGCTCGTGACGACGCTAGGGATGTCGGCCTCCTTCTCAGGTACGGTCTCGACCCCGCCATGTCCCCAGCCCGCCATGACCTCTACAGCCGGCTGCTGGACCGGTTCCACACCGACCCTGACCTGCGCACCGCCTTCGACGAGACGGCCGACGGCCTCGGCCTGCGGGTGCTGACAGCCGATCGCTCAGCGGGCCTCGTGCTGATCGCCGAACCCACGTCGCCGCTGGCGGTGACGGACACCAGCCACTGGCTCCGCATCCGGGGAACGGGTGATCGGCTGGTGTACGGGCTGGCCCTCGGCGGTGCGACGGCGTGGTGCTACCCAACCGCTCGTGCGGTGCGTGAGCCGGGTACGCGGCGCGTCACCGCGTTGGATGTCGACCGCCTCGTACGCGAACATGCGGCGGCTATCGAAACGGAAGAGATCACACTCGACGGCGGGCTCGGCGAGGCATGGCGCGAGTACGCCACCAACCGCAAACAGGTCGCTCTGACAGCGAGTGGCCGCCTCAAGCGGGACTGCACGGTGCGGATGTGCGAGGACGTGTTGCTGATGCTCGCGGCTTTCGGGCTGGTCATGGTCGATAGGACGGTTCCGCCCCCGCGCGCTGAGCTGAAGGTGTGGCGTTCCACGGACCGCTTCCGCGCCCACGTCGCGACCGCCGGAGGCCCTCTCGTGTGGCAGACGATCATCGGTTCGCAGGCACCGGAAGAACACCGAAAGGACAGTCGCGGTCAGTCCCCGCATACCGACTACGGCGAGCCGTTCGATGAGAGGGGCGAGTGATGCAGACGGGCTGGCGCCTCGAGCGCACCTACCTGACCGGCGCGGGCTTCCCCGAGTCACGGCTGGAGGGGCTCAGCATCAACTGGTCGGATCCCTTCGAGCCGACCGGGCATGCCGCGCTGTGGGCCGACAACGGCACGGGAAAGACGACTATCACGGCTCTGCGTTTCGGGTTGTACCTGCCGCACGCGCGGGACTTCATCCGCGGTGAATCCGACCGGTCTTTGGCGAAGCTGGTGCGCTCGGGCGACGTCTGTCATGTGGTCGAGCAGGCCACCCGAATCGTGGACGGCGAACTCCAGCGCATCGTCATGGGCATGGTCGCCGACTGGGCAGACGGCGGCACTCAGGACGTCGACAACCCTCGAAGATTGCAGCGCGACTTCTACGGATGGGTGACCTACGGGTCAGGTCCGACTATCCAAGACCTGCCGTTCCGTACCAGCGTCGGTCGACGTGCGACTCACGCCCAGTTTGTGGAGGCAGTGCGAGGGATGCTGCCCAACGGCGGCGCGCTCCCGCCGCATCGCCCGTCGGACCACCAACGGGCATGGGGCGACTGGCTGGCTGCCGCCGGAGTCGATGTGGAGCAGTTGCGGTTCCAGTCCGACATGAACGCCTCCGAAGGCGGCGTCGACCACGTGATGCGTTTTCCTGACTCCGACGCCTGCGTCCGGTGGCTCATCGGCGCGACAACCCCGACCACGACCGTCGAGCAGATCGGCAAGAGCATCGAAGTCCTACGGGTGAACGCCGCCGCCCGTCCCCGATGGTCCGACGAACTCACCCTGTGGGAGAGCCTCACCGAACCGTTGCTCCGCCTCGCGATCGCCCATGACCAGGTAGCCGTTCACCGACGGGCGGTGGCCACCGCCGAGGTGAACGCCGCGGCTGTTGTGGCCGACTCCGAGGCCACCCTGACAGCACTGGATGTCGAGGAGGCCAATGCCAGCGAGAAGCACGAGGAGCACGAACGCCTGCGCCGGGAGGCGGGCGCGACCGCGCGGAGGGCGCAGGCACACCGGTTGCGTATGCGGCTGAGAGCGGCCGAACTCAGGGCCACCGTCGCAGCAGCCCTCGCGGACAAGCGCCGCTCGGACCGCGACCGGATGGTCCGCGAACTGGCCGGCTGGCGACTCGTCCAGGACGTACTCGACGCCAACACGGCCAGAAGTCATCTGGCCGGGCTCAAGGCGCGCCTTGAGGCTGCCGAAAAGCACACCTCGGAGCTTCGCGAGGAGGAACAGCGGCACCTGCACGCCCTCGCGCGGCTCCTCACTGACCACCGCGACCGTGCCGCCGACGACCACCGTGCTGCCAAGGAGCAACGGGGACAGGCCGTTACTGCCCTGGCAACGGCCCAGGGCGAACAACGGAAGGCCGTGGCGGCCCACGCGACAGCTAGAGAGCAGCTTCGGCGCGTCGCTGAACAGATCACCGAGTCCGAACGGATCCTCTCCGAAGCAGTCACCACCGGTCTGCTTCGCGAAGGTGCCGATCCGGTAATGGTGGAAGCCGGATGGACTGAGAGAGCAGCTACGGCACTGAGGAACCGCGAGGCTGCTGACCAAGCGCTCAAAGCCGCCGACAAACAGGCTGATGCCCAGCAGAAGACCATGACGGAAGCCCAGAACGCGGTCGTCGCCGCCCAGCACGACGTCGAGAACGGAGAGCGTCAGCTCCAACAGGTGAACGACAGGGTCCGCGCCCTGGAGGAGGACGCACGCGTACAGGACGCCGTCGGCGACAGCGGCATCGAGCTGTGGACCGCCCGCTCGGCACTCACAGACGCATTGAGCCAACGAGCCGAGACGGCCGACAGGGACGCCGCCGAGGCACGCACTGCGGTCGGTGAGGCCCGGCGTACCCTCGACGCGGTCGGTGCCGACGGTCTACTTCCGGCATCTGCTCTGGTCGAAGAAGCCGTCCGGCGTTGCCAGGACGCCGATGTGCCGGCCTGGCCGGGATGGCGGTGGCTGGCGGACACGATGTCCCCACAAGCCGCCCAATCCTTCGCATCGGCACGTCCCGACATCGCGTCCGGCGTGGTGGTCTCCCACCCTGACCACTTCCATCGCGCCCTCGACGCTATCGACGATCTCGACACCGACACGGCGGTCTGGGTCGGTGCCGTCCTTGACTCAGAGGCCGCCGTATCGCCGAGTGCGGGCGACCACTCCGACGGAACACTCGCCCGAGTCCTGCTCCCGCACCCTGGTATCTACGACCGGGAGGCGGCGGGTGACATGATCGCCGCCGCCGAGAACGCGCTGACCTCGGCGACTCTGCGCCTCCATGAAGCAGGTCAGCGTGCCACCGACGCCCGTAGCGCCCTCGCGGCCCTGACTCAGTTCTGGAAAGACCTCCCTGAGGACCCGCGTACCGCTGTCCAGGAGAAGATCCGATCCGCTCAGGTACGGAGAGAAGCAGCTCGAAGCGATGAACAAACCGCAGCGGACGCGCTCCAGGACCTCACCCAGCTCAAGCAGGAGCACCAAGCCGCACGAGACGCCGCGCAAGAACTCATCGACCGCGCGACCGAGATGCGACGACTCCTTATCCCCGTGACCAGTGCTGCGGACACCCTCTCCGGTGTCCGCGAAAAGCTGCCGGGTCTGCGTACGGCCGAGGCAGAACACCGCCGCCGTGTCGACCAGCTCGGCAAGGAGATACCGGCCCTCACCGCTACTGCCGAACAGGCGCGCGACCAGGTACGCGTCCACGCACGCCGCCGGGACGACGCGGCCGACGAACTACGCAGCGCAGGGCTGTCAGCCACCACTGACGGCACCATCCCCACCGATGACGCGCCCACCATCCGAGCATGCCTGAAGAGCGTCACATCGGCCCTGGAGGACGCGACCGTCGACCCAGAACTGCGCCAGCGAGCCACCGACGCCAGGCAACTCGTCGCAGACCTGGACGCGAAATTGGACGCCGACATCGACCTGCGGCATCTGGCCGAACGGTTCGCCGGCACTGATGACACACGCCATCCTGTCGCGCTCGCCACAGCGACCCGCCAGGCCGAGCATCGAGAAGCGGAAGCGCGCGAGGAGTACGCGAAAGCATCGCAGGCCGCAGAAACCGCCAAGCGGGAACACCAGAGGCAGGCCGAAGAACGCGCAGACCGCTCCTCCCCGGACATCGAGGGCTTCCCGTCGGCCGATCTGGTTGCCGAGGCCGACGAAGCCGATGGCTTCGCCGACCAACTCGACGAACTCGCGGCCCAGTCCCTACTCACCCAGCGCTCCGCAGAGCAGCTCGCCCGCAACGCGGAGAACGCCGCGACCGCGGCCCGCCAATCAGCCCAGCTCGTCGAGGCAAGCGTGGGCGCGCTGCGCTATCTCACCGACCCGGTACTGACCGGCCGCCGCGCGGACGACATTGCCGCACTCACCACCCAGATCTCGGCTGTCTCCGAGCGCGTTCGCGAGTCACGGAAACACCTGACGGACAGCGAGCAAGCCCGGCAGAGGGAAGCCAGCGCAGTCCGCGCACACGCCAACAGCCCGCAGGCGCGCAAGGTCGAGGCCGCAGAGGATTCCCGCGTCATCGACCTGATCTCACGGCTGCGCGGCGACGAACAGCTTCCCGCAGAGGCCGAACGCATCGCGGGAGAGCTCGAACAGCGAGCTGTTTCGCTGCGGGACGACCTGGATCGACATGACCGCGACGTCCACACCTGCGCGGTCATGCTGCACGTGCAGGCATCGCGTGCACTCGACCGACTTCGCGCCTACCAGAACCAGTCCCGACTCCCGGACGGTCTGGGCGAGTGGTCCGAACGGCGCTTCGTCGTCATCGAGCATGAAAAGGCTCCGGCCGACGAATCCGTCGCCATCGACCGCGTGGCCCGCATCGTCCACGCTCTGCTGACGCCCGGCGCCGGCCGGTCGGACGCTCAGTCCCTTCTGTTCGCCGCCGCCCGAGCCCTGGTCGACGCGCCCTTCAGGGTCCGCCTTCTCAAACCGCACATCGACCTCTCCCTCGACCGGGTCGACGTCGCCGAACTGAAGAACTTCTCTGGTGGGCAGCGGGTTACCGCGGGTGTCCTCCTGTACGCCACGATGACGAAAGTCCGAGCCCTCTCAGACACCACATCGGTCGGCTGGCTATGGCTGGACAACCCATTCGGGCAGGCATCCGCAGACCAGTTCGTCCGGACGATGCGACGGGCCGCCGACCAACTTGGCCTGCAGCTGCTGTTCACCGCCGCGCCCAAAGACAAAGGGGCGCTGTCGATGTTCGACCGCACCATCATGCTCGGCCGGCGCTCCCGCCCGTCCTCGGGCGAAAAAGTCGTGGTTGTCGATGACCAATCCCGCGAGCTGACCGACCTGGTCCTCGTGCAACGCGATGTCAGGGCGGTGCTCGGAGAATGAGTTCCGTCAATCTGACCTCGCTGATCGCCGCACTTGATCCTGGCGGGCGCGGGGGCCGCCGCCACACCGACGACATTGCCGCCGCTATTGGAGCGCAGAACCCCGGCATCGAAGCGTCCGCGCTGCCCGAAGTCGTCCACGACACGATCAAGCGCGGGGAGCAGGAAGGACTGTGGTCGGCGAGCCGGACCACGACCGTACGCCGGGGACGAACGGTCCTACCCAAAGCCGTAACCCTGCTGGGGGCGGCCCGCCCCGCCGACAAGCTGATGCCTGTCGACGTACCCCTGCGCAGTGAACTGGCCAGCTGGGCAGCCACGCTTCGTCTCTCCGCGACACAGCGACAGCTCCTTCTGGCCGTCAATGACTGGCTCCGGCGTACCGACGGCGGAAAGGTCCCGGTCGCCTCCGTCGCCGAACGGGCCTACGAACTCCTCCTCGACGAGAAGGCGTTCGACGCCAACCCTCCGCGCGGGGGAAGCACCCTTTGGGCGCCGGACAGGCTGACGTTCGAGCTGCTGCGCTGCCAGCGGCTGCCGACTCCTCTCGTCTGGGAACCGGTCACCTCGGAGATCGGCCAATCCGGCGCTGTCGTCTGCGTCGAGAACCACGCCACCTTCCGCACGCTCCTCCGCGTGTTGCGTACCCGCGCCGTCCCGCCCTGGGCTGCCGTCGCCTGGGTCCAGGGCCGCAACACCGCGCCCCTGGAGTCCCTTGCGGCATTGCCCTTCCCGGTCACACGTCTGGACTACCTCGGCGATCTGGATGCCGCCGGCCTCCAGATCGCCACGACGGCCTGCGCGACGGCCGAGCGTGCCGGTATCCCAGCAGGACCGGCCGCACGCCTCTGGGCCATGCTCGTCACCCAGCCCCGGCGCCCAACTCGTCCCACCACGGAGGCCAAGGCTCGGGAGCTGGTCGCATGGCTTCCCGGCGCAGTCCGCAATCAGGCATTCGGCCTCCTGGTCACCGGCCAGGCGATTCCGCAGGAAGCCCTTCGTTTCGACGTGCTCAGTGACGCGCTGCTGGCGGATTGACCGGATGGCAGCGTTCCACCCCGGCCTTACGTGCGCCATACGCATGGGAGGTCTTCGACCTGCACGAATGCGGTCGACGTCACCGCAGGTCCCGTCCTGAGGATGTCCCTCGCCGGTTATTACGAGTGGCGGCAGGGAGAAAGGTCCACGAACAAGGCCCGCTATCTGAGCTCATCTCGTATCGCTATTCGTCAAGACAGTGGGCCTCGACGCGCTTCCGGCCGGGCTGGAGGCATCCGCCAGCAGCTACAGGTGAGCCCCCGCCAGCCCGTGGCTATGCCTTGGGCTTCTTCGTCGCGGCGCGAGCCGAATTCGCGTTGGCGGCTGCGTTGAGACGGGCCAGGTGCGCACGTTGCGATACTTGACCCCCGTAAGAGGACCAGCCGTACAGAGACGCAAGCAGTTCGGCTGCTACAGACGCCGCTGCCGTCAAGCCAGCCATAGCCCTGGACATAGACGCAGGGGGCCTAGCCACCAATCTCCCCCGGCTTTGCGCTGCCGTGATGGCACATTGTTCCGACCAGAGCTCGAAGACCTGAGCGAGACGCGCGAAGAAGGCGGCCGCCGCAGCCAAGCAGGCGTAGAAAGCGACGAGCCCTCCGCTGATGCGGGCAGCGATGCCAGGAGCCGGTTCACGGTCGGTCCAAGGCCAGCCCATGACCGCATAGACGACGGCCAGACCAGCCGAAGCGGAAATCCATGCAGTCACGATCACAGACCCCAGGACTCCCTCGTAGTCATCCTCCTCCTCGTCGTCCTGCTCGGGCTGTCGCTTCGACGGCGCCGGATTGCCGGAGGTCTTGTTCCCATAGGGCGGGAGAAAGACCTGCCAGAAGCCGCCGTGGACGTCGCCGCCAACGAACGTGCCGGAGCCGTGATTGTGCTGCTCCCGGTGCTCAGCGTCGGCCATCTGACGCCCCGCCGTAGTTGAAGGTCAGGCCACCGTGGACGTCACCACCGATGAACGTTCCAGTGCCGGTGTTGTGCTGGTTCCAGACCTTCGAGGCCGACGGGGTGGGCACCGTGAGTTCGTCCACCTCGCTCATGGCGTCGCGGTGCTCGGCAAGGTATTGGGCGATGAGCTGCGCCCAGGCGGTCGCTGCAAGCGCCTGAGCCTCTGGAGAGGTCGAGGTGAGCTGCGCAGCGGTGTCATCCACTGCCTGATCCGCCGCTCTCTGTTGATCCGGAGTGGCCCGACGGAAGAAGTGCGCGACCTTCAAGCGCATCTTCTCGGCACCCGACGTGGCTATGGCCGCAACGAGCGTGCCGGCCGCACCAGTGGCCACGGCCATTAATTCGGCGTCGTACATGATCGAGATGTCTCCCGTTCGTGGTGACGTGCCCCAGCAGAACCTACCGGGCACCACTGACACTCCGAGGGGACAATCCGCATACACAATCTGAGGCAGCCATGGCCACGCCACTGTGGCGCCCCCCGGGCAGCGAGACGCCGACCATCTGGTTGCAGTTCTGGTTGCATTCACCGGCGTCCGGCACGGTCCGCTACGCACCCATCGACATGCTCCATCGCAGGTCAGAACGGCCCCGAGCGTCCCCGAACCCCCAGACGAACATTTGGAAAGCGTGTTGGGGGCAACCCCTCACGAGTTCGAATCTCGTATCCTCCGCCAGTGCCTCACCGGGCACGATGTCGAAGGGCCCCACCGTTCGCGGTGGGGCCCTTCGACGGTTCTCAGCTCTCGTTGTCCTGGTTTTTGTCCACAGAGGGTGTCCTCGGCGTCCAGGTCCTCGGCGTCGACTACACGGCGACGAGACGCACCCTGTCGCCGCAGAGCTTCGTCATGCCGTCGATGTCAGAGGTGAGCATGACGACCGGGCGGCGCTGACGCAGCGCTGCCTCTGCCACGGCGGCGTCGATGGCGTATGTGTGACCATGCAGCCCAGCGTCGATCAGCATGACTGAAGCGGCCTTGGCCTCCTCGTCGCCGATGGGCACGATCCTCATGCCGGACAGGACCCAGGCAAGCCGCGCCTTGTCGGTCCGGCGATGCACCGCTTCGATGATGGTGAGCGCGCTGATCACCACCTCCATACCCCGCTTGCGGGCTTCGGCGATGAGGGCGACTACGGGCTCGTGATCACTGACGAACTTCGACAGACCCTCGCAGTCGAGAACGAGGGTGCCTTCGTGGCTCAGCTTGCGGCGGGCCACTGCCCCTCCTCGGCGAACACCTCGTCGAAGACCCGGCGGGCCCGCTCCTGCTCGTGCTCGGAGATCGGCCCCTGTCGGCGTTCGTAGTCGGCCAGGTACTCGTCCAGGATCTGACCGCGCAGCTCGCGCTCGACCGCTTCGGTGATGAACGCCGAAAACTCACGCTTGCCGACCCGTCGGCGGATCGCCTCCGCCGTCCCCTCAGGGAGGGAGAGGCTGACCCTGGTGGCTGGCCCTTCACCGATGCTGTACGGAATCTCACTCATGGGACTGACATTATCAAACAAGTAGGAATTCGATGGGAGAGCAGCCCCTGCCCCACGACGCGGACCACCCACCCGTCACCTCGGGGTCTCAGTTCTGGTCTCATCCACCTACGTCCAGCGGCGCTCGGACGCCGCTGGACAGTCCGCGCCCACGGCTGGTCAGAATGCCCACGACGGACGTAGATGTTCGGGCCGTATAGCCAGTGCACGCCGTCGGCATCGCGGTTGACCACACTCCGGGCCAGGTCACCGACCGTCCATCTGCGCCCGCAGGGTGGGCCGATCGCACGGCCCAGCCCTCCGATGTCACACTCGGCCCCTGGGCGGCCGACCTCAGTCGCATCGCCTCGCGAACTCGGCTCCGGCCAGCAGGTCGACGATCCGCACGATCGGATCATCGAGCCCCATGGCAGCCAACACGTCGGCGGGAAAAGCTACGTACCTTCCCTTCTCCTTCGTGACGCGGCAGGGGAAGCAGCCCGCCCTCACCAGCCCGCTCGCCTTCGTTGCCTCGACCCCGAGCGCGACATGCGCTGATGAGAGTGAACGGCGCGCGGTGGCCGAGTGAAGCGGTACGAGTCGGCGATCACCCAGGGGCAGGGCTCACGGATTGGCCAAGATCTTGACGCCGAGCACGGGCGTCGCGAGACCGCCGGGGGGACACGACGACGCCGGAGGAGCCGCGTAACCGAGCGAGCCAGTGAGCACGGGCAGCGGGAGTCCCTGGCGATCATCTTCCGGTCGCTGCACGCTGCGAGGGACAGCGCTTCGCAGTCGAGGAGGACGGGGCCCACCAGGCCCGTCGGCTCCTGTCCGATGCCGGGCTTCACGGCCACAAGCACGCGATCGACGCGGTGGTCGCCAGCAGAAAGGACAGGGCACCGTCTTCACGTCAGACGTGGACGACGTGGACGACGTGGACGACGTGGACGACGTGGACGACGTGGAGAAGCTGGTTCCGGAATCGATCGTCGTCAAGCGAGTATGACCAGCACCCTGGTCTCGGTTCTGGTCACTGGTCTGGTCTTGGTTGCGGTGTCGTGAGGGGAGTCGGGAGGGTGGTGGGGCTGGACGGGTGCAGTTCGGGGGTGGCTTCGGTGGGCTTCGCTTGGAGTGGCGTGTTGCCGGATTACATGGGGGCTGCGCCTCTGAGGGGGGCGTGCCGGCGTGCCTCATGGCGTCGGGTCCGATGAACGGAAGGGCGCAATGGCAGAGCGCGACCCTCGCAACCGCACTGGCCGCAGCTCGCTGCTTCGCGGGCTCGCCGCCGCCGTGCTCGCGGCCGGCATGCTGGTGCTCTCAGCGGGACAAGGCCACGGAACCGGCGCGGCGACTCCGGCGCCCGGCGCGGAGTTCACGCCGTTGACGGCGGAAGTACTGACCAAACCGACGCCGTTCGTCGCCACGGACGGCAAGACGCATATCTCGTACGAACTGCTCACCACGAGTTCCCTGCCCAGCAGCACGCCGTTGCGGCTCGACCGTGTCGACGTCCGCGACGCCCGCACGCACCAGGTCGTCGGCTCGCTGAGCGGGCAGGCGTTGGCCGACGCCGCCCATCCGGTCGGTGACCCCCTGCCGGGTGCGGACGGGTACACCCCGGCGCCCCCAGGGCCGACACCGACCGTCATCCAGGGCTCCCAGCAGTGGATCATCTGGCTCGACCTGATCCTCGACCGCGGTCAGCGGGTGCCCAAGGTCCTCGAACACCATCTCTCGGGTGCCGTCCTGGCCCCCTCCGGCCCCTCCCCTTTCGAGGAGACGGTGCAGGCCACCCGGACCTCCGGCAGGCCGCCGTTGAACCTGGGCGCGCCGGTTCGTCCCGGCACCTGGTACTCCAGCGAGTCGTGCTGCGGCAACACCCACCACCGGCGCGGTCTCGCCCCGATCAACGGCCGCTTCTACGTGCCGCAGCGCTTCGCGATCGACTGGTACCGGGTCGGCGAGCAGGGGCAGACCTGGGAGGGCGACCCCGCACGGCTCAGCAGTTACCTGAGCTACCGTCAGCCGGTCGTCGCCTCGGCCGGCGGCAGGGTGGTGGAGGTCCAGGACGGGCTCCCGGACCAAACGCCGCCCGTCGCGCCGCCCGTACCGCCGATCGAGGACACCGTCGGCAACCACGTCACCCTGGAAGTCGCGCCGGGCCGCTATCTGCTCTACGCCCACCTGGCACCCGGCTCGCTCGAGGTCCGGGAGGGCGACCGGGTCGAAGCCGGCCAGGTCCTCGGGCTGATCGGCAACAGCGGCAACTCGACCACGCCGCACCTGCACTTCCAGGTGATGACCACGCCCGAGTTCTTCCCGACCGACAGCCCGCCGTTCACCTTCCGGCAGTTCCGCGTCGTCGGACACGTCGAGCCTCGCATCTGGGACGACAACCTGGGCCTGCAGCCGACCGGCGTCCTGCCGATCACGCCCTCGCCGCACGACGGCCTTCACCGTGCGCGGTATCCGCTCGACCGCGAGGTGCTGGAGTTCTGAACGGAGTCCGACCGGACTCCGGTCGGGCCCCGGTCGGGCTCCGGTCGGGCTCCGGTCGGGTCGTTGTCCGGGGCTTCGCCCACGCGTGACCATGCACCGTGGTTCGCAGCCGTTCGGGCGAGCCGTCTGAACGGCCACGCAGGCGAACCGAAGAGCCGAGCCGCCACCGCGGCTCGGCTCTTGCGCGTTCGTCGGTGACGGCGTCCGGCCTCGGCGGCCTCGGGGTTCTGATGAACGGCTGGGCGGCGAGGTCCGGATCGTTCACGGACAGGACCCCGGCTAGCCGCAACCGGGGTCACGGCTGGGGCTTCCCGCTCCCTCCGCGTGGGGCGGTCGGTCTCGTGCTCGGCGTGGGTGTCGTCAATGCCACATCTCGGAGGGAAACGGTGACTCCGGAGCGCCCTGGAAAATATGTTTAGCCGCCTTACGCATGCCTTACGCATGCCTTCATATGCCTTTCGCCGCTCTGCGGTATCCGGACGGAAGGGAGGGGAACCGTGGCGCGTCCCGAGAGACCGCTGGATCCCGCGGCCGGCCCCGTGCCACGCCTCGCCCATGAGCTGCGGGAGCTGCGCCGGGCCGCCGGCAGCCCGTCGTACCGGACCATGGCCGGGGCGGCGGGGTTCTCGGCGGCGGCGTTGTCCAAGGCGGCGTCCGGGACACGGCTGCCGTCGCTCGCCGCGGTCCAGGGGTATGTGCGCGCCTGCGGGGGCGACCCCGGCGAGTGGGAGGTCCGCTGGAAGCAGGCCGAGGCCGAGGCCGCGGGGGAGGCGCTCGACGATGCCGGGGACGCGGCGCCGCCGTACCGGGGGCTGTCGCGTTTCGAGCCGGACGACCGGGACCTGTTCTTCGGCCGGGACCAGCTGGTGGAGGAGTTGCGGGAGCTGGTGTGGGGCCGGCGGTTCGCGGTCGTGTTCGGGCCGTCCGGCAGCGGCAAGTCCTCGCTGCTGCGAGCCGGGCTGATACCCCGGCTGCGGGAGCGGATCGCGGAGCAGGGGGCACCAGCGGTGCTGCGCATCCTCGCCCCCGGCCCACGGCCCGCCACCACGTACGGCCGGCTGCTCGCCCCGGCCGAGGACGAGCCGGAGAGCTGGGTGGTGGTGGACCAGTTCGAGGAGGTCTTCACCCTCTGCCGGGACCGGGAGGAGCGCGCCCGGTTCATCGACCTGCTGCTCGCCGCACGGGACCCGGGCAGCCGGGTGCGGGTGGTCATCGCCGTACGCGCCGACTTCTACGCCCGCTGCGCCGAGCACCGGGAGCTGGCGGATGCCCTGAGCCGCGCGTCCCTGCTGGTCGGTCCGATGAAGGCGGAGGAGCTGCGCGAGGCGGTCGTCAAACCCGCCCAGGCGGTCGGCCTCCTCGTCGAGCGGGAGCTGACCGCGCGGCTCGTCGAGGAGGTGCTCGACGAGCCCGGCGGCCTGCCGATGCTCTCGCACGTCCTGTTGGAGACATGGCGGCGCCGCCGGAGCCGGATGCTCACCCTCGCCGGGTACCAGGCGGCGGGCGGGGTGCGCGGCGCGATCGCGGCGACCGCCGAGGAGGTGTACGGGCAGCTGTCACCGGAGCAGGCCCGCACCGCCCGGCAGTTGCTGCTGCGGATGGTCGAGCCGGGCCAGGGCACCCCCGACACACGGCGCCCCCTCACCCGGGCCGAGATGGCGGAGTGGGCCGCGTCCGAGGTGCCGGTGGTCGTGGACCGGCTGACCCGGGCCCGGCTGCTGACCGCCGACGAGGACGGCGTCCAGCTCGCCCACGAGGCGCTGATCACCTGCTGGCCACGGCTGCACGGCTGGATCGAGGAGGCCCGCGAACGGCTGCGCCACCACCGCCGCCTCGCCGAGGCCACCCGCGTCTGGCTGGAGCACGACCGCGACTCCGGTGCCCTGTACCGGGGCACCCGGCTGGCGCGCGCGGAGGAGCTGTTCGCGGACGACGACGGCATGCTCACCTCGACGGAGCGGGCCTTCCTCACCGCCGGGCTGGACGGCCGTGAGGCGGAGTTCCGCGCCGCCGCCCGCGCCGCGCGGCGGTCCCGGGCCCTGCTGGCCACTCTCTCGGCCGTCCTGGCCGTGGCCCTGGTGGCCGGGCTGGCCGCCTGGTCGGAGCACCACGACAACCAGCGGCGTCGTACCGACGCGGCGGCCCGCCGTGTCGCGGAGGTCGCCGAGTCCCTGCGCACCACCGACCCGCGCACCGCCCAGCTGCTCGGCGTCGCCGCCTGGCGCGTCGCCGAGTCGCCGGAGACCCGCCGCGCCCTGCTCGGCGCCCTCGCCCAGCCCGAGACGGATGTCTTCACCGACCCGACGCCCGGCAGCGATCCCGCCCGCTTCCTCACCCGCTCCGGCCGCACGCTGCTCAGCACGGACGGCGACACCTGGCGCGCCTGGGACGTGACCACGCACCGCCCGCTCACATCGGGCCGGCTGCCCGACGGAATGCTCGTAGCAGCCGACCCCGACGGGCGGCTGCTCGCGATCGTCCGGGACGACGGCATGCGGCTGTGGGACAGCTCCGCCGGGCGGTGGACCGGGCCGGCCCTCGCTGTCGACGACGACGTGGACTTCGGCCCCGACGGCCGCAGCTACGCGGTGAGCGGTCCGGACGACGACCTGGTGCGGCTGTACTCGGCCGCCGACGGCACACCGCTGTCCGAGACCCGGGTGACCGGCCTCGCGAACGTCGCGCCGAGCACCGACGGCCGTCTGATGGCCCTCTGCCCCACCGGCCGCGCACCGCAGGTGTGGGACACCGCCCGCCACCGCACCCTGCCCGGCGCCTGGGAGAGCTCGGACGCTCCCTGCGACGACTACTCGACGCCGGCGTTCGGCGGCCCGGGCGACGCCGCCGACCGGTTCGCCGTGGCCTCCGCCGACGGTGTCCGCGTCTGGGACGCCGCCTCCGGGCGCCTGATCGCCGACCTCCCGGCCCCTGGCGTGGACGCTCTCGCCTTCAGCGCGGACGGGACGTTCCTGGCGACCGCCGACGACACCGAGATCAGCGCGTGGCGCCTCACGTCGTCCACCACGGAGGAACCCGCCCCGTCCACCGCGGAGGACCCCACCCCGGTCTTCCGCCACCCTCTGTACAACGAGCGCCTCTACGGCGGCCTCGCCTGGGACCCCGACCGGCCGCTGCTGCGCTACCTCGAAGGCGGCACCGTTCACACGCTGGACCTCGCGGGCGCCGTCAGCTCCGCATGGCGCGAGCGCCCCCTGGCGTCGGTGCTACTCAGCCCCGACGGCCGTACGCTCGCCACCGCCGAACGCACCGGCGACACCGGCTTCCGTCTCCAGCTGAGCGACGCTTTCCCCCACTCCCGGCCTCGCCCGAGCGGGGAGAGCGCCGTCGGGCACGTGTCGCGGACGCCGCCGCCGCTGTCCCTGCCCGTCTCGAGCGACCCCGAGCAGCCGATCGTCCCGCAGGACACCACGGCTCTGATGGCCTTCAGCCCCGACGGCGGCACCCTCGCCTACGGCGTCTCCGCGTCCGGCCGTCCGGTCGCGTCCCAGCGGTTCGTCCTCTGGGACGTGGCGCGCGGCCGCGTCCGCACCACACTGGATCTGACGACGCCGCAGTCCGACGGAGCGGTCGTCACACTCGCCCTGGGCCCCGGCGGCCACACCCTCTACGCCTCGCGCACCTCCGGCATCGGCGGACTGGCCGACGAGGTGTGGGACACCGCACGGCACCGGCGGGCCGCCGTATACCCGGACGTGACCGACCCCGGGCTGGCCGTCCGGCCCGACGGGCGGCTCCTCGTCACCGGCGACCGCTCGGTGCGCCTGTCCCCCGGCACGTCCTCGCGGGGAGCCGCCCCCGTCGTCCGCAGTCTCGTCCAGGGCGGCGAGGTCGGTGCCCTAGCCTTCGCCCCCGACGGCTCCCGGCTCGTGGCGGGCGACCTGACCGGACGGGTCACCCTGTGGGACGGCGACCTGAGACACCGCGTGGGCACCCTGCGCAACGTCTTCCCCACCGCGCCCGGTGACACCGCCGAGGCGGTCAGCGCCCTCGCCCTCAGTCCCGACGGCCGCACCCTGGCCGTCGGCGGCGACGCCGGCACGCTCCAGCTGTGGGACATCGCCACCCAACAGCCCCTCGGCGGCCCGCTGACCACCCCCGGCGACGCCGTCGTGTCCCTCGCCTTCAGCCCCGACAGCACGACCGTCCTCGCGGCCGGCGTCCATGTCCCGCTCCAGAGCCACACCATCGACCCCGCTCGGGCCGTCACCCGGATCTGCGCCCGCTCCGGCGACGCCGACCTGACACCCGCCCAATGGCGCACGTACGTGCCCGAGGCGCCGTACCGCAAGGTGTGCGGCCGTTGATTCCCGGGGAACCGGGCCGGGCCACCGGGTCCCGGAGGAGTTGATTCCTCCCTTGTACGGGGTTGGGCACCAACTCGCGCCGCCAAAAAACTGCTCCTAGCCGGTTCCACGGCTACCGACCGCCCGGCCGCACACGAGTGGTCCCGCACTCAACGCACAAGGACGTAGAAATCGTGCCCACCATCAAGAAGTGCCTTCTGACAGGCGCCGCCTTCGGTATGGCGATCAGCGGCCTGACCCTCACCTCCGCCCCCGCCGCGAGCGCGTCGACGGACGTCAACGGCGTACACGACTGGCTGCTCCCGAACATGTGCCAGAACGGCTCCAACCGGAGCGGCCAGAGCCTCTGGTACTACAACGTCGACACCAAGCAGCTGCTCGACAGAAGCCGTGGAAGCGTGGGGAAGACGCCGGTGTGGCGGTACATCGGCGGCGGCAAGGGGGGAAACCGCTACGCCATGAACCCGGGCTGGCGTGAGATCAAGGGCCACTGCTACTACCCGGCGTCGTCCTCCTGGACGTACGAGGGGAAGCAGACCGCGTACTCCGACGAGGTGGTCAACTGCTCGAAGGGCGGCAACGCCACCGAGCGGGTCGACCAGGCCTACAGCACGACGACGACCACCACGAAGACGGTGAACGGCAGCCTCAGCGTCAGCCCCAACATCAGCAAGATGTTCGGGGTCGGCCTCGGCGCCGAGTTCTCGTACTCGTGGTCCTACGCCAAGACCGTCGGCTGGAGCCGCTCCGTCAGCATCGACGTCCCGCCCGGCCGGACCGGGTGGCTCACCGCGGCACCCATCAAGCGCGTGGTCCGCGTCAACCCGCACTTCTGGATCGACGAGTACAACTGGTACGACGGGACCGAGAAGAAGGGCCACAACAAGTGGGGCATCTACGGCACCCAGCGGGACATCGTGGACCGCAACTACTACTACGACGGCACCTCCGACGTGCTCCGCAACGGGCAGCCGGTGTTCAAGTTCTACAAGCGCGACCGTGCGGTCACGTCGCGTGAGTGCCCGCGCTGAGACGTCGCCGCTCACGACGAAGGGCCCCACCGTTGGCGGTGGGGCCCTTCGTGTTCGTGGGTCAGGAGGTGGCCAGGAGGGTGAGGGTGTCGATCACCCGGTTCGAGAAGCCCCACTCGTTGTCGTACCAGGCGACCACCTTGATGTGGCGGCCGTCGACGCGGGTGAGGGCCGAGTCGAAGATCGACGAGGCCGGGTTGCCCACGATGTCGGCGGAGACGAGCGGGTCGTCCGAGTATTCGAGGACGCCCGCGAGCGGGCCCTCCGCCGCCGCGCGGTACGCCGCCAGCACCTCGTCGCGCGTCACGTCGCGGGCGACCGTCGTGTTGAGTTCGACGATCGAGCCGACCGGGACGGGAACGCGGATCGAGTCGCCGGACAGCTTGCCGTCCAGGTTCGGCAGGACCAGGCCGATCGCCTTGGCGGCGCCCGTCGTGGTCGGCACGATGTTGACGGCGGCGGCGCGGGCGCGGCGGGCGTCGCGGTGCGGGCCGTCCTGGAGGTTCTGCTCCTGCGTGTAGGCGTGCACCGTCGTCATGAAGCCGTGCTCGATGCCGGCGAGCTCGTCGAGCACCGCGGCCAGCGGCGCGAGCGCGTTGGTCGTGCACGAGGCGTTCGAGACGATCGTGTGGACGTCCGGGTCGTACGCGTCGGTGTTGACCCCGAACGCGAGGGTGACGTCGGCGCCGTCCGACGGTGCGCTGACGAGCACCTTCCTCGCACCCGCGTCGAGGTGGGCCCGGGCGGCCTTCGCCGAGGTGAAGCGGCCGGTGGCTTCCAGGACGAT
Organism: Streptomyces sp. SP18BB07; assembly: GCF_036322545.1. NCBI lineage: Bacteria > Bacillati > Actinomycetota > Actinomycetes > Kitasatosporales > Streptomycetaceae > Streptomyces > Streptomyces sp. SP18BB07. The sequence goes on from NZ_JAQYWT010000340.1 coordinate 136,456, forward strand.
GTCGACGCCGAGTTCGGCCCACGGCAGCCGCGCGGGATCGCGCTCGGCCAGCACCTTGATCCGACGGCCGTCGACGACGAGGGTGTCACCGTCGACGGTCACCGGGCGCCCGAGACGGCCGGCCGTGCTGTCGTAGGCGAGCAGCCGGGCGAGGGTCGCGGGCTCGGTGAGGTCGTTGACGGCGACGATGTCGAGATCGATGCCACTGTCCCGGCCGCTACCGCTGCCGCTGCCGTTGCCGCTGTCGCGTTCGAGTAGTGCGCGGAGCACGTTGCGTCCGATGCGGCCGAATCCGTTGATCGCGATGCGAGTCATGAGTGGTGTCCCGTCCCTTCGATTCGCCACCAGCGTCGCGTGCGGCACGTAGCCGGGACAGCGGCGTGATCGCCACGGTTCAAAAGGATCGCGCCACGGCGCGGCGGGCTACTCGCCCTGCGTGAAGGTGCGCCGGTACTCGCTCGGCGTGGTGCCGAGGATGCGCTGGAAGTGCGTGCGCAGATTCGCGCCGGTGCCCAGACCGACGTCGGCGGCGATCTGCTCGACGCTCCGCTGCGAACGCTCCAGCAGCTCACGGGCCACGTCGATGCGGGCGCGCATGACCCACTGCATCGGCGTGTACCCCGTGTCCTCGACGAAGCGACGCGAGAACGTGCGCGGCGAGACCGCCGCGTGCCCGGCGAGAACTTCGAGGGTGAGGGGCTCGCCCAGCCGGTGCAGCGCCCATTCGCGGGTGGCGGCGAACCGCTCGCCCAGCGGCTCCGGCACGCTGCGCGGCACGTACTGGGCCTGGCCGCCGCTGCGGTAGGGGGCCGCCACCAGGCGCCGGGCCGCGTGGTTCGACGCGGCCACGCCGAGGTCACCGCGCAGGATGTGCAGGCACAGGTCGATGCCCGAGGCGGCGCCCGCCGACGTCAGCACGCTGCCCTCGTCGACGAACAGCACGTTCTCGTCGACCTGGACGAGCGGATGCTTCGCGGCGAGCGCCCGCGCGTAGTGCCAGTGCGTCGTGGCGCGTCTGCCGTCGAGCAGGCCCGTCGCGGCGAGCGCGAAGGCGCCCGTCGAGATGGCGGCGAGCCGAGTGCCCCGGGCGTGGGCCTCGACCAGCGCGTCGACGACGGCCCGCGGCGGGTCGTCGCGGTCCGGGAACCGGTAGCCGGGGATGAAGACGATGTCGGCCCACGTGAGCGCGTCGAGGCCGTCGGCGACGTAGTACGACAGGCCGTCGCCGCCGGTCACGAGGCCGGGGGTCGCCCCGCACACCCGCACCTCGTACGGCATGCTCGCGCGCGTCGTGAACACCTGGGCCGGGATGCCGACGTCGAGCGGCTTCGCGCCCTCGAGCACCAGGACCGCGACGCGATGCGGACGGGAGGACGACGGCGACGGCGAGGGCACGGGGTCAGGGTACGAGGAGGGGTGGGCGTGGGGGCCGTCGTGGCCGGTGTCAGTGGGGGCGCGGCCAGTCCGGTGGTTCGGGCGTGGGTGGGGGGTGGGCCGTGGTGAGGCGGCGGTAGGCGGCGCGGGCCTGGCGGAGGCGGGCCAGGGCGGTGCCGGTAAGGGCGGCGGTGAGGAGGCAGGTCAGCCAGAAGGTGTCGCGGGGGTTGGCCCAGGTCAGGACGCCTGCGGGTGGGATGGCGAAGCCGTTGAGGAACAGCCAGCACAGGGCGGCCGTGCCGGGGGCCGCGATGAAGCGGGCGTAGACGCCGAGGAGTGCGGAGAGCAGGGAGAGGGCCGCCAGGGCGAGGCCGGGGCGGTCCGTGCCCACCAGTGCGTTCAGGACGGCCACCAGCGCCATCGCGCCCCCGAAGGCCGTCGCCCACACCAAAGGGGTGGCCACGGGTTGGGGGACGGGGCGCGGGCCGCTCCCCAGAGACACCCACTGGATCACGGGCACGCTCCATGGGTGTGGGGGCCTCGCGGGACAGGGCGCGCCGCCCCGGAAGGCCGAGGTATTCCGTGTGCCGTCGGGGTGCCCGCTGTGCGGGGTGTGGGGACACCCGTGGGGGTCATGGTGGTGGTTCCTTTCGGTCAGCCCTCGGTGCCGGGTGGGTGTGCCGGGTCCCGGGGTTGAAGGGGGATTGTTCCATCGGGGGGCCGACCTGGCGTCCGGAGGCCGGTTTTCCGGGTCTCGTTAGGGTGGCACCGACGGTTGTCCGATGACATAGCCGAATCAGACAGGGGGCCAGCCGTGGGTGCTCCGCGCCTCAGCAGTACGCCGTTGCCGGGGATCGGTGTCCGCTACGACCTCACGACCAGGGAGCAGCGGCGGATCTCGGTGGTCGCTCATCGGGACGGCGCGCGGACGTTGAGCGCGTACCGGCAGGACGATCCGGACGCGTGCGCGCTGTCGGTACGGCTCACGTCGGGTGAGGCGACCGCCCTCGTCGACGCGCTGGCGCCGGACCACCACAGCCCGAACCTGCTGTCCACCACGGAGTTGGGGCTCGTCGCGGAGCGGATCGAGCTGGCCTCGACGTCGCACTGGAACGGGCGGGTCCTGGGCGACACCCGGATGCGGACGGAGACGGGCGCGTCGATCGTGGCCGTGCTGCGGCGCGCCGAGGCGATCCCGTCGCCGACGCCGGACTTCCGGCTGGCCGGCGGTGACACGCTCATCGTGATCGGGACCCGGGAGGGTGTGGACACCGCCGCCGCGATACTCGGGCGGGAGTGAGCGATCGTGCACGTCTCCGCTCAGGCCGCGGCCCAGGGGGGCGGGGAGGCCGCCGGGCACTCCGTCGGGCACCTCGCCGAGCCGTCCCTCTCGCACGCCGCCCGGTATGTCGCCGAGTCGGCCGCCACGCACTCGTCCGCCGTCTTCCTGGTGGAGTTCGGGGCGATCATCCTCGGGCTGGGGTTGCTGGGGCGGTTCGCCGGGCGCTTCCGACTGTCCCCGATACCGCTGTACCTGCTGGCCGGACTCGCCTTCGGGGAGGGCGGGTTGCTGCCCCTCGGCACGAGCGAGGAGTTCGTCGCGATCGGCGCCGAGATCGGCGTGATCCTGCTGCTGCTCATGCTCGGCCTGGAATACACGGCCAGCGACCTCGTCTCCAACCTCAAGACCCAGTACCCCGCCGGACTCGTCGACGCCGCCCTCAACGCCCTGCCCGGCGCCGCCATGGCCCTCCTCCTCGGCTGGGGACCCGTCGCCGCCGTCGTCCTCGCCGGCGTCACCTGGATCTCCTCCTCCGGCGTCATCGCCAAGGTCCTCGGCGACCTCGGCCGGCTCGGCAACCGCGAAACCCCCGTCATCCTCAGCATCCTGGTCCTCGAAGACCTCTCCATGGCCGTCTACCTGCCGATCCTCACCGCGCTCCTGGCCGGGGCCGGCCTCGCGGCGGGCAGCGTCACCCTGGCGGTCGCGCTCGGTACCGCCGGGCTCGTGCTGGTGGTGGCCGTGCGCTACGGGCGGCACATCTCGCGCTTCGTCTCCAGCGACGATCCAGAGAAGCTGCTGCTCGTCGTGCTGGGGGTGACGCTCGTCGTCGCCGGGCTCGCGCAGCAGTTGCAGGTGTCGGCGGCGGTGGGCGCGTTCCTGGTGGGCATCGCGCTGTCGGGTGAGGTCGCCGAGGGGGCGCACAGTCTGCTGGCGCCGCTCCGGGACCTGTTCGCCGCCGTGTTCTTCGTCTTCTTCGGGCTGCACACCGACCCCGCCAGCATTCCGCCGGTGCTGCTGCCCGCGCTCGCCCTCGCCGTCGTCACCGCGCTGACGAAGGTCGCCACCGGGTACTGGGCCGCGCGCCGGGCCGGTATCTCCGCCAAGGGGCGCTGGCGGGCGGGCGGCACGCTCGTCGCACGCGGCGAGTTCTCCATCGTCATCGCCGGGCTCGCCGTCACCGCCGGTATCGAACCGTCCCTCGGCCCGCTGGCCACGGCGTACGTCCTCATCCTGGTGATCGTCGGCCCGCTGACCGCCCGGTGGACGGAGCCGGTGGCGATGTGGACGACCCACCGGTTGCGCGGGCCCGCGCCGGCCGGCTCGGGTGGGGGAGGCGCTTCGTCGGTGACTTCGGCGGGAGCGTCGCCCGGGACGGCTGAGAGCAGTCAGGCGGCGCGAGCGCACGAAGCGCTGGACGAGGAGAACGCGGCCGATCGGGCCTGAGGGGCGGCCGGGTGACCGCCGCCGGGAGCGCCCACGTCACCCACACGCACCTGCGAATCCGCCCGTACCCGCTCCCTCGCCCACGCCTCCCTCGCCCACGCCCGCCTGCGAATCCGCCCGTCCCCTCTCCTTATCCCTATCGCTCTCCCTCGCCCGCCCCCTCGCTCCCGCCCTCCGCGAAGCTCGCGAAGTACGCGGCCGCCATGTCCTCGTCTGCGTGGCCCTGGGCGGCGGCGCGGGTGAGGCGGTCGGCGCCGGCGGCGGCCAGGTCGAGCCGTACCCCGTACCGCTGCCCGGCCTCGACGATCAGGCGGGCGTCCTTGGCGGCGGTGGAGACGGCGAAGGAGGCCGGGGAGAGCCGGCCGTCGAGGATGAGCGCGGACTTGGCGCGCAGATAGCCCATGTCGAGCGGGCCACCCTCGATGATCTCGAAGAAGGACCGCGGGTCGACGTCGAGGGCCTTGGACAGGGCCAGGACCTCCCCGGCCGCATTGGTGGCGGCCAGCACCCAGCTGTTGGCCACCAGCTTGAGCCGGGTCGCGGTGCCCGCCGCGCCGTCCTCACCGGTCCACACCGTACGGGCGCCGACGGCGCCGAAGACGGGTGTCACCGTCCCCCGCCCCTCGACCGGCCCCGCCGCCAGCACCGTCAACTGCCCCGCCTCCGCGGGCTGCCGTGTGCCGAGGACCGGGGCGTCGTAGAAGACCAGTCCGTGCTCGTCGGCCAGCGCGGCCAGTTCGGCGACGGCCTCCGGCCCGGCGGTGGTGGACTGGACCCAGGCCGTGCCGGGGCTCAGCGCGGGCCCCGCCTCCCGCATCACGTCCCGGGCCGCGGCCCCGTCGTAGAGCACGGTGAGCACCACATCGGCACCCCGCACGGCCTCCGCCGGGCTGCCGGCGACCTGCGCGCCGTCGGCGGCGAGCGGCTCGGCCTTCGCGCGGGTGCGGTTCCACACCCGTACGGCGTGACCGGCACGGACGAGGTTGCGGGCCATCGCGGCCCCCATGATGCCGGTACCCAGGACACTCACGGTGAGCTTGTCGGTCATGACGTCAACTTCCTGCCGCGTACAGTGCGTTGGCAGTTTCGCAGCTCGGGGAGAGGCGGAGGGGGCCACGACACCGGGCGAACTCCGATGGCGGAGAGGCAGATCAGGACACGTCCCGACCGGGCCGCATGCGCGGGCGGTGCCGTGGGAAGACCGGGCCACGTGAGCATCGACACGAACAGGTCCTCGACGGGGCCCGCGGGCGGTGGCCTGGACGTACGCCCGGCCTCCGGGTACATCGGCGCCGACATCCACGGCGTCGACCTCGCCGCCCCGCTCGACGACGAGACGGTTGCCGGCATCCGGGCGGCGCTGCTCCGCTGGAAAGTCGTGTTCTTCCGGGGGCAGCGGCTGGACCACGCCGGGCAGATCGCGTTCGCGCGCCGCTTCGGGGAGCCGATCCGGCTACGGTCGCGGGGCTCGGTCTCCCCCACCGGGTACCCGGAGATCGAGACGACGGCCGACCGTCAGGAACTGGGCCGCAAGCACGGCATGGACCAGGCCGAGTGGCTGGAGCGCCGCCGCCACTCCACCCTCCGGGGCTGGCACGCCGACCACACCGCGCGCATCGACCCGCCCGCCCTGACCCTGCTGCGCGCCGAACGGGTGCCCCCGTACGGCGGCGACACCACCTGGGCGAACCTCGCGACCGCCTACGCGGGCCTGTCCGAGCCGGTGCGCCGGTTCGCCGACGGGCTGCGCGCCGAGCACCGTCTCGGCGTCGGGTACCTCGCCCGTTCCGGCCCCGACCCCTACCTGCGCCACCTCCAGGACCACCAGGTCGCGTCCGTCCACCCGGTCGTCCGCGTCCACCCCGAGACCGGCGAACGGGTCCTGTACGTCAACCCGTACTACGTCGAGAACATCGTCGACGTGACCAGGGCGGAGAGTCGGCTCCTCCTGGAGATGTTCGTCGAGCAGATCACGCGCCCCGAGTACACGGTCCGCTTCCGTTGGGAGCCGGGGTCGGTGGCCCTCTGGGACAACCGCGCGACCGTCCACCTCGCCCCCAACGACACCGGCCACCTGGACTTCCCGCGCATCATGCACCGGGTCATGGTCGCCGGTGACCCACCGGTCGGCGTGGACGGCACCCCGTCCAAGTCCCTCTGCGGCGCGCCGCTGCACGACCGGAGCGAGTAGCCCGCGGCGGGGGCGCGGGCGGCGGCTGGACCCGGCCGGCGCGTGGGCAGGACCCCGGCCATCGCGTGGGCAGGACCCCGGCCATCGCGTGGGCAGGACTCGATTTCGGGTAACCGGCACCCCATGGGTGATGTACTCGTCGGAACCTGCTCCTGGACGGACCGCGCGCTGCTGGCCAGCGGCTGGTACCCGCGCGGCCAGCGCGACCCCGGGCCCCGACTCCGTTACTACGCCGACCAGTTCCCGGTCGTCGAGGTGGACTCCGGCTACTACGCCCTGCCCAGCCGCCGCAACAGCCTCCTGTGGGCCGAGCGGACGCCCCCCGAATTCCGCTTCGACGTCAAGGCGTTCTCCCTCCTCACCGGCCACCCGACCCGCCCGGCGTCCCTCCCCCCTGACCTCCGGGAATCCCTCGGGTCCGACCTGCGCCGCGGGGCCCCCGCCGCCGTACTGGACCGGGTCTGGGAGCGGTTCGCCCACGCCATCGAGCCGTTGCGGACGGCGGGTCGGCTGGGAGCGGTCCTGTTCCAGTTCCCACCGTGGTTCGCGCCGGGACGGCGGACGGAGGGACCGGAGGGGCACTCGCCGGAGAGGACGCTGGAGGAGTGCGCGGAGCGTACGGCCGGCTGGCCCGTCTCGGTCGAGTTCCGGCACCCGGCGTGGTGGCGGGGCGAACAGGCCGACCGTACGGCGGCGTTACTGTCCCGGCTCGGCTTCGTGGCCGTGGGGGTCGACATGGCCCAGGGCCTGGAGTCCTCCCTGCCGCCCCTCGCCCCCGTCACCTCCCCCGAGCTCGCCGTCGTACGGTTCCACGGCCGCAGCCCCGCCTGGGGCACCGGCAGCAAGGAGGACCGCTTCCGGTACGCGTACTCCGAGCCCGAACTCGCCGCGTGGGCTCCCCGGTTGCGGAAGGCCGCCGCCCAGGTCGACGAGCTGCACGTCCTCTTCAACAACTGCTGCGCCGACGCGGCCGTGAGGGCGGCGGAGACGATGCGCCGGGTACTCGACACGACGTGACCCCGCCCGGAAACGGCCTAGCTCACCCGTACCGACTTCTCCACCGTGACCTGGTCGATCTCCGTCGTGCGGACCGTGAGCTTCATCGTCCACTTGCCGGGCAGGGGGAGTTGGAGGGTGTCGGTGGCCCAGTAGCCGCCGCGGTCGGTGAGCTTCGCGTCGATCGGGCCGATCTTCTGGGCCTTCAGGGTGAACGTGAGGCGCAGCTCCGGGACGGTGGCGATGCCGTCGTCGGGGCCGAAGACCACGGCCTGCACGGAGTTCTTGCCCACCCGGCCCGGGCCGAGGTCGATCTGGACCTTGCCGTGACCGTTCGGGGTACCGACGTCGAACGGGAGCACCGACGAGGAGGCCGTGACCCCGCCCGCCGCCTGGCCCGCGCTCTCCTCGGCGATCTCCGCCGCCGCCCGGCCGGGCAGGGTCCCCGTCAACACGGTGGTGATCACCAACACGACGACCGCGACGGTGAACTCCGCGAGCACGGACCGCCGCAGCGCTTGCCGCGGCATGTCGCCGGGGGCGTCGTCCTCGTCATCCGGTGAGGCGGAGGCGTCGGTGGGCCCGGAGCCATCGGTGGGCCCGGAGGAGTCGGGGGCGTCGGAGGAGCTTGGGACGCCGGAGGAATCGGCGGCACCGGAAGAGCTTGAGGAGGCGGAGGATGCGGAGGATGCGTCGGCCTCGGCGGCGCCCACTCGCTCGGGCACCCGCACCGGCGACGCCACGGCCGCCGAGACGGTCACCGTCGCCGGTACGGCCGCCCCCACCGACCCACGCGACTCGGCGGTCGGCTCACCGGCCACAGCCCCGGCCTCGCCCCCGGCCCGCCCGGCCGCCCCCAGCCGTCCCGTCCAGCGCCGCGAGAACGCCGCAGCCACCAGAAGCATCAGCACCGCGACCAGCTTGGCGACGAGGACCTCCCCGTACGCCGTGGAGGTGAAGGCGGACCAGGAGCCGAGGCCGCGCCAGGACTGGTAGACGCCGGTGACGACGAGGACGACCACCGACGCGAACGCGAGCCGCGAGAACCGGTCGACCACGGAGGCCGTCAGGGTCCTCGGCGCCCGGTACAGAACGGTCAGCAGCGCAGTCAACCCGCCCAACCAGACGGCCATGGCGAGCAGATGCAGCACGGACGAGGTCATCGCGACCGGCACCTGGATACCGGCGGAGGCGTGCTCGGCGGCCGCCCAGGTCCCGGCGAGCCCGACGGAGAGCAGCGCCCCGCAGACGAGCGTGCCCTTCTCCCACTCCTGCCGCTCCCCCTGGCGGCGTACGCGCACGAGGAGGACGGCGGCCAGCGCGAGCAGCCCCAGCCGGGCCAGCAGCGCGAGACCCGGCCGGCTGACCAGCGTGTCGCCCAGGACGGAGAGGTCGAGGGCGGCCCCGATCCCGCTGCCCCGCTCGTACGGTCCCCGGAGCAGCAGCAGGGCCGCCGAGGCGAGCAGCAGGGCCAGCCAGCCGGCCAGCAGCAGCTTGCGCAGCACCTCGCTGGGCCCGCCGAGCACGACCGCCAGGAAGAAGGTCACGCCGATGAGCAGGGCGAGGGCGCCGTACGCGAAGTAGCGGGTGATGTCGTAGAGGGAGGCGGTGAGGGGGTCCTCGGCGAGGTCGTCCGGGAGGACCGCGGCGGTCGCGGAGGGCTCGCCGATGGAGAAGATCAGAGCACCCGAGATGGGGTGGCTGTCGGCCGAGATCACCCGCCAGGCGATCGTGTACGTGCCGTCGTCGAGGCCGGTGGGGAGGGTGACCCGAGCCGTGTCGGCCCGGTCGCCCGCGCGCCCCGGCTTGCCCGTGTCGACCGCCCGGTTCTCCGGGTCGACGACGCGGATGGAGTCCTCCAGCAGGCTTACCGACTCGGTGAAGCGGAGGGTGACTTCCCGGGGAGCGGCGTCGAGGACGCTCCCGTCGACGGGATCGCTTCCCTTGAGAGCGGCGTGCGCGGACGCGGTAGCCGCCCCGCCGAGGAGGAACAGGACCAGCACGGCACCCAGCAGCACCAGGCGCTGAACCCCTCGCCCCGGCCCGCCGGTTCCGGCGCGTGTCCGCGCGCCTCTGTCCCGGTCTCGCCTCTCCACCCGGTCCCGGGTTCGAACTCCGCCTTCGTCCCAGCTCCTGGTCCTGTCGTCGACTGGGTCGCTGTACCTGCCTAGGTCCACGTAGTGCTCCGGATCCACGGTCGCCGGCTCTCGGACTCCTCGAACAGGTACGCACACCACGAACGCCGCGTTCAACGCGATCCGCCCCTGTCCCTCCACCCCTGTCCCTCCACCCCTGGCCCCGTCCCGCCGGGCTCCCGGCCCCCCGCCCCTACGCCCGCCCCAGCTCCCCTATCTCCGTAGCCCGGTCCGGGTACAGCCGCGCCAGCTCCGCGGCGTCCCCGTGCTCGTACCCCTCGAAGGTGAACCCCGGCGCCATCGTGCACCCGAACAAGGTCCAGCCTCCGCCACCACCACCGCTGGCCTCGCCCGCACCGCCCGCACGACCGCCCAGAACTCGCGCCCCCATCCAGGTCCCGGCAGGCACGACGTACTGCACGTGCTGTCCGCCGAGCACGTCCGGCCCGAGGACGACGATCCGCGAGGACCCGTCCGGGGCGAGCAGCAGCATCCGGAGCGGATCGCCGAGGTGGAAGTGCCAGATCTCGTCGCCGGGCAGCCGGTGCAGGGCGGAGTAGTCGCCGGGTTCGGTGGTGAGCAGGGCGACGATCGCGGTCCCCTCGGGCCGCCCGTCGCCCCGCTCGGGCCCGGCCCACGTCTGACGGAAACGTCCGCCTTCGCGCGGTATGGGCTCCAACTCGTAGTGCGCTATGAGGTCTTCGGGAGTCATCCGCCCGAGGCTACGCCCCTCACCCGAACTACTGACCGAATACGGCCTCCCGCCGCAGGAACGCCAACCGGGCCCGCTTCTCGGGCAGATACACCTCCGGCAGATCGATCTCCGGCAGGACGACGACCGGCCCGGACTCGAACCCCTGTCGGGTGAACCGCGCGATCGCCTTCTCGTTCCGCTCGTCCGGATCGACGACGACCCGCCGCCGGTCCAGCCCGACGAGCACGTACGCCGTGAAGGCCGCCAGCACCATGGACGACCACCCCGGCCGCGCTCCCCCGTCCCCGGCGGGCGCCAGCAGCACATGGACGCCGATGTCCCCGGGCTCGACGTCGTAGCACTCGCCGACCCGGTCGGCCTCCGGCTCGTACGTCTGCAGCAGCCCGACGGGCTCGCCGTCGTGCACCGCGAGGTAGGCGTGGTGCGTGTCGAAGGCGTCCATGCCCGCGTAGACCTCCCGCACCTGCTCCTCCGTGAGCCCGTTCATGCCCCAGAACGCGGCCCTCGGTTCCCGCACCCAGCCGTGCACCACCGCGGCATCGGCCCCGGCGTCCAGCGGCAGGATCCGCATGGTCCCGAACCCGTCCACCACCTGCTCATGTACGGCCGCACGGTCGGCGTACGGCACACCGGGCTCCCGCGTCACCTGAGTGTCAGTGGTCATGGCGCATCTCCTCGGTGCTGTGGTCGGTGTGCTCGTCCTCGGTGAACCGGTCCCAGTCGGTGACGACCGGTACGAGGTCCCCCCTGAGCCAGAGGGGGAGTTGATCGCGGTGGTGGGCCGAGCCGCCGACGCCGGACGCCCCGAACGGCACCACCCAGAGGCTGTCCTCGCGCCGGGCCAGGTCCCAGACGTACCGGGCGGCGGGCCCACGAGCGCTGAGGTCGGTGATGCCGGGGACCGCGGAGGTGCAGAGCACACAGTCGTGGTCCCCGGCGAGCCCCGGCTCGGGGACGACACGCGGGCGACCGTCGGTGCCGTCAGTGCCGTCGTCGGGACGCTCGTCCGTGCCGTCGTCCGGGAGCGCGCGCCACGGCACGAGCTTGTGGCTGTCGCCCCAGCGCCCGATGTCACGACCGGCGACCTCCTCCAGTGCCTCCCGCACGAGAGCGACGCGGTCGATCCCGTACAACTCCTCGGCCCTGAGCAGATGTTCGAGCGCGAATCCGATCCGTACGGTGAGCGACAGCCACGGGCGAAAGACCTCGGGGTACGCCGGCGGCACCGCGAGCGCCGCGAAGGCGGGCTCCGCGGCCAGCCGCCGTACGACGGCCCCTCGCACCGCCGCGTACTCCGCCGCGACGACGCTGTCGACCGCCATCCGCCGATCCCAACGCAGCAGCCGCTCACCCAGCGCGACCGCGGCCGGGGTGAGGCCCGCCCCCGCCACACCACCGGTGCCGCCGGCCGGGTGGCTGCTCTCACGGTCGACCGAGTGACCCACGGGGGCGTCGGCGAGGGCTACGGCGGCCACGATCTCCAACAGGGGCCCGGCGGAGGCCAGATGGGTGTCCATGTGGATCGTGGGCATGTCCGCGGGGGACCACACCCGCTTCTCGTCCAGCATCGCGCGGATCCGTTCCGCCCGGTGCGGCGGGGCGAACTCGACGCCCAACAGGGTCGCCGGGCCACGCTGGTTGGCCATCACCGCGACACCGTCCTCGAACGTGCCGTACGGCGTCTCGTGCCACCCCTCCCACTCGTGCCCCGGCTCCCAGGCCGCGACGACCCGGGTCCGGTTGTCCCGGCTCCGCACCGGAACCCGGCCCGCCACCCGGTGCAGCACCCCACCCCGCGTGTCCGCGGCCTGTACGACGTTCACCGGCTCGGCCCACCGGTCGAACGCCCGGTCCACATCGGCGACTTCACGGGCCCGGAGGAGCGGCAGCAGCGCCCCGATCCCGAGGTCCTCGGTGACCCGGGGCGGATACCGCAGGCTGAGAGGACCGACGGGATCGACGGCGCCGGTCCGGTCGGCGGCGTCGGCCGGGGCGGCGGTGTCCAGGCCCCCGATGACGACCGGCCCCCGAGCGGTCTCGATCACCTCCACCTCGACGGGCTCCCCGCCCGCGACCTCGATGACCTCCACATGCCTGTGCACGGCCCGCCACACCCCATCGGGATCGAGCGCCTCGACGACACCACCGCCACCATCCCCATCCCCATCCCTGTCCGCGTACCGCAGCCGCTCCCGGTACAGGTCCTGGTAGTCGGCCATGGCGTTGGTGATGGCCCAGGCCACCTCGCCGGTGTGGCCGAAGTGGGCGATGCCCGGCACACCCGGGACCGCGAGGCCGACGACGTCGAACTCGGGGCAGGAGAGGTGGATCTGCTGATAGACCCCGGGCTCCTCGATGAACCGGTGCGGATCACCGGCGATGACGGCCTGCCCGGTGGTCGTCCGGGACCCGTCGACGAGCCACCCGTTGCTGCCGGACGTGGCGGGCCCATCGGTGGCGAAGAGCCCGATCGCATCCGCGCCGAGATGCCGTACGGCCTCCTCGCGCCAGAGCTTGGCGGGGAACCCGGCGAACAGGATGTGCGTGGCGAGCCAGACCCCGAGCGGGTGCCAGGCCTCCCAGCGCCCGGGCGCGAGCCCGACACGAGCGAATTCGGGGGCGCGCCGACCGCCCTCGACGAGCCCGTCGTTCACGCCCTCCACGTACGCGCGGACCCAGTCGGCGCTCTCCGGGTCCGTGCTCTCCAGCCGGGCAAAGCATCTTCGGGCCGTGTCCTCCAGACGAGCCCGTCTCGCGAACCGGTCCCAGCCGAGGGAGTCCACGCCGAGGAAGGCCGCCGAGGTGCCCTGGACGCGGTGGCGTTCGACCTCCAGCTGCCAGGCCCGGTCGAGGGCGGTCACCCGGCCCTGGGCGTGGGCGAGGGCGCGGGCGTCGGCGGCGCGCAGATGCGGAATGCCCCAGGCGTCACGGAAGATCCCATGGCCCGTGTGGCTCGAATCGTTCCCCCGAGCATGTCCCTGCGCACCGCTGATGTCCCGCATCTCTGTATCCCGCCTGTGGTTTAGGTTAGCCTCACCTAAGCAATCTGTGATCAAAGCGTACGTGAAGGGTGCAGAAGCCATGGGCCAGGGGCACGGTTGGGAGGGGGCGGTCCTCAAACTGCTCCGGGGGAAGGACTTTGTCTTCACGGTGACCGGTGCGGAACAAGTCACCGAGCACTACCGCCGGATCCACCTCACCGACGGCGGCATGCTCGCGGTGACGGGCGTCCACCCGACGATGTGGGTCCGCCTCTGGTTCGAGGCCGCCGGCAAACCGCACCAGCGGGCGTACACACTGGTCGACCCCGACCCGGCCGCCGGTACCTTCAGCCTGGAGTTCGCCCTGCACGACGGTCACGCCAGCGACTGGGCTCGCACCGCGCAGCCGGGCGACACCATCGAGGCCACGGTCCAGGGCACCGCCTTCACCGACCCCGACCCGACCCCCTCCCACATCCTCGCCATCGGCGACCCGGCCTCCCTCCCCGCCATCAACTCCCTCCTCACGGCCCTCCCCTCGACCCCGGCGACGATCTGGTTCGAGACACCGACGGAGGCGGCGGGGGCGACGCGGACGGCGCCTGAGCTGCAGGCATCGGGGGCCGTGGTGGCGTCACGGTCGGACGCGGGGCCGCCGGCAGCCACGCCGGTAGCCATGAGGAGCGATGTCGTGGTGGACGAAGCCACGTCGGCGGTGGAGGCCGCCGGACACGGCACCGCGTCTCCTGTCCCCACCGGTGCGCAAGACCCGTCCGGCGACGTCCGGGACCGAGCCGCAGTCCCCATCCCCACCCCCGTCCCCGGCGCGGGCGGCCTTCCCCTCCGCCTCGACCCCGCCCACCACGACTTCCGCCCGATCGCCCGCCAGGACGCCGGCGCCCACCTGATCACCCAGGTGAAGGCCGACGCCCCCGCGCTCCTCGCCCACACCCCCGACCCCTACGTCTGGATCGCCTGCGACACGGCGACGACCCGATCCCTGGCGGCGTACTTCCGTAAGGAGCTGAACCTCCCGAAGCACCGCATGCACGCCCTGGGCTACTGGCGCCCGTAACGACGCCCGCGCCGCGCCCATCACCTCCGCCTCCCCTTCACCCCCGGGGCCGGGCTGCGGCCCGGCGGCCGAAGGGTGATCATCGGGGCATGAACGTCACCCTTCACCTCGCCCAGGACCCAGAGGCGGACGAACTCCTCGGCCGCAGCCCCCTCGCCGCACTGGTCGGCATGCTGCTGGACCAGCAAGTACCGATGGAGTGGGCGTTCAAGGGCCCCTGGACCATCGCCCAACGCCTCGGCGCGACCGACCTGGACGCCCACGAGATCGCGGCGACCGATCCCGAGTCCTTCGCCGCGCTGCTCTCCACCAAGCCGGCGGTCCACCGCTACCCGGGCTCCATGGCGAAGCGGATCCAGCAGCTGTGCCAGTACCTCGTCGAGCACTACGACGGTGACGCGAGCGCGGTGTGGCAGGACGTGACGACCGGCAAGGAACTCCTCTCCCGCCTCGAATCCCTCCCCGGCTTCGGCCGCCAGAAGGCCCAGATCTTCCTGGCCCTCCTCGGCAAGCAACTCGGCGTCCACCCCACCGGCTGGCGCGAGGCGGCCGGCTCCTACGGCGACCCCGACTCCTTCCGCTCCGTCGCCGACATCAAGGGACCCGACTCCCTGGCCAAGGTCCGCGCCCACAAACAGGAGATGAAGGCAGCGGCCAAAGCCGCGAAGGCCGCCGGCAGGTAACGCCGAACGCCTGGGGCGCGCGCCGGGCAAGTCGTACGCCGAACGCCTGGGAGGCACCCGGGCGAGTCGTACGCCGACCGGGCGGATCTCGCGCCCCACCCGATGCGCACGCCCCCGCATCGGGAAAACATCCGCCGTGCCCCCCATCGCCCGCTCCCGCCCCACGGACACCCCTCGTGTCCGAGCGAGGCGGTACGCCCGGCGCAGAACCTGGCTGCGGGTGCTCGCACTGACCGTCGCGCTCCTCGTCCCCACCGCCCACGCCGCCACCCACGCCGCCGCCGCGTTCCCGCCCACGCTCTCGAGCGAATTCCCAGCGACCGAGTACGACCTCCTCGAGAACGCCCCCCGCCCCCCGACCCGCCTCGCCCCGCGCCCGGTCAGCCCACCGCGCTCCGCGCCGGTCGCGTCCCCGCGCCCCTCGCCGGCGCCCCCGCACGGCCACCGGTTCCTCCCGGCCCCACCCTGGCCCCGGCCCCCGTACGCCCTGCACGCCCTGCGCTCCGTGGTCCTGCGCTGCTGAGAGAGCCCCAGCTCACCCACAGCCATTGACCACCCCCAGCACAGGACAGGAGACACCCCCATGCCCGCAGACCCGTACACGGTCCTTCGCGCGCTCCTCCAGGCAGAGGCCCTACGCAGCGCCCCCAAGTCAGAATCCGAACGCAATTCCGAACACTCCCGCACCCCGGACGCGGACGATCAGCCACGTCAAGACCCGAACCACAGCTGATCCACCCGCCCCGACCGAACCGACTCACCTCTGGTGAAGCGCCCTGGACCCCACCAGCTTCAGGGCGTTCACCCCTGCCGCCCGCGGGTGCCGAACGGGTGCCGAACGCAGGAGCCGCTCGAAAGTGCGGCGCGAAGCACGCCGGAAGCTCGGCCGAAGTTCGGACGTCATCCCGGCGAAGGCTCGTGGAAGCCGAGGAGGGGTCGAGCCACGGAGCCCGGACAATCCCCGGCGACACCTCGCGGCGACCTCCGCGCGCCCCCGAAAAAGCCCCACCGAGCACCCACGACCGCCACCAGACCCCCACAGAATGACCTGTTTGCCCCGCTTCACGGCGCCTTTTCCGGGGTCGCACTCCGTCGCCATGGCTGCGCCCGGAACGTCTCGACCGGTAGGCTTTCCGTGTGATCTTCAAGCGCATCGGAAACGGCCGGCCGTACCCCGACCACGGCCGGGAAAGCACCCGGCAGTGGGCGGACGTCGCGCCGCGCCCGGTCCGCCTCGATCAGCTCGTGACGACCAAGGGCCAGCTGGACCTGGAGACCCTCCTCGCCGAGGACTCCACCTTCTACGGCGACCTCTTCGCGCACGTGGTGAAGTGGCAGGGCGATCTGTACCTGGAGGACGGCCTCCACCGCGCGGTCCGCGCCGCCCTCCAACAGCGCCAGGTACTGCACGCCCGCGTCCTCGAACTGGACTAGCCCCTCACCGCGGGCGGTTCCCACCCGCGCCCGGCCGGTCGCCGGTTGGCCCTTTCGGGTTGGACCGCAGCGCGGTGAATGATCATCTAGTAGGCATCGCCGTCCAACGGCACTACGCTGCGCCCATGAGCATGCTGACCCCTCCCGGCATGGGCGGCCAGTACCGGATCACGGGGGACAAGTACCCGAGGCTGCGCCGACCCAAGAGGCGTCGCAGGCTCGTCCTCGCGGTCGTCGCGTCCGCGACCGCCCTCGGCCTCATCGGCTGGGGAACCCTGCAGCTCATCGACGTCTTCACCGGCGACGGGGACCAGGCCGCCGCGGCCGGCCCCAAGGCGGACTGCGGGACCCGGGTGAGCCCGTCCCCGAAGGCGAGCGGCTCGGCCGGCAAGGCCGGTACGCCGGCGAAGGGCTTCCCCGCACCCGGCAAGATCACCGTCAACGTCCTCAACGCCACGCCCCGCGCGGGCCTCGCCAAGGACACCGCCGACGAGCTGAAGAAGCGCGGCTTCCGCATCGGGAACGTGGGCAACGCGACCAAGGAGTACGACAAGAAGGTCAAGGGCGCCGCGATACTGCTCGGCGCGAAGGCCGCCGAGGGCACGGCGCTGCCGGTCCTCAACACCCAGCTCACCGGGGCTCAGCTGAAGACCGACGGCCGTACGAAGGCCATTGAGGTGGACCTGATCATCGGTACCGCCTTCAAGGCCCTCAGCAAGCAGAAGGACGCCGACAAGGCACTGGCCGACCTGACCAGTCCCAAGCCGACGCCCACCACGACGAAGACCTGCTGACCCCTTAGGAGCCCCTGACCCCCGGCTACTCTGCGGCGCCGTAGAGCCGGTCGCCCGCGTCCCCCAGGCCCGGCACGATGTAGCCGTGCTCGTTGAGGCGCTCGTCGACCGCGGCGGTCACGACCGTCACCGGGGCGCCCGCCAGCTCGCGCTCCATGACCTCGACGCCCTCGGGAGCGGCGAGGAGCACCACGGCGGTCACGTCGTCCGCGCCACGGGCGATCAGCTCACGGATCGCGGCGACGAGGGTGCCGCCGGTCGCGAGCATCGGGTCGAGGACGTACACCTGACGCCCGGAGAGGTCCTCCGGCATGCGGGTGGCGTACGTGGAGGCCTCGAGTGTCTCCTCGTTGCGGATCATGCCCAGGAAGCCCACCTCGGCGGTCGGCAGCAGCCGGACCATGCCGTCGAGCATGCCGAGGCCGGCCCGCAGGATCGGCACGACGAGCGGGCGCGGGTGGGAGAGCTTGACGCCCGTGGTCGAGGCGACCGGCGTCGTGATGTCGACGAGCTCGGTGCGCACGTCCCGCGTGGCCTCGTAGGCGAGCAGGGTGACCAGTTCGTCGGCGAGACGACGGAAGGTCGGGGAGTCGGTGCGCTGGTCGCGCAGCGTGGTGAGCTTGTGAGCGACCAGGGGGTGGTCGACGACATGGAGACGCATGTCCACAACAGTAACCGGGGCGCCACCCGCGAGCGCCCCCGCACGGTCCGCCCCTCCCGATGGCATCAAACCCCCCATCGGAGGGAAAGTGGGATGAACAGAGCGGCGCCTGAACGGGCCGAGGCCTGACGTTCGCCCACTCCGGAACCGCCGCCGATCAGCATCCGACGGCCGAGAGGGGGCACATGACCTACAAGCCAGTACGAACGGCGGGCGGGACCGCGAGGACCAGGGGCCGGCCCGAGCAAGCGGCGAACCGTGCGACTCAGGAGGTTGATGAGGTGGCGGGAACGGTCGAGGAAACGCGCGGGACCGGATCGGAGAGCGATGCGGCGCGTCGGCGACGGCGGGCGCAGTTCCTGCGGGAGCTGACGGAGGCACGCGAGCTGCGCGACCGCGTCCAGCCCCGCCGAGCCAAGGCCGCCCGCCTCCGCCACGCCATGCGCATGCGCACGTTCCGCTGGTGAATCTTGGGTGGGACCAGGCCCTGGGGGACCTGGGCCGCGGGGTTTTCGGGAACTGAGGGTGGGGGGCCGGGGCGCCGGGAAGCCGGGGTCGCTGGAAAGCCGGGACGCCGGGGAGCCGGGGTCGCTGGGAGGCCGGGGCGCCAGGGAGCCGGGGCGCTGGGAGGCCGGGAAGCCGCGAAGCGTGGGGAGGCCGGGACGCCGGGAAGCCGGGGTCGCTGGGAGGCCGGGAAGCCGCGAAGCGTGGGGAGGCCGGGAAGCCGGGAAGCGTGGGGAGGCCGGGGCGCCGGGAAGGCGGGGCACTGGAGAGCGCGGCGAGGCACCGGGCGGCCGGGGCGCCAGGGACCTTGGGGGCCGGGAGGCCGGAGCGCCAAGGAGCCGGGCTCGCTGGTAAGCCGGGGGCGCCGGGCATACCAGGGGCCGGGCTGCGAGGCTGCGAGGCTGCGAAGCTGCGAAGCTGCGAGGCTGCGAGGCTGCGAGGCTGCGAGGCTGCGAGGCTGCGAAGCTGCGAGGCTGCGAGGCTGCGAGGCTGCGAGGCTGCGAGGCTGCGAGGCTGCGAGGCTGCGAGGAATTGACCCATCCCGCCGTCGCCCCCTCGGTACGACGCCCCGTACGTCGGCTCCGTACTCGTGCAGATTGATGCTGGAGCCGGTTCTCGCCGAGCCACCGCACCCCCGGCCGCATCGCGTCCAGCACCGCCGCCCAGCCGCCCTGCCCCAACCGCGCGGTCCTGGCGAGCACATCCGCCTCCAGCAGGCGCCGCCGCCGCTCCAATACGGCCAGTCGGCCCTCGTACGCCGCCCCCTCATGCCCCACCCCTCCCTCGTCGGCTCCCCGCCGTCGTCTCCGGCCACCCCGTTGACCCACCCGGACCCACCCGCTGGAACCCATGTGTCGGGTTCGTGGGGTATGTGTGGGCGTTCACGGGGTGGCCGTGCATATGCGGCCAGGAACTCCGCGTACGATCCGCTGGTGGCGGCAACAGGTGCGCAGGTGAACGGCGGACCCACCGGCGATCAAAAGAGCCGGACACAGGGAGCCGAAGACGTCCCCTGTGCGCTCTGTTTCTGCCACGATTCCGAGTGGGTGGGGCTCGGACCGCAAGCCTCCCCACCCGCAACCTCCGCCGGGGGGACCCCCGACCGGCACACCTATGACCAGTGGGAGAGTCACGGTGTACTTCGCCGCACTGCTCGCGCGCACCGAAGACGGGTGGGAAGCGAGCGACACAGAGCTCGACGATGTGGAAACCCTGTCGGATCTGGCCGACCTGGCCCGTGAAGCCTCGCCCGACGACGACACGGTGCTGGTGCTCATCGAGCAGGAGGACGCGTGGTTCGGCGTCGTCCGCATCGATGGCGAGGAAGACCCTCGTATCTACGTCTCGGACGCCGCCGCCGCTGCCCGCAGCAGCTACGGCGAGATCCTGCTCACCGACGAACTGCTCGGAAGGGAGCCCGGCGACGACGACCCCGACCTGGACTCCCTCGACCTGGACGGCACGGAGGACGGTGAGCCGGACGACGATGACGACGACACGGGCGCCGAGGCCGTGCCGCACAGCCCGGTCGGCGACACCGAGATCCTCGACGACCTGGGGGTGGGCGAGAAGGAGCTGCGCGCTCTCGACGCCGACGACGCCCTCAACTCGATCGCCGAGGCCCTCGGCGCGTCGGAGGTCCTGGAGACGGTCCGCTGACCCCGCCACATCCACCGACTCCGTCGGGTCTGGTTCGGCCGCCGGGGGCCTCCCCCCGGTGACCGAGGCAACCGGCACCCCAGGTGCCCCCGGCACCCCCGGCGCAGACGCACCGGACGGACCCGATCCCGTACGCGACCGCTGGCGGGCCGCGATGCGGCTCGCCCTGGTCGAGGCCGGGCGGGCCGCCGAGGGCGGTGACGTTCCGGTCGGCGCGGTCGTCGTGTCCCCGGACGGCACGACCGTACTGGCCACCGGACACAACGAACGCGAGGCGGCCGGCGACCCCACCGCCCACGCGGAGGTGCTCGCCGTCCGCCGCGCCGCCGCCGCGCTCGGGGAGTGGCGGCTGACCGGCTGCACGCTGGTGGTGACCCTCGAACCCTGCACGATGTGCGCGGGCGCCCTCGTCCAGTCCCGGGTCGACCGTGTCGTCTACGGCGCGCGCGACGAGAAGGCCGGAGCCGCCGGCTCACTCTGGGACGTCGTACGCGACCGTCGCCTCAACCACCGCCCCGAGGTCGTCGAGGGCGTCCTCGCCGACGACTGCGCCCGGCTCCTCACCGGCTTCTTCCGCACCCGCTGACACCCCGCCGGCACCGGCCTCCACCCCCGCCCGATACCGATTTCAAACGACGCCCCACCTTGCTGTAAGGTCTCCCTCGGTAGCGTGTCCGAGCGGCCGAAGGAGCTCGCCTCGAAAGCGAGTGTGGCGCAAGTCACCGAGGGTTCAAATCCCTCCGCTACCGCTGGAGAAGGGCCCCGTCGTCAGACGGGGCCCTTCCTGCGTCTCCCGGCTCCGGTGCCTCTCCTGCGAACGCATGATCGGGTTACACTCGCCGCCGACAAAGAGGGACCCATGGGGCCCACAGGGCACAGAGGCGGGGGAGGCCGCGGTGGCGGTGCAGGGGAAGAAGATCGCGCTGTACGTGCTCGTGGTCTTCGTGCTCTACGTGATCATCACGGACCCGGCCAAGGCCGCCGACTACGTCCAGATAGGCTTCGAGGGCGTCTCGAACGCCGCCCAGTCCATCGGCGACTTCTTCACCTGGATCGCCGACGGGGCTGAGTAGGGACCCGCACCTCGTCCGACCTACCCGGAGCGCCCATGATCCGCCACCTGGTCCTCTTCAAGCTCAACGAGGGCGTCGAGCGCGACGACCCGCAGGTCGTGAAGGGTGTGGACGCGTTCCGCGCGCTCGACGGCACGATCGGCGAGATCCGCTCCTGGGAGCTGGGGTGGAACCTCAGCGACCGTCCCATCGCCTACGACTTCGCGATCAACTCCGCGTTCGACGACATCGAGGCGCTGCGGACGTACGTCGAGCACCCGGACCACCAGGCAGGCGTGGCGCTGTGGCACGAGTTCGCCACGTGGATCATCGCCGACTACGAGTTCTGAGCCGTACGCCGCCTCCCTCTCCGCCCCGCACTCGAGCCGTGCGGGGCTTTTTGCACCCGATTGCCCTCCCCGCCGTCAACTCTCGCTCAACACGGCGCTATGCGGTGCTTGATCACAGTGCACATGTCTTGTGATGCTATGACCGCTTTTGACGGTTGAGTTGATGGATGAAGAGGTGGCGTTGACCGTGTCGGCCAGTACTGCGCCTCCCCAGGAAGACGTCCCGGCTCCCGACCCCTCGTCGGCCCAGGTCACCGCCCAGGCCACCGCCCCCGTCCCGGAGAAACGTCGCGGCGCCGACACCCGGGCCCTCACCCAGGTGCTGTTCGGCGAGCTGAAGCATCTGTCGCCGGGCACTCCGGAGCACAACCGCGTGCGCGGGGCGCTCATCGAGGCGAACCTCCCGCTCGTGCGCTACGCGGCCGCCCGCTTCCGCTCCCGCAACGAGCCCATGGAGGACGTGGTCCAGGTCGGCACCATCGGACTGATCAACGCCATCGACCGGTTCGACCCGGACCGTGGCGTCCAGTTCCCCACCTTCGCCATGCCGACCGTCGTCGGGGAGATCAAGCGGTACTTCCGCGACAACGTCCGCACGGTCCATGTCCCGCGCCGGCTGCACGAGTTGTGGGTCCAGGTGAACAGCGCGACCGAGGATCTCACCACCGCCTTCGGCCGCACCCCCTCCACCGCCGAGATCGCCGAGCGGCTGCGCATCACCGAGGAGGAGGTCCTGTCCTGCATCAAGGCGGGCCGCTCGTACCACGCGACCTCCCTGGAGGCCGCCCAGGAGGGCGACGGACTGCCGGGGCTGCTCGACCGGCTCGGCTACGAGGACCCCGAACTCGACGGCGTCGAACACCGCGACCTCGTACGGCACCTCCTCGTCCAACTCCCCGAACGCGAACAGCGGATCCTGCTGCTCCGCTACTACAGCAATCTCACGCAGTCGCAGATCAGCGCGGAGCTGGGGGTCTCCCAGATGCATGTGTCGCGGCTGCTGGCCCGGAGCTTCGCGCGGTTGCGGTCGGCCAACCGGATCGAGGCGTAGGCGCTCCGCCCGAAGCACCGCCCCCGAGGGGGCAAGGTGGGTGACCCTCGGTAACGGGAACCCCCCGCGCAGGCGCGGATGGACCATGGGGCACACGGGGCGCACGAAGGCAGGCGGGGCGCACAGAATCGGCCATCGGTACGCGTGCGCAGGCCATGGGCGTGACCGAATGCGCTGTCGAGATGTCACCGGTGAGAGCGAATCCCTCATTGACGCTCCATTAGATGGATCTCCTCTGAAATCCCATCAGAACGACTGATTCCAGGGCCTATTCACCCTCTCCATGTCGACATGTCACTACATCGCGTTGCCGACGTGTGACATTCTTCCCCCAGCGCGTTTGCCGTGGCCTCGCCGCCGGTATTCAGGTGGAGGCTGCGTTCCTTACGACGGAGCGTCCGCCGCGACCGTCCGCGACCCAAAGGGGGTGGCATGTCCGCAGACCAGGGCAGCTCGAAGGTGCTCACGCTCGACAAGAGCGAGACCGCGCCCGACGCTATCCAGGCCCCTCAGGACCTTCAGGCGCTTGAGGACCTTCCCGGTCCCCAGGCTCCGCCGGCGTCTGAGTTCCCGGCCTCGTCGGCCTCGGCGAACATCGACACCCGCACCCTGTCCCGCTCCCTGTTCCTGCGGCTCGCCGCGTTGGACGAGAACAGCCCCGAGCGCGCCTACGTCCGGGACACCCTGATCGAGCTCAACCTCCCGCTGGTGCGTTACGCCGCCGCCCGTTTCCGGTCGCGCAACGAGCCGATGGAGGACATCGTCCAGGTCGGAACGATCGGCCTGATCAAGGCGATCGACCGCTTCGACTGCGAACGGGGCGTGGAGTTCCCGACGTTCGCAATGCCGACGGTCGTGGGCGAGATCAAGCGGTTCTTCCGCGACACGTCATGGTCGGTCCGAGTGCCGAGGCGGCTGCAGGAGCTGCGGCTGGCGCTCACCAAGGCCAGTGACGAGCTGTCGCAGAAGCTCGACCGTTCGCCGACGGTCACCGAACTCGCCGCGGTGCTGGGCGTGTCGGAGGAGGACGTGGTCGACGGCCTCGCCGTCGGCAACGCGTACACGGCGTCCTCGCTCGACTCCCCGGCCCCCGAGGACGACGGCGGCGAGGGCTCCCTCGCGGACCGCCTCGGCTACGAGGACACCGCGCTCGAGGGCGTGGAGTACCGGGAGTCCCTGAAGCCGCTGTTGGCGAAGCTGCCGCCGCGCGAGCGCCGGATCATCATGCTCCGCTTCTTCGCGAACATGACGCAGTCGCAGATCGGCGAAGAGGTCGGCATCTCCCAGATGCACGTCTCCCGCCTCCTCACGCGGACGCTGGCGCAGCTGCGGGAGGGCCTGATCTCCGACTGAGGCCATCGGCCTCGCATTGACACGTACCACCGCCGGGTTGCCGAGTTCGGGCAGCCCGGCGGTGGTACGTGGGCGGTTTCGGGTGGGGGTGCGTGCGGGTGCGTGGGTGGAAGTGCGGGTGCGTGGGGCTTCTCGCGCAGTTCCCCGCGCCCCTAAAAGACCAGGCCCCTGCGGGCCTGAAGAGCACGGGGCGCAGCCCCTGCTTTTCAGGGGCGCGGGGAACTGCGCGAGAAGCCCCGCGCACCCGCAGCCGCCAATCCGCAGGACCCGGCAGTCGAGCAGGCGCCGCTCAGAAGCAACCCCCCGCGATCACGCCAGCGCGAGCCACACCACCGCGGCCACAACCGCCACCGCCGCGATCACACCGACGATCACACCGACCCGCGGCCCGGAGGACCCCGTCGGGGCGGCCTGTCGGCCCCCCGCCGGCGTCTCGTCGACGAAGGCGCGGAACATCTGCGTGCTGCCCGCGGGGTCGTAGTTGCCCTGGGGGTTCTGGTTGTCGGCCATGGCCCGAGACCTTAGCGAATCCGGCAGGACGCGCCCAAGCGGGGTGGTCGGCCCCGGACACGCCGAACGTTCTCCTTTGCCAAGACTTGGGCTGTATCCCCCCGATTTCATTTGCCTGTAGCAACCATCCAGACCTATGGTTGCCCTAAGCAACAAACACGGAGGGACTCCATGGCCGGGCAAGCGCACTACGAGGAGCTGGCCCGTCAGCTCAGTGCCGTCGGGGCCGTCAACCGGGAGATCGCGCGGATGCTCCCGTACGAGTGCCCCGGCGGATCGGCGGGAGTCCTGACGCTGCTCGGCCGGCACGGCGAGATGCGGATGAGCAAGCTCGCCGAGCTGCTCTCCGTCGACATGTCGGTGACCAGCCGACACGTCGCGCACGTCGCCGAGCGGGGCTGGATCGAACGCCTCCCCGACCCGGCGGACAAACGCTCACGCATCCTGCGCCTGACCCCCGAGGGCCGGGCCGTGGTCACCGAGCTGTACCGGCGCACCAGCCGGCTGATGGCCGCCCGGCTGAGCGACTGGTCCGACGACGAGGTCGGACAACTGGCCCGGCTCCTGGGCCGATTGCGGGAGAGCTTCGACACCCCCGCGCCGCCCCGGACGCCCACGCCGCCGACGCGTACGTCCGTGTAGCGGCCGCCAGGGGCCACCGACGGCCCACCACCACAACCCGTACACCCGCAAAGACCCGTAGGAAAAGGAAGCCCCATGGCAACGACCACACCAGCCGGTGTGCGGGCTCACGCCAAGCACGGTGGAGGACCCGCCAAGGGTGCCCCCCACAGCGGTGGCGACCACGCCCCGATGACGCACCGGCAGATCATGGAAGCGCTGACCGGGCTGCTGCTCGGCATGTTCGTGGCGATCCTGTCGTCGACGATCGTGTCGAACGCGCTGCCGGACATCATCAAGGACCTGGGCGGCGGGCAGAGCGCGTACACCTGGGTGGTGACCGCGTCGCTGCTGGCGATGACCGCGTCCACCCCGCTGTGGGGCAAGCTCGCCGACCTGTTCTCCAAGAAGCTGCTGATCCAGCTCGCCCTCGTGATCTTCGTGCTCGGGTCGGCCGCCGCCGGACTCTCCCAGAACGCCGGGATGCTGATCGGGTTCCGCGCGGTCCAGGGCGTCGGCATGGGCGGGCTCTCCGCGCTGGCCCAGATCTGCCTCGCGGCGATGATCTCCCCGCGCGAACGCGGCCGGTACAACGGCTACCTCGGCGCCACCTTCGCGACCGCCATGGTCGGCGGCCCGCTGGTCGGCGGCGTCATCACCGACACCAGCTGGCTGGGCTGGCGCTGGTGCTTCTACGTCGGCGTGCCCTTCGCGGTCATCGCCCTGGTCGTGCTCCAGCGGACGCTGCACCTGCCGGTCGTCAAGCGCAAGGTCAAGGTCGACTGGGCCGGCGCGTTCCTCATCACCGCCGCCGTCTGCCTGCTGCTGGTCTGGGTGACCTTCGCCGGTGACAAGTACGACTGGGTGTCGTGGCAGACGTACGCGATGGTCGGCGGCACGGTCGCGCTGCTCGCGGTGTTCCTGCTGGTCGAGTCCAGGGCGAGCGAGCCGATCATGCCGCTGCGCCTGTTCCGCAACCGGACGATCGCACTGGCCTCGCTGGCCTCGCTCTTCGTCGGTGTCGCGATGTTCGCGGGCACCATCTTCTTCAGCCAGTACTTCCAGCTGGCGCGCGACAAGTCGCCGACCATGTCCGGCGTCATGACGATCCCGATGATCGCCGGTCTCTTCGTCTCGTCGACCGTCTCCGGGCAGGTCATCACCCGCACCGGCCGCTGGAAGGCCTGGCTGCTCGCCGGTGGGGTGCTGGTCACCTCGGGCCTCGGACTGCTGGGCACCCTTCGCTACGACACCGAGTACTGGCACGTGGCGATCTTCATGGCGCTGCTCGGGCTGGGCGTCGGCATGATGATGCAGAACCTGGTGCTGTGCACGCAGAACCAGGTCGCCCCCGGCGACCTCGGCGCCGCCAGCTCGGTCGTCACCTTCTTCCGCTCCCTCGGCGGCGCGATCGGCGTCTCGGCGCTGGGCGCGGTGCTGAGCCACCGGATCACCCACTACGCCGAGGAGGGCCTCGCCAAGCTCGGGGTCTCCGGCTCCTCCATGGGCCACGGGGAGATCCCGGACCTGGACGCGCTGCCCGCACCGATCCGCACGGTCATCGAGAGCTCCTACGGCCACGGCATCGGAGACGTCTTCCTCTACGCCGCCCCCTTCGCCGTCCTCGCGCTCGTCTTCTCCTTCTTCATCAAGGAGGTCCCGCTGCGGACCACCGGGGCGCTCGCCCAGGCCGCGGAGACCAAGGCCACGGAGGCCGAAGCGAGGGAGTCGCAAGCCACGGACACCGACATGGAGGCGGCGGTGCCGGACGCGTCGCACGCGCCGGTCACGGCATCGGTCGCTCCGGTCGCGGCATCGGTGGCCGCCGCTCCCGACGAGGCCCGGGCTCCCGGCGGTGGCATTCCCGTACGGGGTCAGGTGCGCGGCGCCGAGGGCGTGCCCGTGCCGCGGGCCGCCGTCACCCTGATCTCGCTCGGCGGGCGGCAGCTCGGCCGTTCGGTCGCGGGCCCCGACGGGGCCTACGCGGTGGACGCGCCCGCCGCCGGGTCGTACGTCCTGATCGCGGCCGCCGACGGGTTCCAGCCGCAGGCCTCCACGGTCGTCGTGCACGACGAGCCGGTCGCGTACGACATCCTGCTCAGCGGGACGAGCGGGCTGAGCGGTGTGGTGCGGACCGCCGGGGCCGGGCAGGGCGTGCAGGACGCCATGGTCGTGGTGACCGATGTGCGCGGCGATGTACTGGCCAGTGGACTCACCGGTGAGCAGGGCGAGTTCGGCTTCGGGGAGCTGGTGCCGGGCGCGGTGACCGTCGCGGTGAACGCCGCCGGGTTCCGTCCGCGCGCCCTGCCCGTCGAGGTCGGCGGCACCGGGGTCACCCGGATCGAGATCGACCTGGAGGCGGGGGCCCGGCTCCAGGGAGTCGTACGGGCGCCGGGCGGGGCGCTGGCCGACGCCCGCGTGACCCTCGTCGACGCGGCGGGCAACGTGGTCGGCACGGCCACCACCGGCGCGGACGGGGCGTACGCCTTCGCCGACCTGGACGCCGGCGAGTACACGGTCATCGCGACCGGCTACCCGCCCGTGGCCACGGCCCTGACGGTCAGCGGCCCCGGCGTCGACGGCCACGACATCGAACTCGCGCACCCCGGCGAGTAGTTCGCGCGGACGACTGGTTGAACCACCGGCCGGTGGAGCCTCCCCCCGCTCCACCGGCCGGTCGCACGCTGAGGAGTTGACGGACATGGGACCCACGGGACGAGCAGGACGAGCAGGACAGGCCGGGCTGACCGCGCGGGTCCGCACCCGGGACGGCTGGGCCGTGTCGCACGCGGTCGTCACGGTGACCGACATGGCCGGTACGCAGGTGCTGCGGGCCGAGGCGGACGCCGAAGGGGGCGTGCACGACCCCACGCCGCTCGCGCCGGGCGCGTACACGGTGATCGTCACAGCGGTCGGCTACACGCCGGTGGCCTCCAGCGCCCTGGTGACGGCGAGCAGGCGGGCGGAGATCGGCACGGTCACCCTGGCCCGGCTCGGCGGTACGGAACTGCCCCCGCCCGGGCTCTGGACCGTCGACCCCGCGCACTCCTCCGTCGCCGCCGTGGCCCAGCACCTGGGGATCTCCAGCGTCCACGGCCGCTTCACCGACTTCTCGGCGTCCGTCGAGATCGCCCCGACCCCCGACGAGGGGACCAAGTCCCGGGTGGAGGCGGCGATCCGGGCCGCCTCGATCGACACGGGCAACGCGACCCGGGACCAGCACCTGCGCTCCCCGGACTTCCTCGACGTCGAACGGCACCCCGAGATCACCTACGTCTCGACCGGCCTCACGCCCGTCGGCCCGGACCGCTGGACCGTCCACGGCGAGCTGGGCATGCGTGGGGTCGTACGGCCGGTCGACCTGGACCTGGCATATCTGGGCACCGGCGCGGATCCGTGGGGCGGCACCCGCGCCGCCTTCCGGGCCACCGCCGAACTCCGCCGCGAGGACTTCGCCATGAACTACAACCAGGTGGTGCAGGCGGGCATCGCGGCGATCGGAACGACGCTGAGGGTCGAGCTGGACGTGCAGGCTGTGCAGGGTGTGCGGGGGCGGGGCGCGTAGCGCTCCCGCAAGGGGCGCGGGGCTGTACCCGATATGCGGCTCCGCCGCGTGGGCGCGAACAACCACGACGCACCCGCAGTCGCCGAACCGCGGAACCCCCCGAGCCATGAGGCGCCCCCGGCCCTACGCTGAGCGCATGGCACGGAACATCGCGACCAACACGTCGGTCTCCCTCGAAGAACTGCTCGACTTCGTACGCCCCCGGCACCGGGCGCTCCTGCTCACCCGGCGGTCCGACGGCGGCCCCCAGGCCTCCCCGCTGACCTGCGGTGTCGACGACTCGGGCCGGATCGTCGTCTCCACGTACCCCGAGCGGGCCAAGACCCGCAACGCCAAGCGGGACGAGCGCGTGAGCGTCGTCGTGCTGAGCGACGACTGGGACGGCCCCTGG
Organism: Streptomyces sp. SP18BB07; assembly: GCF_036322545.1. Classification (NCBI taxonomy): domain Bacteria; kingdom Bacillati; phylum Actinomycetota; class Actinomycetes; order Kitasatosporales; family Streptomycetaceae; genus Streptomyces; species Streptomyces sp. SP18BB07. Next base: position 165,279 of record NZ_JAQYWT010000340.1, read on the forward strand.
GTCCAGATCGACGGCACGGCCGAGGTCATCGACTCGCCGGACTCGGTCGAGCCCCTGGTGGAGTACTTCCGCAACATCTCGGGCGAGCACCCGGACTGGGACGAGTACCGCGCGGCGATGATCAAGCAGGGCAAGTCGATCATCCGGATCACACCGGTGAAGTGGGGACCGGTGGCCACGGGCGGCTTCCCGGCGCGGCTGGTGGAGGAGGGCTAGGTCGCCGGGGCTGAGGGGCCGGGGCTGAGGGGCCGCAGGGGGTTCAGCCCCTCGTCGCCATCACCTCGATGCCGGCGACGAGGGTGTCCAGGGCGTAGGCGAAGTCGCGTTCGCGCATCTCTTCGACGGTCTCGCCGCCGCGGGCCTCCATGAGGTCGGCGGAGTGCTGGATGACCTCGTGGGGTGCGGGGGAGCCGGCCACCGCGCTCATGGCGTTGCGGAAGTACTCCTCCTGGGTCATCCCGGCCGCGGCGGAGCGCTGCGCGAAGTGCCCCTCGATGGTGCCGAAGCCGTACACGAACTGGGAGACCGCCGCGATGGCGCCGGCCTGGCCGCGCGCGGGCAGCCCGGTGCGGCGGATCACGCGCTGCACGGCGAGCGAGAAGTCCAGCGCGTGCGGGCCGATGTTGAGGAAGGTGCCCGCGAGGGGCGACACCCAGGGGTGGCGGACCAGGACCGCCCGGTACTCCCCGGCCAGCGTGCGCAGTTGGTCCCGCCAGTCCTCGTCGGAGTCGGGCGGGGGCAGCCGCATCTCGTCGAACGCCTGGTCGAGGGCGAGTTCCAGCAGGTCGTCCTTGGTGTCCACGTACCAGTAGACCGACATCGCCGTCACGTTCAGCTCGGCCGCCAGCCGCCGCATCGAGAACTTGGCCAGCCCCTCGGCGTCCAGCAGCCGCACGGCCGCCACGGTGATCCGCTCCCGGTCCAGCCCCGAGGGTTGCCCACCCCGCCCGACCCGCGCCTTCTCCTCCAGCCAGACACTGGCCCGCGCGGCTCCTCCGGACCGACCGGCTCCCTTCACCATGACCCACCTTCCGAGACACGCTTTCCTCCGCCGGTGACGATGCTAGGCGGGCGAAGCCGCCGGGAAGTGCCGCGAACGGCGCGCACTTGCGACGGCGCTTGGATGCGCGGCAAGGGACACGCGTATCCGACGCCGCTGAACGTGCCGCGCGCAGCGCGAGGTTCAGGCGCGGGGAACTGCGCGAACAACCACGACGCACCCGCAGCCGCCGAACGGCCAGCACCCCCGAGCTATGAGGCGCCCACCAGCTCCCGCCCCCGCTCCCCCTTCTCCGCCCTGCGCAGCAGCCCCGCCGCCACCAACCCCCCGAGCAGCACAGCCACGGCCCCCACCAACAGACTCGTCTCCACCCCGGAGGAGAACGCGGACATCACCTCGGCCCGCTCCCCAGCCGTGTCCGCTCCCGCCAACGCCGCCGGCAACGACGCCGCCGCCACGGGGACCAGCGCCCCGAACCGCGAGGTGAGCACGGCCCCCAACACGGCCACCCCCAACCCCGTTCCGAACTCCGCGAGCGTGCCGTTGATCCCGGCGCCCACCCCCGCCTTGGCCGGCGGAATCGCGCTCATGATCGCGTGCGCCATCGCGGGGTTGGCGACCGCGCAGCCCACCCCGATCAGCACCAGCCCGAGCAGTGTCCCGGCGTAACCGCCGGAGGCCATCGTGGCGATGGCGACCAGCCCGCCCGACATCAGCACCATCCCCAGCGCGATCGACACCGGCATCCCGAGCTTCGCCGTCCACTTCGCCGACAGCCCGGAGAAGTTGAGGACGACCACGACCAGGGCGAGCGGCGCGGTCCGCAGCCCCGCCTCCAACGCGTCGTAGCCGAGCACGAACTGCAGATGCTGGGTGAGGAGGAAGAGCGCGCCCCCCATGCCGAAGGTGATGAGGACGGCCCCGGCGACGGCACCCGTGAAGCGGCGGTCACGGAAGAAGTGCAGGTCGAGCATGGGGTAGGGGATACGGCTCTCCCAGTACGCGAAGGCCGCGAGGACGACCGCGGCGACGGCGGCCGTGACGAGCACCCGGCCCGACGTCCAGCCGTGTTCGGGGCCCGAGATGATCGCGTAGACGAGCGCGGCCATACCGATGGTCGACAGCAGCGCGCCGAGCAGATCCGGCCGGTCGCCCTGCGGATTCTTCGACTCGGGGACCAGCGCGATCACGGCCACCACGCCCAGCGCGGCCACCGGCAGGTTGATCAGGAAGATGGCGCCCCACCAGAAGTGACCGAGCATGAAGCCGCCGAGGAGGGGGCCGGCCGCGAAGCCGAGCGCGTTGACCGCCGCCCAGATACCGATCGCCTTCGGCTGCTCGTCGGGGGTGAAGATCTGCATGGCGACGGCGAGGGTCGTGGTCAGCAGCAGCGCGCCACCGACGCCCATCCCGGCCCGCGCGGCGATCAACTGGCCGGTGGACTGGGCGAGTCCGGCCACCAGCGAGCCGATGCCGAACAGCACCAGGCCCGCGATCAGCATCTTCTTGCGGCCGTAGCGGTCGGCCGCGCTGCCGGCGCTGAGCAGCAGGCCCGACTGCACCAGCGAGTACGCGTTGATCATCCACTGGATGTCCGAGGTGGCCGCCCCCAACTCCTCGGTGAGGGACGGGATCGCCACGTTCAGCACGGTGTTGTCCAGCAGCACCGTGAGCTGCGCGAGACAGATGACACCGAGGATCAGCCAACGCTGCGGATGCCCCTGGGTGGAGGGGGCTGCGGGGACGGCGGGGGTCGACATGCTGTACACCGTAGAACAGTTCCTATACGGCGTACAGCGACTGATGTCGCCAACGTACGACACTGATGTCACCGCCGTACGACACTGATGTCACCGGCGTACGAGAAGGGCGGTGACCCAGGGCTTCGTCCGCACCCTGGGCCACCGCCCCGCTCACGACGCGTCCGGCGCTACTTCGCCTGCGTCAGGTCGTACAACGTCGTGCCGTCGACCGTCACCGACTCGAAGTTCTCCTGGACCCAGGAGCTGATCTGCGAGGAGGTGCCGTCGCTGCCGCCGCCCATGCCGCCGCCGGAGCCGCCGGCGATGAAGTAGTGGATCTTGCCGTCCTCCACGTACTCCTTGAACTCCGCGAGCGTCGGGGACGGGTCGGTGCCGTTGAAGCCACCGATCGCCATGACCGGCTCGCCGGTGGAGAGCTGGTAGCTCGCCGCGTTCTGGGCGCCGATGGCGGCGGCCGCCCAGGTGTGGTCACCCGCGTTCTTCTCCAACAGTGCCTTGGCCTCGTCGCTGACGGAGGTGCCGTTGATCAGGCCGCCCATGCCGCCACCGCCGCCGCCACCCATGCGACCGCCGTCACCGTTCTGGGGCTGGCCGGTGCCCTGGCCCGGCTGCTGGTTCTGCCGGCCCTGGCCCTGCTGCTGATTGCCCTGACCGCCACCGAAGCCGCCGGTCGGGGGCTGCCCTTGCTGGTTGTTCTGCCCCTGCTGGTTGTTCTGGCCCGGCATGCCGCCACCGGGGCCGCCGCCCATACCGCCACCGCCGGGGCCGCCGCCCATCCCCCCGCGGGTCGACGGGCCGGCCGTCACGATCGAACCGGTGTGCCCCTCGTTGAGGGTGGTGAGGGTGTACGCCGTCGGGCCCGCCACCGCCGTGACGAAGCTCAGGCCGACGACCGCCAGGGCCAGTCGCCGCCCCAGCTTGGCCACGAAGACCAGGCCGAGCGCGGCCACCAGACCGCCGACGAGCACGACCCACTTCAGCCAGGGCAGGTAGTCGGAGGAGCGGTTGAGGAGGACGTAGCCCCAGACGGCCGTGGCCGTCATGGCGGCGGCCAGCGTGATCGACGCCCAGAACCTGTCCCGCTGGTCCCGGAGCAGCGCCGCGCCCATACCGATCAGCGGCGCGATGTAGGGGGCGAGGGCCACGGTGTAGTACTCGTGGAAGATGCCCTGCATGAAGCTGAAGACCACCATGGTGATCAGCAGCGAGCCGCCCCAGAGGAGGAAGGCCGCGCGGGTGGTGTCCGTGCGCTTCAGCTTCCGCGTGGCCCAGATCGCGGCGCCCAGCATGATCAGCGCGGCCGGGATCAGCCAGGAGATCTGACCGCCGATGGAGGAGCTGAACATCCGGTCCCAGCCGGTCTCGCCCCAGTTGCCGCCACCGCCGCCTCCGCCACCACCGCCGACGCTGCCGGTCTCCTCGCCGTTCAGACGGCCGAGACCGTTGTAGCCGAAGGTCAGTTCGAGGAAGGAGTTGTTCTGCGAACCGCCGATGTACGGGCGGGAGGACGCGGGCCACAGCTCCACGATCGCGACCCACCAGCCGCCGGAGACGACCATCGCCAGCCCGGCGAGCAGCACCTGCCCGACCCGCTTCTTCACCGAGGCCGGTGCGAGGACGACGTACACGAGCGCGAGGACCGGCAGGATCAGGAACGCCTGCAGCGTCTTGACCAGGAAGGCGAGGCCGATGGCGACACCCGCCCAGACCAGCCATTTCGTCTGCGCCTTCTCCATGGCGCGCAGCGTGCAGTAGACCGCGGCGGCCATCAGCAGCGCGAGCGCCGCGTCCGGGTTGTTGAAGCGGAACATCAGCGCGGCGACGGGCGTGAGCGCGAACACCGCCATGGTGAGGAAGCCGGACGTGGCGTTGAAGCGACGGCGTACGGCCGCCCACAGCACCCCCGCGGTGGCGACGGCCATCAGGACCTGCGGGAACAGGATCGCGAAGGAGTTGAGGCCGAACAGCCGCACCGAGAGTGCCATCGGCCAGAGGGAGGCCGGGGGCTTGTCGACGGTGATGGCGTTGGCGGAGTCCAGCGAGCCGAAGAAGAAGGCCTTCCAGGACTGGCTGCCCGCCTGCACGGCCGCCGAGTAGAAGGAGTTGGCGTACCCGGAGGCCGTGAGGTTCCAGGTGTAGAGGCCGCCGATGAGGAGGAGGGTGAGGAGGAAGCAGGGGCGGATCCAGCGGTGGTCCTCGGGCCGGCCTCGCCACAGGCGCTTCACGAAGGGCTGCCGTGGCTCGCCCGCGCCGGGGGCCGGTTCGCCCGTGCCGGGTGCTGGTTCGCCCGCGCCGAGGGCCGGGGGCTCGGCGGGTGCCCCCGGAACCACCGGTTCCCGCACGGCTGTTCTCGCCGTGTCCTGCTCCTGGCCTGAGCCGGGACCCCCCGGCCGGCTGGTCGTCGTCTCGTACTGCGTGGTCATCGTGCGTTCCTCGAATCCTGATCGTGCGGGCGCACCGGCCGCATCTGCATGGTCGGCTCCCCCCAGGTGCGGTCCGCGGCGTCTCCGGCACGGAACGGGTTCGTGGTGTACGTCGGCTGGAACCGGTCCTGATGGCCGTACGGCCCCGGCTGTCCCGGACGTACCGTCGCGGCGGTCGCGTGGACCGGCGACGAGGTGTGCTGCGGGGTGGGGTGGTGTGCGGCCACGACGGTCGGGCCCCCGGCGGGGGAGCCCTCGACGGGGGAGCCGTCGCGCCGGTCCGGGAAGACCCACGCCCTGAACAGCAGGAACCGCAGCACCGTCGCCGCGAGGTTGGCCGCGACGAGGACCGCCAGTTCCGTGGAGTGCCCGGGGTCGGAGGTCGCCGCGTTCAGGGCGGCGAGCGAGCCGCTGGTGAGGGCCAGTCCGATGCCGAACACCACCAGGCCCTGCGCCTGGTGCTTGACGACACCGCTGCGGCCACGGACGCCGAAGGTCAGGCGCCGGTTGGCGGCCGTGTTGGCGATCGCCGAGACCAGCAGGGCGAGCGCGTTGGCGATCTGCGCCCCGGAGAAGGCCCGGAAGCCGCTGTAGAGGAGCAGGTAGAAGAGGGTGGAGAGGCCGCCCACGACGCAGAACCCGAGGAGCTGGCGGGCGAGGCCGCGCGGGACGTCCTGGATCTCACGGTCCCGGGGGTCGTCCCCGAACGGCCGTGCGAGCCGATCGAGCGCCAGGGACCCGGTGGCCAACGCCTTTCCGACCCGCCACACACCCTTGAGATCGTCGGTGGCGGTCTTCACGATGTGGACGGTCGAGTCCGGGTCGTCGACCCAGTCCACCGGCACCTCGTGGATCCTGAGCCCGGCCCGCTCCGCGAGCACCAGCATCTCGGTGTCGAAGAACCACCCGGTGTCCTCGACCAGCGGCAGCAGCACCTGGGCGACGTCCCGGCGTATCGCCTTGAACCCGCACTGCGCGTCGGAGAACCGGGCCTGCAGCGAGCCGCGCAGGATCAGGTTGTACGCGCGGCTGATGAACTCCCGCTTGGGGCCGCGCACCACCCGCGAGGAGCGGGCGAGCCGGGAGCCGATCGCGAGGTCCGAGTGACCGGAGATCAGCGGGGCGACGAGCGGGAGCAGGGCGTTGAGGTCCGTCGACAGGTCCACGTCCATGTAGGCGAGGACCGGCGCGTCGGACGCGGACCATACGGTCCTGAGGGCCCGCCCCCGCCCCTTCTGCTCCAGCCGGAAGGACGTCACCTCGGGAAGCTCGGCCGCCAGCCGCACGGCCACCTGCGGGGTGGTGTCCGTCGACGCGTTGTCCGCGATCGTGATGCGGAAGGCGTACGGGAAGGTGCGCGCAAGGTGCTCGTGCAGTCTGAGCACGCACGGCTGGAGGTCCTTCTCCTCGTTGTAGACGGGGATCACTACGTCCAGGACAGGCGTACCGGCGTTTCCGGCCGGGAGGTGCTCCCGCGCCGGCAGGGTGCCGGGAGAAGAGTCGGTTCGCATGACAACCACATTCGCGAGCCGCTCTGTTATGCCCGTGTGCTCACACTGTGGTGCGGCTGTGAGTCCGATCGCCGGCCTGTCGCGCCGGTCACCAGGCCGTTCCCGTCGAACGCGCCGGCGTACGCGCCCTCGTGCTCGCGGTCGTACCGGGGGTCGTACTGCGCGTCGTACTGGGCATCGTCGAGCTCCCAGTTCGCGGCGTCGTCGAGCGGCGGTACGTCCCGGCCGAGGGCCGGCAGATGCACGGTGAACACGGTCCTGCCGGGCACGCTGTCGACGGTGACGGCACCGCCGTGCGCGTCGGCGACGGCCTGCACGATGGCGAGCCCGAGTCCGGTCGAGCCGGAGGCCCGGGACCGCGACGAGTCCCCTCGGGCGAACCGCTCGAACACATGCGGCAGCAACTCCTCCGGGATGCCCTGTCCGTCGTCCTCGACGTCGACGCACATCCACGGCCCACGCCGCTGCACACGGGCGGTGACGGTGGTCCCGGGTGGCGTGTGGGTCCGCGCGTTGGCGAGCAGGTTGACGAGCACCTGCTGCAGCCGCGCCGCGTCCGCCGACACGAGGGCGGGCATGTCCGGCAGGTCGAGCCGCCAGCTGTGGCTCCGCCCGGCGACGCGCGCGTCGCTGACGGTGTCCACGACGAGGGGGATGAGGTCGGTCTGCTCGAACTGCAACGGCCGTCCCGCGTCGAGCCGCGCGAGCAGCAGCAGGTCCTCGACGAGCATGGTCATCCGCCCGGACTCGGACTCGATCCGCCCGAGCGCGTGCCGGGTGTCGGGCCCGATCTCCTCGCGGCCACGCCGGGTCAGTTCGGCGTAGCCACGGATGGACGCGAGCGGCGTCCGCAGCTCATGACTGGCGTCGGCCACGAACTGCCGTACGCGCGTCTCGCTCTCCTGCCGCGAGTGCAGGGCGCCGTGGATGTGGTCGAGCATACGGTTGAGCGCGGCGCCAACCTGGCCGACCTCGGTGTGCGGATCGGTCTCGGACGCCGGCACCCGCTCGTTGAGGGTCACCTCACCGGTGTGCAGCGGCAGTTCGGAGACCCGGGTCGCGGTAGCCGCGACCTTGCGCAGGGGCCGCAGAGCGACACCGACGAGCACGGACCCGGCAATCCCGGCAGCGATGAGCCCGGCACCGGTGACGCTGAGTTCGACGGCGATGAGGGTGCTGAGGGTGCTGGTGACGGATTCGGTGGGGAGGGCGACGTAGAAGTCACCCTTGCTGCCCTCGACATAGGTGACCCGGTATTCGCCGAGGCCGGGGATGTCCACGGTGGAGATACCGGTCTTCGACACCGAGCCGAGGGCCGCCTCCTGCTCGGCGCTCAGCGCGTCGGTGGTCATGCCCTCGAAGCCGTCGCTGTCCGACGTCTTCGCCTTGGCGACCACCGCGTTGCTGACCCCGCCGTCCGTCCCCACCTGGGCGACGACGGTGTACTCCTCGGTGCCGCCCCTGGTGACGAACCCGAAGGCGTCGTCCGGCGGGATGTTGTCGCCACCGCCGCCCCCGGGGAACTTCCCGTCCGGCGGACCGGCGGCCCGCTTGGCCACCTCTTTCACCTGGGTGTTCAACTGCTCGTTGAGATGCTCGCTCAACGCAACCGCGGTCACCGTCCCGATGACCGCGCACACCACCGCGATCAACGCCACCGCGGAGACGACGAGCCGCGTACGCAGCGTGCGCGGCTGTCCTCGCCTCAGCCCCGGCCGCGGCTGCCTCTGCGTACACGTCCGCCGCCGCCCGCTCATGACGACGCGGGCTTGATCAGATAACCGGCCCCACGCCGGGTGTGGATCATCGGCTCCCGCCCGGCGTCGATCTTGCGCCGCAGGTACGAGATATAGAGCTCGACCACATTGGCCTGGCCGCCGAAGTCGTACGACCACACACGGTCGAGGATCTGCGCCTTGCTGAGCACGCGCCGAGGATTCCGCATCAGGAACCGCAGCAGTTCGAACTCGGTGGCGGTGAGATGGATGTTCGCCCCGCCGCGCGACACCTCGTGGCTGTCCTCGTCGAGCATGAGGTCACCGACGACGAGCACGGAGTCGGAGCGGCGGTCGGCGGCACCGGAGCGGCGGATCAGCCCGCGCAGTCTCGCCACGACCTCTTCGAGGCTGAACGGCTTGGTCACGTAGTCGTCGCCGCCGGCGGTGAGCCCGGCGATCCGGTCCTCGACCGCGTCCTTCGCGGTCAGGAAGAGCACGGGCACGTCCGGCAGCTCACGCCGCAGCCGACCGAGGACGGTCAGCCCGTCCATGTCGGGCAGCATCATGTCGAGGACGACGGCGTCGGGCCGGAAGTCCCGGGCGGTCTGGATGGCGCCCGTGCCGTCCCCGGCACTCCGGATCTGCCATCCCTCATAGCGCAGGGCCATGGACAGCAGTTCGGTGATCGACAGCTCGTCGTCCACCACAAGCACTCGGACGGGGCTCCCGTCCGGCCTCAGCAGTTCGGTGCGCCCCTGGGGCGAGGTCGTGGTCATGCTGGACACCTTGTCGGGGCCCCCTGAGAACACCCTTTCCGGAACCTGTGATTTTTCTGAGAAACGCACAGGCACCTCTCAGGGAACCCCTGGGAAGATCCCCGACTTCTCGGACACCACCCCCGCCGACCAGCACGTTTCTGTCCGCTCCCACGGCGTTCCCCAGGCCGCCTCACCGGGGGCCCACAGCCTCGCCACCACAGGACCGGACCTCGGGACCACCCGCCCTGACCCCACCTTTATGCAAGCGCCGTCATGATGCGCCCGCTCCCCCAAAGATCGCGGCCGCCCTGCCCTGCCTGCCCTGCCTGCCTGCCTGCCGGGCGGGGCGGGCGGGCGGGCGAGGCTGCCCCCGACTCTCAGAACAACCCCTCCTGCACGCTCCCGTCCCCCCGCCCCCTCAACTCCCGTACGGGCAGGGTGAGGACGTCACGAGGCCCGTCACCGGCGGGTGCGGTCAGCTCCCACCCGGTCATGAGCCGTGTGTCGAGGACGACGACTCCCCCTCCGGTGGCCAGATGCAGATCGGGTCCGGCGACGGCGAGGATCTCCCCTCCCACGGCCCCGTCCGCGACCAACTCGGTCACCGCACCGTCGGCGGCCGGCAACCCGTCGAGCCCGAACACCCCGAAGTGGTCGACGGCTCGGAAGGGAAGGCGCTCCAACGACTCGGGCCACCCCGCGAGTGCCTGGGCCCGCCCGTGCAGCTCGGCCAGTTCCCCGACGCGGTCCTCGACCGCCGCCGGCAGGTCGGCCCGCACGACCCGCTTCTCGGCGTACGGGATCCGATCAGGCACCCCGAGTGCGGCCCGCAGCATCTCCTCCGAGCGGCGCGCGGCCATCAACGGCCCCCGCCCGAGCCAGCCGAAGCAGACGGCGCCCTGCTCCAACAGCCGCGCCGGTCCCCGCTCGACGGCGGTGATCCCCACCTTCACCATGCCGGGCCCGAACCACGCGAGGTACACGTGATACGGCCGCGGGTCGTCGGCGATCGTGTCGGCGGCCACGGAGTGCGCCCGGTCGAGCCGCGCACACTCCTCGCACCGGGCCCCCGTACTCCGCCCGGGCACCTCCGCCCGCACCGGACACGAGTTCCCGCGAGCGCCGACGCACGTCCGCGCGTCACCCACGACCCGGAAAGCCACGACCTTCCCCCGCGGCAGCGGACTCCCCCGTCCACCCGCCCACCTCAACGACGGGGCCCCGTCCTCGCCCCAGCGCAGCCCCGTACATCTCCACACACGTGCCATCCCTCACGACATTAGAGGGCAGCACTGACAACGCGTCCGCCCAGCGACCGGGATACGGACGTCGGGGACGCGACGGGGCGGGGCATGCGGGAGCGGCAGGGCTCGCCCCTCCGGAGCGAAACCCAACGGCCCTGCGTCGTCCTACAGCTTGCTCATCTTGCTGTACGGGCTGAGGATCCGCTGCCGCGCCGAACCAAAATCGACGAGCGCCGCGATCCCGTCCTCGATGCCGATCACCCGGCCGAGACCGTACATGTCATGTGTGACCTGGTCGCCCACCGCGAAGTGCTTGGGCGGCGGGGCGACCGGGGCCTTGAAGGGGCTGGTGGGCAGATAGCGCTTCGGTGCACCTGGCTTTGTCATTGCGACCAGTATGCGCCACCGTGCAAGCCCCCGGAGTGGCTCGATCACTTGATCTTCGCCACCACACCACACGACAAAGCCCCCTGCCGGACGTGTCCAGGACGCCCTCGATCTCGGCGAGCGGGTTCTGGCAGACCGGGAGCGTGTTCTGGGCGAGGATCACCCCGCGTGATAAGAGACGGCGAGGTTGTGGCGGGCGGACCCCGAACTCGGGGTCCCCTGCACGTCGTTCGCCTAGGCAGCATCCACGGTCAGGGAGTAATCCACACCAACGGTGAAGTCCTGGGCCTGACCACGAATTGTCAGTGTGTGCTTCCCGGGCTTCAGCGGGGGCAACTGGGCCCAGAGGCCGCACCCTGTGGCCGTGAGGCGCTCGTCCGTGCCTGTGACGGGGTTGAAGGCAACGCCCTGCACAGAGATCGGCTCTCCGCGGTTCGTCTCCGATTCGACCTTCTTGCCGTCCAGGACTGCGGACCCCTTGGCCTTGCTCATGAAGATTGCGCAGTCCGCCGGCTCACCCATCAGGTTCACCAGGGGAAATGCGACAGGGACCCCTTCGGGGACGTGGCAAGTGCGCTCGGCCTGAGTGCCGAAGGTACCCGCCAGGAACCACACGTCCTGCGGCTGGTTGCGCTCACAATCGCTCCCATCCTCGTCAGCGACCGGATTGGTGCCTTCGGGTTCCGACAGCGCCCACGTCCACCATCGGCTCTGCAGATCCTCAGGAGAGAGACCGTCTTGCGCCGACGACGGCGCACCTGAAGCCCGAGCGGGCGAGTCCCCTGCTCCCTCGGTTGCGCTGCGCCCGCACCCCACCAGCGCCGCCAGGACCATGGTCATGAGCACCACTCTGCCGGTCTTGACCTTCATAAGTTCCCCTCCCCTACTGCGCACGTGCGCGACCCCCAGTCGCATACGGATTGCGCGGACCCTGTCCGCAAGCCGGCCGACCCCTTGGGCCACCGTTGCTGTACTTCGCTGCTGTACGCCCCCGAAACGCAAGAGGCCCCGGATCTCTCCGGGGCCTCTCACCTGTGTGCACTCGGCAGGATTCGAACCTGCAACCTTCTGATCCGTAGTCAGATGCTCTATCCGTTAAGCTACGAGTGCTTGTTCTGTTTTCTCGTCGGTCCCGGTCCTTTCGGCCCGCTCGCGGCGACAGGAAGAACATTACATGACTGCCGTCGCCATGTGAAATCCGTTTGCTGTACCCCTTGTGACCTGGGAAAACGCCTCACAGAGGCGGTCATGGGGCGGGGGCGGGGAACGACGAAACCCCGGTCGCGTGGACCGGGGTTTCGTGATCAAGCGCGGAGGCGGAGGGATTTGAACCCTCGATGGGATTGAAGTCCCAAACCGCATTAGCAGTGCGGCGCCATAGACCGGACTAGGCGACGCCTCCAGCACAACCGCCCGCGCGAGCGCGAGTGGTGCGTGCAGATGATGACACAGCCGGGTGGGCTGTCACCAATCGCCTCCCACGGTACTAGGCGGAGAGGCCGCAGGGCAAAGCCGTACGGCGGTGTCGGGAGCGGTGCGACGCACCGTTCGGCGCGGGGCGGACACGGCGCACCACGGCGCCGCAACCGCGGGGCGGGCGTGGCGTTAGTCAGGTCATGTTGCAGAGCCTCTCCGGCACCGGAGCACACCCGAAGTCGCCCACCGCGCCACCCACGGCGGCCCCGCACCCGACTCCCCACCACGCCCCACAACACCCCACCCGCCCCTCCGTCGCCCTGGGACGGATGTTCCTCGGGGCCGTCGCCTCGTTCGCCGCGGCCGCCGTCGGCACGCTCGCGCCGGTGGCGCCGGACGCGTACGCCGCCGAGCCGGTCTCGCGCCCCTCACTTCCGATGCCCACCGCCGCCGGCCCCGGGGACCGGTTGACCGTCACCGTGCGCGAGGCCGGCGGTGGGGCGGACGGGACGTTCGAGCTGCGGTGCCATCCGGAAGGGGGCACCCACCCGGACGTACGGGAGGCGTGCGGGCGGCTCGACCGCCGGACGACCTGGGGCACGGATCCGTTCGCACCGGTCCGGTCCGGCACCGTGTGCACGATGCAGTACGGCGGACCGGCCACCGCGCATGTGACCGGGACCTGGGCCGGCCGCCGCGTCGACGCCCGCTTCGACCGCGGCGACGGCTGCGAGATCGCCCGCTGGGACGCCCTGGTTCCCGTACTGCCGGACCTCCGCTCGTAAAGAGGAGGGGGGCGAAACCAGCCACTCCCCGAGGGGCGCGGACACTCCCCTCCACGCCCGCGCACAGCCCGTACGTATGTGCCTCCGTCAAGGTCCTCCGGCAAAACACACGGTCACGGCACCCCCGCCCGCGCGGTCACGGCATCTCCGTATGTTCGGTGTGCGACCTCCCTCTCATCCGGCGTCGCGAGCGCAACCTCTGCCCGTAGACTCCCTCGCGTGACACGTTGCGGGCCGGTTGGCAAGATGGCCATGGGCCCAGCGGTCGGCAAGGTGCGGTAACAGGGAGGAAGCGTCTCGTGAGCAGCAGGCCATCCCGAGGCGCTGCTCGCCTCGCAGCCATACTGGACGCGCTGCCCGATGCGTTGGTGCTGGTCAACGCCAACGGGACCGTCGTCAACGCCAACACGATCGCGCTGGAGGCCTTCGAGGCCCCGGGGACCGCCCTCGTGGGGCGCGGCTTGCTCGATCTGCTGCCCGAGTTCGACTCCCGGCTCATCCCGGGCTCCATGCGGCGGCCCGACACCATGGACCCGACGGGTCGGACCAAGCCGACCCGGATGACCGCCCGCCGGACCGACGGCAGCGAGTTCCCGGTCGAGGTCACAAGCGCGAATCTGGAGAACGGCCAGCAGGCGTACGACGGTTACGGCTACGCCAATGACGAGCTGCTCATGCTGGTCGTACGGGATCTTTCGGGCACCGTCGACACCGAGGCCGAACTCGCGCGTTCGCAACGGCAGACGGAGATGATCCTGCGGGCCGCCTCCGAGGGTGTCGTCGGGACCGACACCGACGGACGGATCGTTCTGGTCAATCCGGCGGCCGCCCAGATACTGGGTTATCGGGCCAGTGACCTCGGCGGACGCGAGCTGCACACGCTCGTGCTGCACTCCCGCGAGGACGGCGCCCCCTTCCCGTACACCGAGTCGCCGCTCGCGGACACCCTGAAGTCCGGGCGCAAGCACCGGGTGCGCGGGCAGGTGTTGTGGTCGAAGAACGGCGAGAAGGTGTCGGTCGACCTGACGACCGCGCCGGTACGCGACGGGGATCAGCTCGTCGGCGCCGTGATGACGTTCACCGACCGGCGGCCGTACGACAAGCTCGCCGAGGAGAAGGACGCCGAGGCCGAGACGCACGCGGAGGAGCTGGAGCGGCTCGCCAAGGAGCACGCCGAGGAACTCGCGGGGGTGCGCGAGGAGCACGCCGCCGAGCTGGCCGAGCTCAGCGAGCAGCACGCCGAGGAACTCGCCGCCGGGGACGAGCGGTACGCGGCGCTCGGGGAGCGCGAGAAGGACCGGTACGAGGCGCTGGCCGCGCGGCACGAGCAGTTGCTCGCCGTGCTGGGTACCTCGCTGCGCGGCCCGCTCGACCAGCTCCGCAGCGAGCTGGGCACGCTCGCCGCCGACGACGCGGGGCAGCTGTGGCCCGAGGCGAACCAGGTGCTGCACCATCTGACCGCCGGGTACTCGCGGATCACGACCCTCATCGACAACGTGCTCGGCTACCAGCGGATCGACGCGGGCGAGGACGACCTCGTGCGTACGGCCGTGATGCTCGACGCGGTCGTCGCGGCCGGTGTCGACGGGGCCGTGGAGCTGGTCGGGCCGGGGCGGGTGCAGTTCGCCGTGCACGCGCCGCCCATCGAGGCCGAGGTGGACCAGGTGCGGCTCGCGACCGCCCTCGCCCACCTCGTCGCGGATGTCGCCGGTGTCGACGCGACGGGCAACGCGCCCATGTCCGTCGGCGGCTACATGGACAACACCGTCGTCGTGGCCGCCGCGCAGCGCGGCGAGGTCGTGCGGATCGAGGTGCGCGGGCCGTACGCCGGGGGAGACCCGGTGCACCAGCCGATCGTCCAGGGGATCGTGCGGGCGCACGGCGGTGTCCTCCAGACGGTCGAGGTGCCGGGCATGAGCGGCAGCGCGTATGTACTGGAGGTGCCGCTCGGCGGTGGTGCCGGCGCGGTGCCCGCCGCTCAGCTGCCCGCCGTGATGGGCGTCGAGGATCCCGGGGCCGTGGCCACCGGTGCCCAGGCCACCGGTGCCGAGGTCGCGCTGCCCGAGCAGGCCCCCGCCGGTGGTGGGCGGCGGCGGGCACGGCGTTCGTCGGTGGACGCGTTCCTGGACAGTGAGGACGCTCCCGAGGGCCGGGAGGTCGAGGCCCCTGTCGCCCCGACCGGACGGCGTCGGCGCAGGGCGGAGGACGCGGCGGGTGCGCCGGGCGCGGCCGGTTCCGGTGAGGGCGCCGGGCCCGAGCAGGGCTCCGAGGCTGAAGGCGCCGGGGGCACCGGGCGGCGACGTGGACGGGCCGCCTCGGCCGAGCAGGCCGGTGAGGCCGTGGCCGCCGAGGGTGCGGTCGTCACGGCGGCCGAGCACGCGGCGGGTGCCGCTGCCGCCGCCACCGGGCTGGGCGGGACCGTGCCGCCGCAGGGTGTGCCCGCCCCCGGCGGACGGCGCGCGCGCCGGGAGCCCGTCGCGCAGAACGCGCTGCCGCCGGCCCTGCCCGCGGGGCCGGTCCCGGTCCCGGAGGCGACCGACGACGCCGCCGCCTCCGCCGAGGCAGACGGTGCCCAGCAGCCCACCGGCCGCCGCCGTCGCGCCCTCGGGGGCGGCGAGGAGCGTGCCTCCGCGCCCGAGCCGGGTGCGCGAGCCGTCTTCGCCCTGCCACCGGCCGAGGCCGACCGGGGCCCCGAGTACGCGGAGGCCACCGGCCTCGGCCCGGTCCCGCTGCCCGGGGCGCCGGGTGCCCCCGGCGCGCCCCTGCCGATGCCCCTGCCCGCCGGAACGGCCGGGCCCGCGCAGGCCGGGGAGGGGTACGACGGCGAGGGCGGCCAGGGTGCCGCCGCTGCGGGTGCCGTCGCCCCTGCCACGCCCGGGGTTCCTGCCGTCGGCGGACCGGTGCCGGTGGGCGGGCAGGTTCCCGGGGGTGCCCCCGTGCCCGGAGGAGGGCAGGGTCCCGTGGGTGGGCCCGTGCCGCCCGGGGGAGTCGCGCCCGTCGGAGGGCCGGTGCCCGCCGCCGGTGTCGGGCAGCAGTTCGCCGGTGTCGGACAGCAGCTTCCCCAGAACGGTCCGGGGGCGCCGGGCGGCGTCGCGGGGCCGGGTGCGGGGCAGGCAGCCGACGCCGGACAGATGACCGGTGCTGGGCAGATGACCAGTGCCGGGCAGATGACCAGTGCCGGGCAGATGGCTGGTACCGGTCAAGCCGCTGGTGCCGGTGACGCCGCCGTTGTCGGGCAGGTGCCCGGCGGTGGCCAAGTGGCCGCCTCGGGGCCGGTGTCGGGTGCCCCGGCCGGCGGTGCCGACGACGGGCGCCATGACGCCGCGCTCCACAACCCCGGCGACGACCACACCCCGCCGCAGCCGCACCCGGTGCCCACGCCCACGGGCCGCCGCCGGGCGGTACGGCAGCCCGGCCCCCAGCAGGGCGAGGGCGCGGGCGCGATGGCACCCGGACAGCAGGCACCGGCCCAGGCCGCTGCCGCTCAGGGCATCCCCCCGCAGGGAGGACCCGGGCAGCCGGTTCCCGTCCAGGGCGCACCGATGGCCGCCGCGCAGCCCGTCTCCGCCCAGGGCATCCCGGGTGGCCCGCAGGCCGTGCCCGTGCAGGGGGTCCCCGGCGGACCGCAGCCGGTGCCCGCCCAGACCGCCGGGGTGGCTCCGGGTCAGCCCGTCCCGACCGGGATCGCGGCCGCGCAGTCCGTCACTCCGCAAGGGGTCCCGGGCGGCGCCGCTCAGGCAGCCGCCGGACAAGCCCTGCCTGGGCAAGCCCTTCCCGGCCAGGCCCTCCCCGGGCAGGCGGTGACCGGGCAGCCTCCTGCGGCACAGGCCGCGATCGTCCAGCAGACCCCGGGGCAGCCCACCGTCGGACAACCCGGTGCCGTGCAGGGAGTCGTCCCGCCGCAAGGGGCACCCGGTGGCCGACAGCAGGTGCCGGCGCAGGCCGGAGCCCTCGGGCACTCCGTCCTCGTACCGGGGGCACAGGGCGTACCGGGGATCCAGGCCGTCCCGGGGGCGCAGGGCGCGCAGCCCGTCCAGGGCCTCGCCCAGCCCGTGCCCGCGGCAGGGATGCCCGCAGCAGGGGTGCCCGGCGTCCAGCAGCCCACCCCCGTTCAGGTCGCCGGCCCCGGCGCGGCCCAACCGCAACAGCAGCCGCAGTCCTGGCCCGACCCCCGCCACGCGACCTCCGGCGCCGGTATCCCCGTAGCCGCTCCTCAGGCGCCGCTGCCTCCGCAGTCCACCCCGTCCTCGGGCACCCCGCTGCCACCGGAGGTCGCGGTCCAGCAGCAGCCGCGCGCCGCACAGCCGTTGCCGGCCGAAGCTGCGGCCCCGGTCCAGGCCCCGGTCCAGGCGGCGACCCAAGCCAAGGCTCAGGCGCGGGCTCAGGCTCAGGCCACCCCGGCGCCCCCCGCACCCGCCGCCCCCGCTCCCGCTCCCGCTCCCGTCGACCCCAACTCCACCCAGGGCCGGTCGATCAGCGTGCGGACGCTCGGCCAGGGTGTCCCCTTCTCCCGCCAAGGCGGTCCCCAGGTCCAGGCTCAAGCCCAGGGGCAGGCACAGGCGGCGCAGTCCGGCGTACGGACCGCCGCGCAGCCGCAGGCGCAGCCCCAGGCCGGATCCACACCCGCCCCGAACCAGCCCGGCGGCTCCGGCAGGCGCCGCAAGCTGGGGACACCGCCCCAACCCACCGGTGACCGCCCCGAGACGGCAGCGCGCCCCCACCCGCAGTCCACCCCGACCAACGGCACGGGCCTTCGCCTCGGTGCCGGACAGACCCCGCCCCCCGGCCAGGCCCCGGCCCAGCCGCAGACGGCCGCGCAGGTGTCGCAGCCCTCGCTCGCCGGACAGGTCCCGCTCCCGCCGCAGCCGTCCCTCGCCGGGCAGTCCCGGCTGGCGGGCCGCACGGAGGGTGCCGGGCGGTCGTACGCCATAGGGGCGCCCGACGAGAACGCGGCCGAAGGACCCGAGCCGCTCGACGGGCCCGGCGGCGCGGTGGAGGTCCCCGATCGGCCGCATCCGCAGCCCATGGACGACGAGTTGCCGCCGGAGCCGCTCGACAACCCGCGTCGGCTGCTGGTGTGGCCCGCGCCGGACGTGACGACCCACCAGGCGCTGAGCGACCGCGGCTACCGGCCCGTCATCGTGAACTCCCGCGAGGACGTGGACGCCCAGATCGCCGCCTACCCGGCCGCACTCTTCGTCGACCCGCTGACCGGCCCCATCACCCGCACGGCACTGCAGTCGCTGCGCCAGGCCGCCGTGGCCGCCGAAGTCCCCGTCCTCGTCACGGCGGGCCTCGGTCAGGCGACACGTGAGGCGGCGTACGGAGCCGACCCGGCGATCCTGTTGAAGGCGCTCGCCCCGCGCGACTCCGAGCAGCACCCGCCCCGTGTCCTGCTCATCGAGGAACACGCCGAGATCGCGCTCGCCCTGACCGCGACGCTGGAACGGCGAGGCATGCAGGTCGCGCGGGCGGCGTCGGACGCGGACGCCGTCACCCTCGCCGCGCAGATGCGGCCCAACCTCGTGGTGATGGACCTGCTCCAGGTGCACCGCCGCCAGGCCGGGATCATCGACTGGCTTCGGGCGAACGGCCAGTTGAACCGCACCCCGCTCGTCGTCTACACCGCCGCCGTCGACCAGTCCGAACTCCCGCGCCTGGCCTCGGGAGAGACGGTCCTCTTCCTCGCGGAACGCTCGACGAGCCCCGAGGTACAGACCCGGATCGTGGACCTGTTGGCACGAGTAGGCACGAACTGATCCCACCGAGCACGACGTTGGGGCGATGTTTCACGTGAAACATCGCCCCAACTGTCGTATGTGCGCGCCCTAGATCTGCGTCACGTCCAACGAGCCCTCCGCGTACTGCCTCCGCAGCACCTTCTTGTCGAACTTGCCCACGCTCGTCTTGGGCACCGACTCGATGATCGTCCAGCGCTCGGGGAGCTGCCACTTGGCGATGTGGCCCTCGTCGGCGAGGAAGGAACGCAGGGCGGCGAAGTCGGCGGTGGAGCCCTCCTTCAGCACGACCGTGGCGAGGGGGCGCTCGCCCCACTTCTCGTCCGGCACGGCGACGACGGCGGCCTCGGCGACGTCCGGGTGGGCCATGAGCGCGTTCTCCAGCTCGACCGAGGAGATCCACTCACCGCCCGACTTGATGACGTCCTTGGCGCGGTCGGTGAGGGTGAGGAAGCCGTCGGGGCTGATCGTGCCGACGTCGCCCGTCTTCAGCCAGCCGTCCTCGCTGAACTTGTCGTCGGGGCGGATGGGTTCGGCACCACTGCCGCCGAAGTAGGAACCCGCGATCCAGGGGCCCCGTACCTCCAGCTCACCGGCGGACTCGCCGTCCCAGGGGAGGCGTTCGCCGCCGGGACCGGTGAGGCGGGCCTCGACGGAGGCGGGGAAGCGGCCCTGGGTGAGGCGGTAGGCGAGCTCCTCCTCCGAGCCGGCCTCGACATGGGCCGGAGGCCGGGCGATCGTGCCGAGCGGGGAGGTCTCCGTCATGCCCCAGGCGTGGCAGACCCGCATCCCCAGCTTGTCGAAGGCCTCCATGAGGGCGGGCGGGCAGGCCGAACCGCCGATGGTCACCTGGTTGAGGGAGGAGACCTCGCGCGGGCGGGCGGTCAGCTCCGCGAGCAGGCCCTGCCAGATGGTGGGCACGGCGGCCGCGTGCGAGGGCTTCAGCGTCTCGATCATCTCGGCGAGCGGGCCGGGCTGCAGAAAGCGGTCCGGCATCAGCATGTTGACGCCGGTCATGAAGGTCGCGTGCGGCAGCCCCCAGGCGTTGACATGGAACTGCGGGACGACGACGAGCGAGAGGTCCGCGTCCGTCAGGCCCATGGACTGGGCCATGTTGACCTGCATGGAGTGCAGGTAGATCGAGCGGTGGGAGTAGACGACGCCCTTGGGGTCGCCGGTGGTGCCGGAGGTGTAACACATGGCCGCGGCGGTGCGCTCGTCCAGCTCGGGCCAGTCGTAGGTGGTCGGCTTGCCGGCGATCAGGTCCTCGTACTCGTGCACCTGGACGCTCGCCCCGGCGAGCAGCGACCGGTCGCCGGGCCCGGCGACGACAACGTGCTCCACCGGCTTGAGGTGCGGGAGGAGCGGCGCGAGGAGGGGGAGCAGCGAACCGTTGGCGATGATCACGCGGTCGGCGGCGTGGTGGACGATCCAGGCGAGCTGCTCGGGGGGCAGCCGCAGGTTGAGGGTGTGGAGGACGGCCCCCATGGAGGGGATCGCGAAGTACGCCTCCACATGCTCCGAGTTGTTCCACATGAGCGTGGCGATCCGCTCGTCGCCGTCGACGCCGAGGTCCTCGCGCAGGGCGTGGGCCAGTTGCGCGGCGCGGGCGCCGATCTCGGCGAAGGAGCGGCGGTGGGGCTCGCCCTCGCCGGTCCAGGTGATCACCTGCGACGTCCCGTGGATGCTCGACCCATGGGTCAGGATCCTGGAGATCAACAGCGGTACGTCCTGCATGGTGCTCAGCACGGCGTCCTCCCGGGGCGGCTCTGCCTACGCGGTGGTAACGGTCGCGCTGATTCTGCTCACATACCGGTCGGTATGTCACTAGGTGTCAGGATGATCGATCAGAGAGAGCCGTCCGGAGACCCGGACACGGGAGCCACCTGAGACGTGTTCGAAAGCCATATGACAAGCCTGCGGGAGCCACCCGACAGGCCAACGAACCGGCTAGCGCACGGGTTCCAGCTCGGGGTCCTCGCGCAGCTTGCCCAGGGCGCGGGACACCGCCGACTTCACCGTGCCGACCGAGACGCCGAGCACCTCGGCCGTCTGGGCCTCGCTCAGGTCCTCGTAGTACCTGAGGACGACCATGGCCCGCTGCCGCGCCGGCAGCTTCATGATCGCTCGCCACATCGCGTCGTGCAGCGCCTGCTGCTCGGCCGGGTCGGCGGCCTGGACCCCCTCGGGCTCCGGCAGCTCGTCGCACGCGAACTCGTCCACCTTGCGCTTGCGCCACTGCGACGTCCGGGTGTTCAGCAGCGCCCGGCGGACATAGCCGTCGAGGGCCCGGTGGTCCTCGATGCGCTCCCAGGCGACGTACGTCTTGGCCAGCGCGGTCTGCAGCAGGTCCTCGGCGTCGCACGGGTTCGCGGTCAGCGACCGGGCGGTCCGCAGCAGCACCGGCTGGCGGGCCTTCACGTACGCCGCGAACGACGGGTACGACAGGTCCGTCAGGCCCGACAGCGTCGGCCGGGTGGAGTGCGAACGAGCCGAGTGCGAACGGGCCGAGTGGGATCGGGCCGAGGTCGACAGGGTCCGCGACACTGGTGCAGCGGCCTGCGAAGCGCTGGTGCAGACGGGTGTGGTCATGGCTCCACGCTAGGAGCGGGCCCCGCCGGGCGGATCGGCCGCAGGTCCCGAAGGCGAATCCCCCTCAGGTTGTAGGAGTGGGGCAGACCTCACCTACTGGAGGTGGATGAACAGCCCCCAGGTACTGAGGGTGTACCCCTGAGAACCACCTGCCCACGGTGTACGGCACCTCGTCCCACCGGACTCCGGGGCGTCCGAAGCCCCCCTCAGCCGCCCCATCGGAACCGCTCACCCCGCCGTCCCCAGCACCAACCCCGAGGTGGGCACCCCCGTCCCCGCGGTGACCAGCACCCGCTCCGCACCGGCGACCTGGTTCACGGAGGTGCCCCGCAGCTGTCGTACCGCCTCCGCGATGCCGTTCATCCCGTGCAGATACGCCTCGCCGAGCTGCCCGCCATGGGTGTTGAGCGGCAGCCGCTCCTCGGCGACGAAGTCCGCCGCCTCCCCCGGCCCGCAGAACCCGAACTCCTCCAGCTGCATCAGCACGAACGGCGTGAAGTGGTCGTACAGGATGCCCACGTCGATGTCGTCGGGGCCCAGCCCCGAGGTCCGCCGGAGCTGCCGGGCGACGACGCCCATCTCCGGCAGCCCGGTGAGATCGCCGTCGTAGAAGCCGGTCATCTGCTGCTGCGCCCGGCCCGCGCCCTGGGCGGCGGCCACGACCACGGCGGGCGGCCGCGGCAGATCCCGTGCGCGCTCCACCGAGGTGACGACGAGGGCCTGGCCGCCGTCCGTCTCCTGGCAGCAGTCCAGCAGCCGCAGCGGCTCGACGATCCAGCGCGAGGCCGCGTGCTCGTCGAGGGTGATGGGGCGGCCGTGGAAGTACGCCGCCGGGTTCGTCGCCGCGTGCTTGCGGTCGACCACGGCCACATGTCCGAACGCCTCGGGGGTCAGCCCGTACGCGTAGAGGTAGCGCTGCGCCGCCATCGCGACCCAGGAAGCGGGCGTGAGCAGCCCGAAAGGGAGCGTCCACCCGAGCGCCACGCCCTCCGCCGACGGCTCCCGGTGCCGTACGCCCGACCCGAACCGCCGCCCCGAGCGCTCGTTGAACGCCCGGTAGCAGACCACGACCTCCGCCACGCCCGTCGCGACCGCGAGCGCCGCCTGCTGCACGGTCGCGCACGCGGCACCGCCGCCGTAGTGGACGCGGGAGAAGAAGGACAGCTCGCCGATGCCGGCGGCCTGCGCGACCGTGATCTCCGGGCTCGTGTCCATCGTGAACGTCACCATGCCGTCGACGTCCGACGGAGCCAGTCCCGCGTCGTCCAAGGCCGCGCGCACCGCCTCCACGGCGAGCCGCAGTTCGCTGCGCCCCGAGTCCTTGGAGAAGTCGGTCGCGCCGATGCCGACGATCGCGGCCCGCCCGCCGAGCCCGTCCCTGGCCCGTACGCTCACGCCGCCTCCCCCGAGGTCAGGGTCACCGTGCCGGTGACGTGCCGCCCGACGCCGTTGTCGCCGATCACCTTGACGGTGACGGTCGCGCCGTCGATCGCCTCGACCATGCCGGTCAACACCATCGTGTCGCCCGGGTAGTTGGGCGCGCCGAGCCGGATCGCCACCTTGCGCAGCACGACGTCCGGTCCGAAGTGATCGGTGACGTACCGGCCCACCAGCCCGTTCGTCGTCAGGATGTTCATGAACACGTCCGGCGACCCGCGCCGCCGCGCCAGCTCCGGATCGTGGTGCACGTCCTGGTAGTCGCGCGAGGCGATCGCCCCCGCGACGACGAGCGTGCGGGTGATCTCGATCTCCAGCGGCGGAATCACGTCCCCGGCCTCGATCCTCACGCCGACACCACCCCCTCCTCGAACCCTCGCCCGGCCACCCCCGCCTCGACCGCGCGGAACACCGGCAGCTCCAACTCCTCGTCGCAGCGCGCGAATTCGAGCCGTACGGGCATCCCGATCCGCACCTTGTCGCACGGCACCCCGACGACGTTGCTGACCATCCGCACGCCTTCCACCAGCTCGATCAGCCCGACGGCGTACGGCGGATCGAAGGCCGGGAAGCGCGGATGGTGCATGACGACGTACGAGTACACGGCCCCCTCGCCGCTCGCCTCGACCGTGTCCCACGCGGCCGAACCGCACGCGTTGCAGCCCGGCAGCCAGGGGAGGCGGAGCGTGGCGCAGTCGGCGCAACGCTGGATGAGCAGCCGGTGCCGTGAGATCCCCTCCCAGAAACCGGAGTTGTCGCGATTGACGACGGGGCGGGGGCGGCGGGGCCGCTCCTGGGGCGCGGGGGTCGTGGACGGGGGCGGCGTGGGCGCCGGTGTTCGCGGCGCGTGGGCCGGCGCGTATTTGAGGATCCGGAAGCGATGGGTGCCCACGAGTTCGTCGCCCACCCGCACATCCATCCGGGTCGTGACGAAGTGCCCGGTGCCGAGCCTGGTCGTCTTCCGCTCCGACACGGACTCGATGACCGAGTCGAAGGTGATCTCGTCCCCCGGCCGCAGCGCGCGCAGGTACTCCTGCTCGCAGTCCGTGGCGACGACGGAGGTGCAACCGGCGTCGTCGAGCAGCGCGAGGAGTTCGTCGTACGCCGGAGCGCGGGTCTCGTGACCGCTCAGTCCGCCCATCGTCCACACCTGGAGCATGGTCGGCGGCGCGACGGCGCCCGGTCCGGTGTACGCGGGGCTGGTGTCCCCCATGGCCTCGCACCAGTGCCGGATCATGGGCGCGTTGACGGGGTCCTTGCCACGGCCGCCGAGGACGGCCGGGCGCCCCTCGTAGGCCTTGAGCCGTACGGACAGGTCCTCGACCATCGTGGCGCAGCCCCCTCCGATTTATCTGACTGCCCGTCAGATTGAGGGCCTGCCACCGCGACTGTCAAGGTCGCCGCAGCGCCGCGACGTCGAAGCGGCGGGCCGTCCGGCCGGCCTCGTCGAAGCGGCGGGCCGTCCGGCTGGCCTCGTGGAAGCGGCGGGCCGTCCGGCTGGCCTCGTGGAAGCGGCCCTTGGTCACCAGGGCGTGCGCGCCCGCGCACAACGCGAAAACGCCTGCGCGGCGGCGCCGAAGCACCGCCGCACAGGCGTGTCACACCCCACAAACATGTCCCACACGTCCTACGTCGTCCGAGGGCGGTGGCCGCGGGGCCGGGGCGACCTCATCCATCCACCCCCGGCCCGACCGGCCGCCCTCACCCGGCTCACCAGAGGTTGGTGAAGCTGACGACCGCGTTGTCCTGGTCGATGGCCGTGAAGCCGGAGCCGTTGACCTGGGCGGTGTTGTTCTGGTTCGAGGCACCCGAGCCGTTCGCCTGCTGCTGCGAGGTCGACGAGTTGCCGTTGTTGTCGTGGCCGACACCGCTGCCGACGATGTTCGCCACGCCGGCGTTCGATCCGTTGTCCGCGAAGGAGCCGTTGTCGGCCGTCGCGACGCCGGTGAACAGGGCGGCGGCGAGCGGGAGCGCCGAGACGACGGCGAGAACGCGGGCGGTACGGATGCTTGCCATGTGCATTTCCTCCAGGGCCTTTCACACAAGTACGGGTTGCGCCGAGGCAGTTGGCCGACCACCTCGGTGCGTGCCTTCGGGTCTTCGACGTCGCGAATCAAGAGTTGCCCACCGAATCCCCGGCGAACTACCCCGGAAGCTCCCATTCCCCCTGAAGCGTGATGACAAGTCGATAAACCCCCTTGGATCAAGGAACTCCCAGTTCAGGCGGGACGAGCGCGACAGGCGACCACAAGATCAAGCGAGACAAGGGGCGAAGCGTTCCGGCACATTTCCGGCCAACCCGCGAACAGGCCTCCGACGACCGAAAGCACACCCCGAACCCCCTTCCTTTTATCGAACACTCGTACGAACATGGAGGTATGGCCACCACGGACCGGCAGGCCAGCACCCTGGCCCTGGCACACGCGCTCTCAGCCGCCGAACGCGGACTGGCGGTGATCCCCCTGTCCCGCACCAAGCTCCCGGCCCTACGCTCCCCCCACCGACCGGCCCACTCCTCTACTCCCGTCCCGCCCCCGTGTCATGGGGAGTGCGGGCGCTTCGGCCACGGCGTGTACGACGCCTCCACCGACCCCCGGCGCATCCGCGAACTCTTCGCCGCCGCCCCCTGGGCCACCGGCTACGGCATCGCCTGCGGAGTCCACCCCCACCATCTGATCGGCGTCGACCTCGACACGAAATCCGGTACGGACTCCTCGGCGGCCCTGCGTGAACTGGCCCTGCGCCACCTCTTCACGATCCCCGAGACGGTCGTCGTGGTGACGCCCAGCGGCGGCCGCCACCTCTGGCTCACCGGCCCACCCGACGTCGCCGTCCCCAACTCCGCCAGCCGACTCGCCCCCGGCATCGACATCCGCGGCGCCGGCGGCTACCTCGTCGGCCCCGGCTCCCGCACCGACCACGGCGCCTACACCGCGGCCCCCGGCACGTCCCACCTCCACCCGGCCCCCTGCCCACCGGCCCTGCTCCGCCTCCTGCTGCCACCGCCGCGCACGGGCCCCTCCCGGACGACGGACGGCCAGGGCAACGGCCACGGCCTCGTCCACTTCGTCCTGACCGCCCAGGAGGGACAACGCAACACCCGCCTCTTCTGGGCGGCTTGCCGCGCCTACGAGAACGGTCTCGGCCCCGAACTCGCAGGAGCGCTCCTCGAGGCAGCCGTACGCACGGGCCTCA
The DNA here is from genome assembly GCF_036322545.1 of Streptomyces sp. SP18BB07. Taxonomy (NCBI): domain Bacteria; kingdom Bacillati; phylum Actinomycetota; class Actinomycetes; order Kitasatosporales; family Streptomycetaceae; genus Streptomyces; species Streptomyces sp. SP18BB07. The sequence goes on from NZ_JAQYWT010000340.1 coordinate 191,246, forward strand.
CCGAACGCGAGGCGAGGTCGACGATCGCCTCGGCGGCGCGGATGGCGAGGGGTGGGGGGTGAGGGCGGCGATGGGGCAACACGGGGGACCGGGGCGGGCGTTTCGGGACAGCGGTGGTTGGAAGAACTGAAGGTGCCGTGGTCCGGCGTGGCCCGGCCCGTGTGAGGAACAGCCGCTCGGAGGCTCAATTTGGACTCGGACAGGAACTCGGACAGGAGCTCAGTCGGGGACTGGGACAGGGACTCGGACGGGGACTGGGACAGGGAACACCGCCGAGAAATGCTCGCCGAGGTCCATCGAGAACGGGACCGACTGCTCCCACTCCGCGCGGAGGCGACGGAGACCACGATCGAACTGATGCGCACGAGCACGGGCCACGTCTCGGAACCCGATCTCGTGCCCTACCTGAACCTCATGTATCTCCTGACGGTCAAACGAGCCTACGGCGACGACCAACTGCTCGCCTTCGCACTCTCCTTGGCCAACTGGGCGGTCGTCGCGACGAGGTGGCACACCACACGGGCCGCACCGCGGAACAGGTCATCGACCAGTACGAAACGGAAATCATGGCGGCGCGAGAATCGGCCCCACGGGAAGAGGCCGAGGCCGAGTCCGAGACCGGGACCGACCCGGACTGAGCCCTCTCTTTGATCGGCCCCCTAGCCGACAGACACCCTCACCGAGGCGGATCCTCACGACCAATATCGGGCCGCCCAATATCGGGACGGCCAATGTCGGGACGGCCTACGTCGGGACGACTGGCGTCGGGACGGCCGGCGTCAGGCTGCTCTGTCCGCGCCCGCTCCGATCCCAGCTGCTGCCTGAGCCTCTCCTGCGCCGAGTCGACCTGACCGCTGTACTTCCCCTGCGTCCGCCCGTCGACGAAGTCACCGGCCTTGTCGACACCCCGCCCGGCCTGCTCCTCATGCCCCTTCAGCATCTGCTTGAGCTTGCCCATCACGGACATAACGGCTCCTTCCACAGGAAAATCCCGTCCCCACCAGAATCCGCGCCGCACCCCCGCCCCGCATCTCGCACCCTCCCCGCCCACCACAAAGGGGCGCCCCCAAACCGGGACACCCCTTCGGACCAGCACTTTCACGCACCAACAGCGGTGGGTGTGGGATTTGAACCCACGGTGACATCGCTGCCACGACGGTTTTCAAGACCGTTCCCTTAGGCCGCTCGGGCAACCCACCTGTGCCCCGCTCACCTGGGGCGGAGCGGGTACAGACTACCCGGCGCGGGCGGTGCTCGGTGGGCGTGGTCCACACGGGGTCCACTGGCCCTGCTTCCGACTGCCAGCGCCACGTCCGCGACGTCCCGGACCCAGCCATCTGGCCCTGCTGTCGCCAGCCACGGGACAGCGAACCGAGCGGCGCCCTCCTGTGAGTCACGACATTCTCTGCTGGTTCAAGTGCGGCTCGCTTCGCTCCCCGCGCGCGGCCGGGCCTGCCTCCTGCCTCCGTCCCGCTCCAGCCCGGCCGGCACCCGTGCCGCACACAGCAATAAGCCACCTGATGCCAGAGAAGGGAGTACGTCGTGGCTGGGGGCTGTCGGCTCTACGACTTTAATTGATCCTTTCCCTGAGCGCTGTCCATAGGAGGGGAAGCACTGTCTTCGGCTCATTCCGGAAGCGTAGCCAGAAGTCCTGAACGACGATTGGCGTGGCTCCGGTGTTGTAGAGCACCAGAGGGAACAGCAAGCGAGGGCTGTGCTCACTTACGCGGGCGGCGAACGAGTGCGGCTCGTAAGTCTTCAGGCGCCCCTGCCGAGCGTTGAGCCAGTACAGCAGGGCACTGCTGGCCAGCAAGCGCCGTCTCGGAGGTGCGGGAGGAGAATGCACCAATGATCGCTTTATGAGGCCGTGCGAGTGCGCCCACACAGTAACCGCGTGTCCGCGATGCAGCTGATCAGCAGTCCCATACGGTGAGTGCTGTGGGCGAAATCGGATCAGGTCAACTTACAGCCACAGAGTGCACAGGTCCTGTAGTTGCCGTGACCCTCGCTGCGCTCCTTGTGTGTGGCGGCGTCGCCTTCGTGGCAATCGAAAAGGATCTCGATCGGTGGCTTGGATGCCTTCCCATCTGGATTGGGTTGTTGATGATTGGCTGGCAACTCTGGGGACATCGACCAGGTTTCTGCAACTCGGGTTCATGATGAGAGTCGGTCGGCCCACCTGCCGATCCAACTATCTCCTCTAGAGCACTGGGGCCCCGATCGCTGTTCACCAACCACGCTCAGCGAGCGATCACGGCGAGTGGGCCCTACGCTGGAACCATGCAGCAGGAATCTTGGCTGTTGCGACAGGGAGTTGACACCGAGGCAATAAGTCGGCTGCCGCGGTGGGACACCTGGCGGGTCCCGGATGATCCGCGCACTGTGCGGACCCCCCCTGACCGGCGTCGTGAGGCGGCTCAGCTAATTTCCAGGCAGATGCGTCTTGTTGAGGGCTACCCAGGTGGCGTGGCCCGCCTTTTGCTATTTGTACTGGACATGGTGGATCAGGCGTGGGAAGTCTCCTACGTATTCCGTCCCCTACGGGACACTCTGGCAGGTGCAGAGGACTGCGTTCAACGTAACGCCGGGCTAATTGTCGAATTCGGGGACGAGTCCAGGGCGACTAAAGCGGTTCTCGAGCTACTGGAGAGTCTTAGTGCGCAAATTTGCACTGAGGACGCCATGGTAAGCGGATTGCCCCGGGAGCGAGCTGAGGCAGCCGACCGTGCAGTGAGGCATGCTCAGGCAGCAATCGAAGCGATCAATCCTGTTTCGCAAGAGTATTCCGATATACGCGATCGCATTATCGGATACGCTGAACAACGTTCCTGCTGCTATGAGGCCATTGCGCTGGCTGCGCGGACACTAATTGCATTCTATGAAACAGGAAACTCCCTGGAAAGGGCGATCGAAAGGATACGGAGAATAGAATCTCGGACTGCGGAAATCGCAGATGAATCTCTGATCAGTGAGGTTCGGGCCGAGAGATTCAGCTTGATGGAACTTCAGGGTCGGCTGGATTCCGAGTGGATGCGAGTCGACCAGGGTAAAATGATCTACATATACCCCTTCGCGACACGGGGTATCAAGCCTGAACGGGCCGCGCAAGAATCAAGGTCTAAGGCACGCGACTGGTCGCTCGCAGGCGTAAGGCCACCTGAGGTGCACAACAACCTTGAGCTAGACGACATTTGGGCCGCCGGCAGCAACCTGTCGAAGCGCCGCTACGCGGGATGTTTCATCAAACTTCCTGACGTTGTAGTGGGCGGTCAGCGCGGAGAGCGTTATTACATGCTCCACGCCGGTATCGTTCTCTCGGCACTAGGAAATCATCATGTTCGCTTCGAGGTCGAACTAAACAGCGTATCGGCTGAGTGCCTACATGCGATGATGTTCAGGGCGGCACCGGAATCCGGTGAAATGGCCCTCTCGTTCTCGACTTGTACGGAATCTGATAACGATCAGCCACTCGCCTGGCCTCGGTTGTCCGACCTCGCTGCGGACCTGATATGGGATCTGGGCGAGCGCTTGCTGCCCAATCCTAACCAAGGTCGGCGCCCGCTAGGCAATCGCACTGTGATTTCAAGGCCCGGGTTGTACTACGTCTTCGTGAGTATTGGGGCTGCTTCGACGACGCGAGGCCCAGCTACTGAGCGGAAAGAAGCGTCGGAGGTAACAACCACGGATCAGTTGCGCAATGCGGTAGGTGTTCAGCTACTCATGAACCCTATACCCAGCGTTGTGGGGTCAGCTGGAGAGTGGGTCAGATATTCAAGACCAAAAGACCTATTGGAACTGACGGGGCCGGCCGGGGAGTGGGTTGTAAAAACGTGCAATACTGCCTGTCTTGTGACGCTTGGGTTGCCTGACTTCCTCAGGGGCACTTGGGGCTCGCTAGTCGAATTCGTTATCTCCCTAGACGGTTTGTTTGAAGGCTGGGCCAATGAGCTCGCTCGCCACTATGAGAAGTCAGATGAATTTGATGATGAATGGTCAAAGCTGGAGAGAAAGAAAGCTACGGCAGCTGAATTGAGTGATCTTTCTGACGAAATGTCGGCTGAGAGAAGGAACCTGGACACTTTTACTGTCGAGCTTCATTACACAACAGGGCTTCTCTCTTCACCGGCCCTTGTTTCGTCTCCTCATGCGGCCGACGCGCTGCAATCGCTATTGCAGATGTCCGGCTTTTATCGAAAGGTCGACAAATTCTTCCGCGGGATCGAACGACTTTCACATGAGCGTCTCGGAGGAACCATAGAAAAGCTGGCTCAGCAGCAGGCGGAGCAAGAGAAAGCGAAGCAAGCGGCGAAAGTGAGTGCAATTCTGGCGATCATTGCCGCGCTAGGGATAGCAGGACTTGGGGAGATTCTGCAGACCGGATTTGGAATGGATGAATGGCCAACTATTTGGATCGTTTTGGCGGTCATCATAATTGGGGTGGCCGCAGGGTTCATAGTGCACTATTGGGAGTTGATGAAAATAAGCACTCGCAGGGGAAGGGGCAGAAATGATACTGGTTAATCGCTAAATCCTTGAAGCGGGAGATCTGGGCACCTCGACGGCGAGCGAGCAGATGCTGACGGCAACAAAAATAGCGTGGTTGAGGCCAGTGGGGGTACAGCGAGGCACCCGCGCGCCTGGGCGGTCAGCTGACCCGCCATCATGGCGGGCTTTCGTCGGCTGAGGCTGAGACGGACCACGATGAAGATGCCAGCCGTCACCGAACGAGGCTCCCGCACCGGGCAAGGCTGGGCGACCCTGCGCCGTCCAAGGCCGCTCGACAGTGTCGAGTAACGACCACTAGGCGCACGAGCCCACCACCCCTGACCAGCAAAAACCCAGCTCACCAAGATCCCCCACAAGACCCAGGGCAAGAAGCCATCTGTGGTCGCCCGCGCCGGCGGCACGATGACCTAGCCCGATGATGGGCAGTAGCGACCGGTCAATGCCTGAAGCGCTCTACCTGCTCCGCGATCCATTCGGGGAGCGCGATGCGCGCATGTGGGTTTCGGATGAGCTGGGTCTCGGGCCGCCACTCATAGCCACCGTCAGCCAGATGGACGCCCGAGGAAAACAGACAGACACCAGAGACGCGGGTGTACATGGACGGTTGGAACCGATGCTCGATCACAGCGCGCCAGGTCTTCATCGCGCCCAGTGCGTCTGAAACGTCGACCATGACGAGCCCCGGCACATTCGTCGGGAGCTGCTTCCTCGCGCTATCGAGAAACGCTTGCGCCCTGGCATCCACAAACGGCCAACGGACAACAATGTCGCTCTGAACTACGCCCTCCACCATGTTGGTTGCCATAATGTTGACGCGCGTCCTGGGCTCACCGTGGTCATCCACTTCCAAGCTTCCTGGAGTGCGGTCATTCCAGTAGAGTGTGCCGAGTCCGTTCCTTAGCACTGTTTCTTCTGCGCCTCGGTTGGAGTGCAAGCTGATGATCTGCGCGGCTACTTCCTCGACTTCGTCGGGAGTGGGCTCCCGCTTAAAAAATACCTCAAGCGTGAAGCTACCCGCGCAATCCCCGATCAGCCCGGCAGAGAGGCGATGGAGGCCATTTTCCGCTTGTGAGCGAGCTTGAGACGTGCTGGCCTGCTTAACCTCAATGCACGTCCAGTCTGACTCGCCCTGCTTGATTCGGAAATCTGGATTTCTATTTCCACCCGGGATAAGCCCTGGCGGTTCGAGCTCAAGCGCAACATCCGAGGCACCTGAACGAACGAGATGGATGGCCGTAAGCTCGCCTGATGCGTCCGGCTGCCGTTCCCGAAGCTTACGAAGCAGCCCATCTGGGTTGACCGAGTTGGCCAATGATTCAAGCCGCTGCCCAAGAGTGACGATGCTCAGGGTCGGCAAAGCTCCTGATTCAACGGCCCTATTAGTGGTTCGTGAGGCCTCGATCCATGTGCGCCCAAAGTGCGATACCACACTATTGAAGGCTCCAACGATCATCTCGGCAGGCAAAGCGACTTGTCCGCCACCGAGCCACCCCTGCTCAATCTCTGGCCAGTTGAAGACTTCATCGTCAGCGTTCATTGCTCCACTTTTACAGAAAGCCGATGTTGGCGCAATCGTCTATCTCCGCCTCGCCTACTATGTCATTCCGTCCTAGAGAAGATTTCAGAGACGGGCAGATAGCAGTGACCAGTCTGGCTAGCGTGCTTCCTCTTGTGGGTCATCAGGTCGTCCAGGCGGATGCGTTGGTCCAGCACAGCCATGAAGTCGCCGCCGTCCATCGTGATGAACGGCGTGCTAAGGCTGTAGATCGCCAGGGCATCGGACGTGAAGCCGCTCATGCTGACGTACAAGCCGAGGGTGTTCTTGCCCTTGCGCTCGATGTTGGTTTTGAAGACGTCCAGCTCCCGCCGGCCGATGCGCTCCTTCCACCACTTGGCCTCAAGAACGTAGTAGTCAGTGTCGAAGGTGAACGCGCCATCGATCTGCTCGTACTCCATGATGTAGGCCGCCCGCGGCTCCAAGTCGTACAGGGCGAAGAGCTCGTTGATGAAGCCCTCGAAATTCGTCCCCCGCTGGTGCTTGTCGGTTGCCGCGTGCATCACGATGAACCGTTGCTTCAGATCGTCATGGGCCTGGGCGAAGACCCGGCCATCCTGGTCCTTCTTCGCACTCTCGGCTATGGCCGCCGCGTGCTCCTCGTGTTCCTTGATGATGTTTTGCTGCTTGCCAGTCCAGCGCCGCAGTTCCGCGACGGCCGCCGTGGCCTTGGCCACCATGACGTCACCATCGACCTGTCGTTCGAGGTTCGGAAACCGGTCCATGGCGGCGATGTCGAGCATGAGTGCCACGGTCACGTCCAGGTACCGGGTCTCATTGGCCCGCAGCAGCTTGACCAACTGGCCGGAGACTTCGCGCTTGGTGGCCTGGAAGTTGAGCTGCGGCAGGAGCTCGCTGTGGTCCTTCAGCATCCCGCGGACGTACAGCTCAAAGGGGTCTTTGTTCCAGTAGATCAACCAGAGTGCGTCGGCAAGTGCGTTGTACGCGCTGGGGTTGATCGTCTTGTTGCGGGCATCAGGCTGCTGCACCTGCCCCCTCCTCCACACGCACTGTCACCGACCTATCACGGTATCGCGCGACCAGTCGATGACCAGCCTGTACGACAAGGCTTGATCCAAGGAACCGTGATGACCCGTCATCCAGCGGGCGCCGGGGGTCCGATGACACAAGCGGATGGCGAGTGACAGAGGCGGCTTGTCCTGGCTGTCATCGAGACGGACTGACGAGCCTCAGGCCCGGAAGTGGGCCGCCACGTCGTCGAGCATGTCCAGGTAGTCGCCCGCACCAACAGTGCCCCCAGCCGCCTTGGAGCCGTGCAGCGCCGATGTCAGGACAATGCCGCGCAACTCTGCTGGCTGCCTCGGTTCCGCGTTTTGAAAGTGCCAGCGATTGCCGTGCGCACAGGCGTTGCGGAAGTGCCGCACGAACTGAAGCAGTGGGCTTGTCCTGTCACTCAGCCCGGCGCGCTGGATGGCATCACCCAGGCGGGCTGCACCATGCATCGTCGCGAAGTTCAGCAGGTCCTCGCCGAGTCCAGCACCCGCAGTTGAGCTGGCCTTAGCGAAGATGTCTGTCAGCCGCTCCGCAGAGTGCGGCGTACCGTCATTGCGGTAGATGACCAGCGGTGAGTCAGCGGTTTGCTCATACAGGTCGCGGTAGATGGCCATGAGCGGCTGACGGGGGTCAGCTAGCGGAGGTATGGCCAGGCTGAGACCGCAGAACCCAATCTTGAGTTCGTCAGCCAGCTGTGCGATGCGTTCCGCCTCGATGCCCATGGCCCGGCATGTTAGGGCTCTCCGGCTCCCCTGCCCAGTGACTGCTTGATCTCTAGCTCCTCGGCTTGCCGGTCAAAGCCGACACCCAACAGGTGCCGACTGCAATCGCCCTCGCCAAGAGTACGACGGTCTGCCTCATAATCCCGACACCCAGGAGCGGGCTGCATTGAGACGCGCATTCCCGCAACATCGACGCACGTGTCGTCGTAACGACTCTGTCCGTCGGCCCTCGTATCACGTCATGGCTGAATGAGCAGCGGCGCAGCCCAACTGATAGCTTCCGTGGGCCCCTCGTTTGCTTGTGGACTATCTGCGGACTCAGCTCGCCAGATCTGCCACGCCCGAGGCCCTGACGTGCTGCGTTATCTTGGCCTCAAAGGGCCTCCGGAACCGTGTCCATTATCAGAATTTGGCAGGATCGCTAGCTGCAAGAGAATTAAGACCAAGTGCCGATGCGGCGAGTAGGAGCGAGTTCAAGAACGCGAACGCCGCCGAAATCCACTTCTCCGATCGCGACATCTGAGATGTCAAGCTCTTTGCATAAATCAACACACCCAAAGCGCATGCAGTGCCTAGCGCCCACCAAAATGACGTATTTGCCCCCTTGAAGGGCACGGAAAGGAAATTTAGGAGTACAGTCAAAACCACCGATGCGGCTGGAAAAGTGAACGACTCTCTCGTGACATAGATGCCCGCTTTTTGCTCACCAGTAGGGGCGCTTGTTGAGACAACCGCCATGGCACTCTCAATACCCATCTCATCTCCTAACCGCATCCGAAGCGACAGGATCGCCTGGCTCGTTGCCATCTACTGAGTCCGACACACACGATTAGGCCGCTTGATAGCTGGTGGCCACTTGCGCTGTCTGTCAAACGTGTGCCCACAGAGGCAGTGCAGCTGGCACGGAGGCGAGGAGCTCGACAGAACAGCAGATCGGTTCCGGCTGAAGCCTGCTGGGGTGAGGTTGGGCCAGCGAGCAGCTCGATGGTGAAATTCGACGCTTCACAGTTTCTGCGTAACAGGGAATGACAGCATCCGGAGCGATTGACTCTGACCGGTATCGGACCGAGGCACGCCTGGCCAGCAGATCGACCTCCAGCAAACGCTCCGCCGACGCTGAGCGAGATCTTCCTGCCCGACTACGCCGCACGGCTTGAAGCGGCCAAGGAGCGCCCGCGCCCACATGTACGGCGGCGCCTACGGTTCAGCGTCGCCAAGCGAGAACGCGGCCGCCGCACCACAAGCGCACCAGATAGAACGGGGAACAGCAGGGAATCACGGTGAAAGCGGCCAAGGCCGGTGACTCCTCGCTCCTCGCATTCGCCCAGCTCAGGGCCCCGACGCGCCACAAACGCTCGCTGCCTCCCAAGCTGAGGTTCGAGAACTCCTCCTGCCGTTCGGCCTCTCCAACCGGAACACGACACATCTCGTCAATGTGACGCGAAAAGCGTCGAACTGACGCCCTCTTCCGCAGCGGTCTGAGATCCTGGAGTCCGATCGAGAGGGGCCGAAGGCATGGAGTGGAAGACCCACGGTGAGCGGCAGATCTACACGAACAAGTGGGTGAACCTGTGTCTGGTCGACGTCCAACAGCCTGACGGGCGCAGGTGGGAGTACCACGTCGTTCGCCTCCGGCACCTGGCCGTGGCCGCCGTCGTCAACGACCGGCAAGAGGTGCTGATGATGTGGCGGCACCGCTTCATCACGGACTCGTGGGCTTGGGAGTTGCCCATGGGCCTGGTCGAGGAGGGCGAGTCACCCGAGGAGGCGGCGGCCCGCGAAGTGCTGGAGGAAACGGGCTGGCGGCCTGGCCCCATCAAGCCTCTCATCTATGCCGAGCCGGCCAACGGCATCACCGACTCTCAGCACCACGTCTTCCGCGCGGACGGCGCGACCCACGTGGGACCGCCCACCGAGATGAACGAGTCAGACCGGATCGAGTGGATCCCGCTCAGCGAGGTGCGCGGAATGATCGACCGCCGCGAGATCGTGAGCAGCGGAACCCTCGTTGGTCTTCTCTACCTGCTCATGGATGAAGCGATCCGCTGACCGGTGGGAGCATCGCCCGTAGCCGTGCCTCAAAGGCCAGGGCTACGGGCTCCTGCCTGTGCGGGGCCAACTGGTCGTAGAACTCCCTGAGATGGCCGGACACCCGCTCCGAAGCCACTGCCGACGCGGACTCCAGAGCCTGCGTGGCAGTCCCGCACGCCTGGTCGAGCTTGCCTTGGTCCAGCTGCGTACGGGCCAGCCAGAAGGCGTGAAAGGCCCGGCCCCGCTGATTGGTAAGGGCCTCCCGGCGCAAGGCATCCGCGATCAACGGTTCAGCCGTCGCCGCCTCGCCCAGGCGGCCGTGGGCAATGCCCGTGTCCACTATGAGCTTCAGTTCGTCGAAGTAGGTCACCCACGACGGGTCCGGGTCGCTCTCCTGGATCTGCTCGAACTGGCGGTGGGCTTCCCCGATGGCTCGGTGCGTCGCCGTGTGGCTGCCGAGCGTGGCGTGGGCGAATGCCTCGCGCATGGACAGCATCGACAGCACTCGCGGTGTCGTGCCGAAGGCTGAGCGGGCACGGTCCTGGGCTGCGGTCACGAGTGCCAGGGAGTCCGCGGGCTTGTCCTGGTAGGTCGCCTGCAAGCTCATACAGGCCAGGACGTTGGCCATGAACTGGCGGTCGTCGATCTCCTTGGCCAGTTGCAGGGCCTCGGTGAAGTACGCGCGGGCCTGGTTGTACTGGCGGGCGTCGAAGTAGGTCCAGCCGGTGAGGCGCGCCAGCTCAGCCGCGATCCCGTACAGGCCGTTCTGGATGGACGGCGGTCGGCTCTCCGTCAGCAGGCCGACGACGTAGCGGAGCTGGCCGACGACGGCCGGCCTCAGTGCCTCGCCGCCGTGCTGGTCATCCCGACGCCAGTAGTCCTCGATGGAAGATCGGAACGCTTCGAGCGTGGCTGCGCTGAGGTTGCTCCGCGTGGCCAGCGCCAAGATGCTGTCCACGTCCGGGCCTGGGAGAGAAGCGGCTGACCGTTCCTCGGGTTCTGGCACTTGAGGTGTCTCGCGCTCGGTGACCGCGAGAGCCTGCGGTGTCTCCCAGGGGCGGCGAGCAAGCCCGAGCATGCCTCCTGGGATGCGCAAGCCGTCCGAGATCCGCTCGATCACGTCCATGTGGAGCAACTGGCGGCGCCCGGCGATCACCTCACCAACCCGACTCGGAGTCAGGTCACATCGCCTCGCGATCATCGACGGGTAGATGCCCGCACGGGCCTTCACCAGCCGGAAGACTCGGGCGAAGTCCCGCACCCGGCACGCGTTGATCATCTCGGGGTCGGTGAGCAGCCGGGCAGGTAATTCCTGCGGCCGGTCGGCGTCGGGCATCGGGCCAGCTCCCACACTGCGAGGGCTACGCAACGTCGCGGATTCTCTACTAGCCGCGATATTACCCAAGTTGGGTAATCAGCCTGGCCTTTTGGCAGGGGTCCCCTGATCGCGATGCTCCTCTGCATGGCGAGCAATCAGCAGACCAGGCCAGGCATCAGCGAGCTGGCGAAGGACCGTGCCACCGGACGCATCGGGGTCGTCATGGGTGAGGTCGGCGGCCGTGTGCAGATGCGGCCGGTCCGTGGCGGCAGGGAGTGGGATGCCATGCGGGACGACGTGGAGGCGCTCAGCGCGCGGGAGGAACTGAGCGTGCGTCTGGCCGCAAGGAACGGCAACAGTCGGGTCGGGCTGTGATGCGCGCCGTCGGCCGGTACGCCGGGGTCCTGTTCATCATCTGCATCAGCGGTTCGTGCGGATTGGTGATCGGTATGGCCCTCGGCATCGGCCAGTAGACCGGCCGCCCCGAACGGGTGCCTTTGCGACTCCCCCGTCCCCGTTCGGGGCCGGCCTCCAAGCCCGATCGCGATCGCCTTCGAACTGCGCTCCGGATCGCGACGGCAGGTACGTGCCCTGCTCCACCTCACACGAGGAGACTGCACATGACGGCAACAGCGAACGACCAGAGGACCGGTCGCGCGGTGGCGGGTGAGGATCTGATCCAGAGCCTCACTCATTTCGTGATCACCCACAACGGGCAGTCGCCCGAGCGTGCCGAGCGGATCGCGGACCAGGCGGTGGCGTTCGTGGTCACGGCGGCGACCGCCACGGTTCCCATGGTCCCGTCGGATGACGTGGACCTGGGCCTCCACGCGCTCATCCTGCACACGAAGGAGTACGCCGGGCTGTGCGAGCAGTACGCGGGCCGCTTCCTCCACCACAACCCGAAGCCGGGCGGAGGGGCACGCGACCCTGAGGAGGTCGCCGCCTCGGCTCACGCCATGAAGGCGGCCGGGTTCATGGTCTTCGACGACCTGTGGACCGTGGACGGCACGAACCTCGCGCAGTGCGACTCGGACTGCGGCCGACCCTACGGTCAGGACTGACCCACCCAACAGCGACGCGACCGGCCTCAACTCGTGGTCGGTCGCGTGCGCCCGGAAGGAGAGACGACGTTGTCCGGCTCAACCGCTGAACTGCCGATCGTGGTGCTCGACGCGCTCATGCCCACGGCTCAGGTTCTGGTCACCAATCGCCGGGGCTCCACGGTCTGGGAGGTGGAGAGCCATCGGGGCCACTACGCCGTGAAGCTCGGCTACCCGATCGAGGCCACGGCCGAATGGGCTGCCCAGCCCTGGACCGCACTCGCGCCGGCGCGCGAGGGCGCCGTACTGCACCGTCTCGGCTTCCACGAGATCGCCTACGGCGAGTGGGAGCGCGGTACCTGGAACTTCCAGCCGTGGCGCGAAGGGCCGGACCTGTACCGACTGTGGGAACCCTGCCGTAAGCCGGACTCGTCCATCGCGCCGCACACCAGCGTTGCCCTGGGATGCGTCGAAGCACTGGCGGAACTCCACGTGAGGGGCTGGGCACACGGAGACGTGCAGCCCGCCCACTTCATCATCGGGCCCGAGCGGACGCACCTGATCGACCTCGCTCTCGCCCGTGGCGGAAGCGTTCCCCAGGGGTACGACTTCCCGTTCCGCGGCTGCCTCGTCCACTACGAAGCACCGGAGATCGCCCGCAGCGTGCTCGCCACCGGGGAAGCCGAGCCCACGCCGGAAGCCGATATCTACGCCCTGGGCGCGTCCCTACTCATCTCCGCCACCGGTTGGCGAGCGGTCGAGTACCCGGACGACGCTCCTCGCCCTGTGCAGAGAGAAGCCGTGGCCAACGGTCGGCGTCGCCCCGTAAAAGCGCCCGGTGAGCTGGGCGAACTGATCGAAGCCATGCTCAGCCACGCGCCCGAGGACCGGCCGACGATCTACGAGGTGGGTAAAGCCCTGAGCTGATCGCCGCCCCTGCTCGCCGTCGTTGCTCGTACGGCGGCGGGCCGACAACAACAGACCGGACCACCCCTCAGCCTGGACAGCATTCCGGGTGGTCCGGTCGTGGAAGCCCTGATCAGGACCCCGGTGCCGATGGTACCGGGGTGGTCGGCATGCCCGAATGCGGGTGCGGCCACAACCTCGGCTTCCTGTTGTCGAGTTGAAGAGAGCCCCTGATGAAGTCCCGTCGAGAAAAACCGTTCTGGCCTCAGCCACCGAAAGTCAACCACGGCGGCGGGTGCGCCGAACGAGCACCCGTCACGTGTGCCTCCAGCAACCCCGTACGGGCCTCAGCCACGTTGCCCGCATACGTCACCGGCCGTGCTCCCGTCTGCCTGGGCGCTGTGAACGTACGGACGGCACCCCACTCCGCTTCGTCCTTCCGGCGCGATACGACGGCTGGTGGCACGCTGCGTTCCTCACCGGGGCGCTTCGGTCTGGTCCTCGTGCTCGGGACGGCCGAGTTGCTTCCTGCTCTGGCTGTCCGCATGGGTGGTGTTGCGCGCTGAGCGGCCGGGGGCCGCCGCAGCGGTGGCGGAGACAGGGAGCGGCGGCGGCCCGTGGCCGCCAGCGCGCGCGGACCGCCGAAGGCGGGCCGCCTTGATCCAGTAAAGAAACTCTGAACAGCACCGCAGGGCAGTGGTCAATCAACAGGGGAGAGGCACGGATGCCGTGGCAGGGTCCGGCAGCTCGGACAGCGCGGCGCGGAACGACGGCACGGCAGCAAGCAGGGAGCGATGACCGAGCACATACCGGACAACGAAATGGGGTCGACCAGCATTCACGTCGGGGACACGGATGAGGTGGTCGCGCTGATCGAGGAGATGCGGGCCATGGTCGTCCGCCTGAGCAGAGAGACCAGGGAGTTGCGAGAGGAAGTGGCCCAGCTCAGGACTACGGCTTCGGCTGCTGCGCTGCCTTCAACTGCTCGACCTCACGGCGCAGTTCCTGATGATCAGCGCTGAGGGCGCGGATCTCGTCGCGTAGTGATGTGAGGATTTCAGCGAGGTTGGCCCCGGCGGCTTCAGCGTCGTCGGGCCTTCCCTCCCCTGGCCCTGCCTGGCCTGACTTCTGGCCACTTTTCGACAAGTACCAAGCTGGCGCTGTGTAGTTGGCAGAGAACTCGCCCCCACCGTCATGGTCTGCGACGAAGCTCCCCCGGCCATGGATCGTGTAGATCAGGCCCTCCTCGCGCAGCACGTTGAGCGCGGACCTCATGGTCATGTTGGCCACGCCGAAGCGTTCCTGTAGCTCGCGAATGGCCGGCATCTGCTCGCCCGGCTTGATCCGCCCTTGCAAGATGTCGCGCCGAAGTTCGTCGGCAGCGTGTTGATACGGCGGCCGGCGGTCCTGCTTGTTCTCTGGCGCGGGGCTCATGGCCCAAGAGTAGCGATTCCTAGCTCCCCTAGCACACCCCACTGACATAGGTGACCCATGCCAGTTGATACCTAGCTCACCCTATTCACTTGACACTGCTAGGTCAGCTATGTTCAATGGTGATCACGCCCCGCCGCCCCGGGTGGAGCGCAACGAAAGGAATCAACTCCCATGGCACGCATCCGTGTTGGCCTGCTCCCCACCTCGTCATTCATGGTCGGAACCCTGCCGGTGCCGAAGTACGCGGACCAGGAGAAGACGCAGTTCGCCACCGACCGTGAGACCGGCGCGAAGCTCTACACGATCACCCTCTTCTTCATGGAGGAGGACCGCGCCGAGGCTCTGAAGATCACCGTCCCGGAGACGGGTCTGCCCAACGGCCTCCGTCCTGGTGTTCCGGTCATGCCGGTGGAACTGTTCGCCACTCCGTGGGCGCGGATCTTCAACGGCTCCCTCTCGGACGGCATCGCCTACCGCGCGGGTCGGCTGGACCTGGTGGCCCCGGCGGCCGAAGCGGCGTGAGCGGCACCGTCTTCCGGTCCGGCGCTGAGCGCAGCTACCCGCTGCCTCACGCCGGGCCGGATGCCTGGTTCACCGAATTACTCGTGACCTCGGTGGCGGCCGTGCTCATCGCCTACGGCTATCCCCACCTCGACGCCTCGACGGATCGGGCGGCCCTCGAATCGGCCCTCGGGGCCTTCCTCTACAACCCGTTGGAGAGCCACGCATGAAGGATCCGAACGCCCCGGTGGAAGGGATTTTCGGTCACCTCCCGATCATCGTCGCCCTGGCGCTGACCTCGCTCGCCGCATGGGCGGCCTGGTGGGTAGTCCGCTACGTGCTCGCCGACGCCATGACCCGGCAGTCCATACGGCAGGCCGTACGCGTGCGGTGGGGCTGGAAGCGACTGGCACCGATGCTGAAGCTGTCGGCCACGGACAAGACCCCGACGGCTCTCGCGTCGCTGGCGAACACGCAGGGCAAGCCCCACAGGCCGCGTGTCCTCATCCCGGCTCTGAAGGTGAAGCACGACGCGTACGGAGTGATCGCGCGGGCACAGTGCCTGCCTGGCGTAGGACTCCAGCAGTTCCAGAAAGCGGGTCCGCACCTGGCGGACGCCTGGCGGTGCACACGCGTGGCGGTCACCCAGGACAAGCCTGGGGAAGTCCTCATCCGGGGTGTGCGACTGGACCCACTGAAGTTCCCCACCGAGCACCACCCCTCGGGTGACGCAGCGGAAGAGACAGCCCGGTGGGATCTGGGCCTGGACGAGTACGCGCAACCCGTATCTGTGAACCTCACGCAGGTCCCCGGCGTGACCGTGGCCGGCCTTCCCGGCTTCGGCAAGACCAGCCTGATCAACCGGCTTCTCTCCGACTGGGCACCCTCGCCCGCAGTGCAGTTCGCCTGTGCGGACGGCAAGGTGTCGGCTGCCTATGAAGGCGACTACGCCGACTGGGTCCAGCGCATGTTCGCCTTCGTCGGCGATGACCTGGAAGAGGCCAACAAGCTGTTCCGGCACCTAGTGGAGCTGCGCCGCGCACGGTCGGCCTCGGTGCGCCAAGTGCTCGGGGTGAAGTCCATGTGGGACGTCGGCCCCTCCGAGAGCTGGCCCCTGGTCGTGCTGATCGTCGACGAAGCCCACACCTACTTCCGCGACCACAAAGGCAGCGACCAGCAGACGAAGAAGCTGGCCGCGCTCGCCGCCGAGAACGCCCGCCTCGTGGAAGACCTGGTGAAGAAAGGCCGGTCCGTGGGTCTACTCGTCATCCTCACCACTCAGAAGTCCACGGGCGACGCAATCCCCACCTTCATCCGCGACGTCTGCCCCGTCGGCCTGAGCTTCGCCCAGAAGACCGCCGAAGCCGCCGTGGCCGCGCTCGGCGACGAGATCCGGGAATGGCCGGACGCCAACCCCATCAACCTCCAGGACCCCACCTACGTCGGCGTCGCGTCCATGAACCACCAGTCGCAACCCGGCTTCACCCGCATCCGCACGCCCTACGTACCCGACGCGGAAGCGGCTCGCATCGCCGAAGAGACGGCGAACCTCACCGCCGACCCGTCCGCCCTGCTGGAAGCCTTCCTCGGTCCTCGCATGGGGGACGTGGATCTCACGAAGCTCGACGCCTAAGCAGTGCTCCCCACCACCCCCGCACGTCCCGTCACCCCAGGAGAGGAGGTGAACACTCATGACAGAAGACCGGATCACTCAGCGCACCATCACCGCCGTCATGATCGTCATTGCCGCGCTGGCGTTCGTCTTCTCCTTCGGCAACGTCTGGTCCCTTGCCCTGCGCCTCGGCGTCCCCGGACCGATCGCACCGCTCATCGCCCCGATGGTGGACCTGTCCGTGGTCGGCCTGCTGGTCGCCCTCCGCTACCTCTCCCTGCGCGGCCTGCCCGCAGACCAGATGACGGCCGCCACCCGCCTCATGCACTTCTCCGGACTGCTGACCCTTGCCCTCAACGTCGCAGAACCGATCGTCGTCGGACACTACGGCCGCGCCGCCGTCGACGCGGTGGCCCCGCTGCTCCTCCTCGGCTGGGGTTCCGTCGGCCCGCAGCTCCTGCGTGCCTTCCACACCGTTGCGCGCTCTGCCGTACCGGCTCCGCTGGCGGACGAGATCGAACCAGAGTCTGAGACGGGCTCTGACGCCTCCAGCCCTGCGATGCCGCTCATCGTTCCGCCCCCGGCGCCGGTCGCTCCTCAGATCGCCTCGGCTCCCGCCTCGCCCGTGGTCAACGTTCCTGAGCCGCTACTGACCGAAGCACGCTCCATCGCGTCGTCGCACCACACCGAGCACGGTGAACCGATCACTGCGGCCCAGCTCAAGACCCGCCTCGGTATCGGCCTGCCCATGGCCACCGCGCTGCACGCCGCTCTGTAGGGCCACCCCCTTCGCCGGCCTCCCCTGCACCCACCACCGCCCCCTGGGCCCGACTCGCCATGCCTGCGGGCAGCAGCCCGAGCGCACTGAATCGCTGCTGCCCGCAGGTCCTCACCCTCGCGCCAGAAAGGACACCCCGCCACCCATGCGCCGCCCCCTCGACCTGCGCCACGTCATCAGCCCCGGCCTGCGGGACCTGGTCGAACTGGCCAACACCGACGACTTCGACCGCGTCACCGAACAGGTCCGCGATCTTCGAGGCTGCACGAGTCCCGTCAACCTGCACGGCTGGACGATCACCACCGACCAGACCACCAAGCAAGTGGTCCGCTCCTACCGCTCCGAGGACGAACCCTCCGGCCGCCTCCTCACCACCTGCGGCAACCGTCGTGCCTCCCGCTGCCCGGCCTGCTCCCGCCTCTACGCGGCCGACACCTATCACCTGATCAAGGCCGGACTGTCCGGCGGCAAGAACGTCGCCGAAACCGTCCGCGACCACCCCCGCGCGTTCGTCACCCTCACCGCCCCGTCCTTCGGCCCCGTCCACAACCGCCCCACGACCGTCGCGGGCAAGCCCCGCCCCTGCGCGTGCGGTGAAAGCCACTCCCAGGACGCGCCCGAACTCGGCACCCCACTCCGCCCGGCAAGCTACGACTACACCGGCGCCGTGCTGTGGAACGCGCACGCCGGGGCCCTCTGGGCGCGCTTCACGACCTACCTGCGCCGTGCCCTCGCCGAGCACTTCGGCATGACGCAGAAGGCACTCAACTCGGCTCTCCGCGTCTCCTTCGCCAAGGTCGCCGAGTATCAGAACCGCGGCCTGGTCCACTTCCACGCGGTCGTCCGCTTCGACGGTCCCGACGGCCACACCACCTCGCCCCCGGCCTGGGCCACCTTCGACGCCCTACGCGTCGCCGTCGGCCTGGCGGTCGAGCGAGCCCGGCTCACGGTCGAGTCGGATGCGGTCGGCGATCGCGTCATCCGGTGGGGCGACCGGTTCAAGGTGGACCAGATCTCCGCCCTGGGAGACGGCGAACTCACGGACGCCAAGGTCGCCGGATACGTCGCCAAGTACGCCACCAAGAACGCGGAAGGCGCGGGAACCGTGGACCGCACCCTCGTGTGCCGCCCCTGCTCCGGACGCGGCTACGTACGCGGCCCCGACGGCTTCCGCGACCTGTGCGACGACTGCGACGGCACCGGCCAAGCCGAGCGCCTCGCCGATCTCCCGGTGCAGCAGCACGCACGCCAAATGATCCGCACAGCTTGGGCGCTCGGCCACCTCCCCGAGTTCGCCGATCTCAAGCTCTGGAAGTGGGCCCACATGCTCGGCTTCCGCGGCCACTTCTCCAGCAAGTCGCGCGCCTACTCGACCACCCTCGGCGCACTCCGCGACGTGCGCCGTGCCTGGCGCACCGCCCAAGCCGAAGCCGCCCGCATCCGCGCCGGCCTCCCAGTCGACGACGAGAACACCACCCTCGTCACCGCCTCGTCATGGACCTACCTCAGCAGCGGCTACCGCCCCGGCGAAGAGTTCCTCGCCGCCCAGGTCCGCCATGACAGAACGCACGCCGAACGCCTCAAGTTCGAAGGAGCACCCTGGCTGTGACCACTCCGACCACCGCCGACAAGCGAACGCTGACGCTGGTCGAAGCACTCGCTGAGATCCGGGTCTCTCGCGCTGCCTTCTACCGGATGCGCGCCCGGGGCCAGGCGCCGAAGCACCTGAAGCTCCCCAACGGTCAGATACGTATCCGCCGGGCCGACCTCGACGCCTGGTTCGACGGCTGCGAGGTGCAGGAAGCGTGCTGACCTACGACGTTCAGATCTGGGGCATCCGCAAGCGGTCTGGCCGTGCGGCGGCCTACCAGCTCCGTTGGCGCGTCGGCCCGCGTCCCTTCTCCAAGAGTTACAAGATCAAGGCGCAGGCTGACGGGCGTCGTGCAGAGCTGCTGACGGCCCTGCGCAACCGCGCCCAATTCGACACGGAGACCGGTCTACCCGCCTCGGAGATGCAGGCACTCAACTCCGCCACCTGGTACGCCCACACCCGTGCCTACGCGGAAATGAAGTGGTCCGGCGCCTCGGCCAAACACCGGGCGAGCATCGCTGACACGCTCGCCACTATCACGCCGAAGCTGGTCAAGGACAACCGTGGTGCACCGGCTCCGAAGGTGCTTCGGATCGCGCTCTACTCGTGGGTCTACCGGTTCGTCCTCGGCGATGACGGGACTCTGAGGCCGCGTCTCGATGTCGAAGAGCCACCGGCCGAGATCGTGGCCGCGCTGGACTGGATCGGCCGGAAGTCCGTAGACATCACCGACCTCAACACGCCCTCGGTGGTACGGACTGCGCTGGACGCGCTGAAGCTAAAGCAGGACGGCACGGCCGCGGCCGAGAACACCGTGAACCGCAAGCGGACGGTCTTCAGCAACTGCCTCCGGTACGCGGTAGAGCGAGAGTTACTGACGACGCTGCCCCTCGACAAGGTCGACTGGACTCCACCCGAGACGGACGACGAGATCGACTTCCGGTTCGTCCCCGGACCCAAGCTGGCAAAGGCACTGATCAACGCTGTTGGCGAGCAGGGCGAGCGCGGACGGCACCTGATGGCGTTTTTCGGCTGCCTCTACTACGCAGCCAACCGCCCTGGTGAGGCGACCAGTCTCCGAGAGGACGACTTCACCCTCCCCAAGGAGGGTTGGGGTGAAGTCCTGCTCTCCGTGAGCATGCCCCGAGTCGGCTCCGGATGGACCGACACAGGCGAGTCGTTCGATACGCGCGGCCTGAAGAAGCGGGCCCGCAAGGCGACGCGGCCGGTGCCGATTCCGCCCGTTCTGGTGAGGCTGGTCCGCGAGCACATCAAGGAGTTCGGCACCGCCGAGGATGGCCGGCTCTTTCGTGCGGCCCAGGGTGGCCACCTCCTCTCCAAGGAATACGGAGAGGCGTGGAAGGCAGCCCGGCTCGCGGTGCTGACGCAGCCCGAGGCTGCCTCACCGCTGGCTGACGTGCCGTACTCCCTGCGCCACGCGGGCGTCTCACTCTGGCTTGAATCTGGCGTCTCCCCAGCGGAGGTCGCGCGCCGGGCGGGCCACAGCATCGCAGTCCTGTTCCGCTTTTACGCCAAGGCGATTCACCGCAACCAACAGCGCTCGAACGAGCAGATCGAACGGGCCCTGGAGGCTGCCGACGGCGAATAGGCAAGGCCGTCCGTCGAACCGCAGAAGCCATCCTCACCCCACGCCGGGGAGAGGATGGCTCCTTGTGCTGTCCTGATGTGGTCGACGCTCCGAACAAGCGAAGATCTCTGACGAGCACTTTCCCGAAGAGTCTGCCGGTTCTTGGCCTCGCCCGGCCCTCACCGCAAACGAATCGCGCCCGTGCCCGTCACCAACGTCCCGGGACAGCACATCTAGCCATGGGCAACCCGCCGCCATCCGTCCGCGAAAGCCCACTTGCTGTCCGGGTGGTACGAACGCGGGCCGCGCACCTTTGCCTCGTATTGCGGCTCCTCGGTCACCTTCCAGTCGCCGTTCTCCCACTTGACGATCAGGTAGGTGGTCTCGTCCTTCAGCGACTTGTTGTCGGCACTCTCTTCACCAATAGGGACGAGGCGGTCGTACTCCATCCAAACAACGACGATTTCGCCGCTGTGGTCAAGGCTGAGGGGGAGGACCGCCTTCACGACGGTCTGTCCATCCTTCGGCGTTGTGATCCCAAGCGGCGCTCCGACCATGCCGCTGACCCCCCTGTCGATGGTTTCGGGGGAGTCCTCGGATGTGACCGCAGTCCACTGCTGGCGCGCGATCACCTCATCCCGCAAGTTGAAGTCCTGCCAGTAGGAGACCGCAGCAGAGACCGCGCCGACGGAAGTGTGCTCGAACCCGGTCCCGATGCCCTCGTCATTCGACCTCGGCTCGAACACTCTGACAGGAGGGGCGGTGGCTGGCGTGTACTCCTGCCCCCGCCCCGACGATTCAGAGCTCTTGTCACCGCCAGAACTCGGGGTCGGCTTCGCGTCTGTCTGCGTCTGGGTGTTCCCGCCGATGATCGACGTAAAGGCGAGGATGCCACCAACAGCGAGTGCCGCCCCGGCCACCACCCCGATCGCCAGAAGCCGTAACTGGTGCTTGCGTGCTTTGCTGTCGTTGGAGTCTGGATCAGGCTGCGTGGTGGGGCCTCGGTCAGTGGCCGCTTGGTGGCGCATCGTCTCTCCGCATCTCAAATCGCCGAGGGCTACAAGGCACACCAACCCTAGGCAGGGTCTACCACATGTCGCGTCCACATCACGGGGGCGGCCGGATGAAAAGGCGGGCTGGCTCAGACCATCGGATGAGCCCTGGTCAGTCGGCACTTCACGGGTCTGGCCATGGCGCGGAATTTGGTCCACGCCTGGTCCACACGCACTGATCCACACCGCGACAGGGCCGGATCAAGGTGAGACAGCCCCGCGCAGAAGGGGTGCCCCTCAGCGAGAGGCACCCCTTCTGACCAGCATGTCTATGACCTGCGGAGTGGGCGGGATCCGGGTCCACGGAGACGCTTTCGCGTCCTCACGTTTTTCAAGACCGTTCCCTTAGGCCGCTCGGGCAACCCACCTGGGCCCCGCCCACCTGGGGCGGAGCGGGTACAGCGTACCGGCTGTGTTCATGATCATGGGAAGTTGGCCGGCCACTGGCATCGCGCAGAAGTGCCACCCCTCACTGCCCAGGACGGCCGGGCGCCGGGCAACCCCTGTTTCAGGGTGCCCGGCGCCCGGTCGGCAGTAGGTGTCCGCGGTCAACCGTCAGCTGTCGCCCTCGCGTTCGCCCAGGGTGACCTCCGCCGTGTGGGTCTTGCCGTCGCGGGTGTACGTGAGGGTGACCTTGTCGCCGGGGAGGTGGGTCCAGATCTCGCCGATGAGGGTGGGGCCGCTGTCGATGACGTGGTCGTCGAGCTTGGTGATCACGTCACCGGGCTTGAGGCCGGCCTTGTCGGCGGGTCCGCCCGCGGTGATGGACTCCGAACCGCCCTCGCCCGAGTTCGTGATCTTCGCTCCGCCCGTGACCTCCTCCAGGGAGACCGAGGCGCCGATCACCGGGTACACCGGCTTGCCCGTCCTGATCAGTTGCTGGGCCACGTTCTTGGCCTGGTTGATCGGGATGGCGAAGCCGAGGCCGATGGAGCCCGCCTGGCCGGAGCCGAAGCTGCCGTTGCTCGCGGACTGGATCGCCGAGTTGATGCCGATGACGTTGCCCCGGGCGTCGAGGAGCGGGCCACCGGAGTTGCCCGGGTTGATCGACGCGTCGGTCTGCAGGGCGCTCATGTACGAGGCCTTGCTGCCGGAGGAGCCGTCGCTGGAGGCCACCGGGCGGTTCTTGGCGCTGATGATGCCCGTCGTGACCGTGTTGGAGAGGCCGAAAGGCGCGCCGATCGCGATCGTCGAGTCGCCCACCGCCACCTTGTCCGAGTCGCCGAGCGTCAGCGGCTGCAGGTTCGACGGGGCGTTCTTCAGCTTGATGACCGCCACGTCGTAGCCCTGCGCGTGCCCGACGACCTCGGCGTCGTACTTCTTGCCGTTGGGGAAGGTGGCCGACACCTTGCCGCCGTCGACGGCCTCCGCCACCACGTGGTTGTTGGTGACGATGTGGCCTTCCTTGTCGAACACGAACCCGGTGCCCGTGCCGCCCTCACCGTCGTTGCCGGACGCCTCGATGGTGACCGTGCTCGGCAGCGCCGAGGAGGCCACCGCGGCGACCGTGCCGGCCGCGCGCTTGACGTCACCGCCGTTCTGGGAGGCCGAGACGGTCGTGGAGCCCGTGGAGTTGTCGTTGCGGTCGGCCAGTGTGTAGCCGATGCCGCCGCCGACTCCGCCCGCGACCAGCGCGGCCACGAGGATCGCGGCGATCAGACCGCCGCGCTTGTTGCCGGCCGGCTTGGGAGCCGGCTGCTGCGTCTGCTGCCAGGAGGAGCCCCAGCCGCCGTCGCCCGGGCCACCGGGACCGCCCGCGCCACCGGCGCCTCCGGCCGCGCCCGCGTTGCCGTACGCGCCGGCGCTGTCCCCGTACGCGCCGGCGGCTGCGCCGTTGTCCGCGTACGACGGGACGGCGGGCGGCGGCGGGGGCGGCCAGGATGCGTCGGGCGCGGAGGACCCGCCGGGTCCGGCCGGTCCGGCCTGACCGCCAGGTGCCTGTGCGTAGCCGCCGCCACCGGGCGCCTGACCGTATCCACCGCCGGGCACCTGGCCGTGGCTCGCCGCGTACCCGGGTGCCCCCGTGGACACCAGCTCGGGCTGGGGCTGCTGCGTCGTCGGCGGGACTGGCGGAAGCTGCTCCGTCGGCGGGACCGGCGGCAGCTGGGTCGTCGGGGCGTTGTCGGCGGCGGGCGCGGCCGAGGGGGCCGGGGCGGTGGTCTCCGCCGGTGTCGCGCTCGGCTCGTTCGCCGGCGCCGGCGCGGAGGCAGCGGGAGAATCCACCGGCACGGGAGGTGCGGACGGGGCCGGGGGTACCGCGGTGCCCTCGTTCTCGGTGCTCACAGCTTTTCTCCTCGGTCCACGGCTTCACCTTGTAGGCGGTCGACCGTTCTCGGGTCGATCGTTCTTGGGGCGGTCGTTCTTGGGGCGGTCGTTCTTGGGGTCGACCGTCTTTCGGGTTTCGGGTCGACTGTTGTTCTTGGTCGCACAGAGGGCTGTGCGTGAGTTTTGTGCTGCGGTCAGCTTTTCCCACGAGCCGTCAGGGCACCATAAGCGGTGCCTGTGGGTCCGGGACCATCCTTTATATAGGATCTATCGGACTAACGGCGCGTACTGTGCGTACGAACCCGGTCGTCCACGGTCACCACCCCCACGCGTACCCCGTCACGGTGGCACCATGACGCGGTGACCCACGCACGACAGCTCCCGATTCAGGTCGTCGCCCACCGGGGTGCCTCCGAGGCGGCCCCCGAGCACACCCTGGCCGCGTACAAGAAGGCGATCGAGGACGGCGCGGACGCCCTCGAGTGCGATGTCCGGCTGACGGCGGACGGCCACCTCGTCTGTGTCCACGACCGACGCGTCAACCGTACGTCGAACGGCCGCGGCGCGGTCTCCGCCCTGGAGCTCGCCGACCTGGCCGCCCTGGACTTCGGTTCCTGGAAGAACGGCGACGAGGCCCCCGACTGGGAGGTCACCCCCGAGGACCGGGCCGACACCTCTGTCCTCACCCTTGAGCGCCTGCTCGAACTCGTGGCCGACGCCGGGCGCCGGGTGGAGCTGGCCATCGAGACCAAGCACCCCACGCGCTGGGCCGGCCAGGTCGAGGAGCGGCTGCTGGTCCTGCTGAAGCGGTTCGGCCTGGACGCCCCGGAGTCGCCCGTCGACTCACCGGTGCGGATCATGAGCTTCTCGGCGCGCTCGCTGCACCGCGTCCGGGCCGCGTCCCCGACCCTGCCCACGGTCTATCTGACGCAGTTCGTCTCGCCCCGGCTGCGCGACGGACGGCTGCCGACCGGTGTACAGATCGCGGGTCCCTCGATCCGGACCGTGCGCAACCACCCCGTGTACATCGAGCGCCTGAAGAGCGCCGGGCACCAGGTGCACGTGTGGACCGTGAACGAGCCCGAGGACGTCGACCTCTGTGTCGGGTTGGGCGTGGACGCCATCATCACCAATCGGCCACGCGCGGTTCTCCGTCAGCTCGGCCGCTGAGCCCGCACCTCGACCACCGGGCTGTTCAACTCGGCCGCCGAGCACACGGGTTCCCACGACTTCGAACACACCGTTCTCGACAACTCCGCACACGCGCACCGCGACAGCTCCGAACACGCCTCTGTTCACATCTGCGACCACCCCGCCGACCGCCGGCGCCGCCCCTGCGCGGCGCTTGGCGGAGGTAAGAATTCCGCCAAGACGACCGACCCACTCCCGGGGACAAGTCGGCATATCGGGGACGAAATTCAGCCACGTAACTACGGGGTGTACACCGGCGCGTTCGGAATGTATTCGAGTGTGAGGAGTGCGTCAGAGCACGTGGGTTGGCCGGTTTCCAGTCCAGTCCAATGGGGCATTCACACCGTGGCGTGGGGCGAAGGAGGTCTCGGGGGTGGCGTTGGTGGTGGCACAGGAGGTGCCCACGTCGTCGAGCATGGCCGTACCCCATGGCCCTGCGGGCGTGGGGGAAGCAAGGCACCGGATGCGCGATCAGTTGCGCACGGGCGGTGTGGCGGAATCGGTCATCGACGATGCCCTACTGATCCTTTCCGAACTGCTCAGCAATGCCTGCAAACACGGCAGACCGCTCGGCGACGCGCTGGCCGGTGACGGCGACGTGCGCTGCGCCTGGCGGATGGATCCCTCCGGGCGGCTCACGGTCGAGGTGACGGACGGCGGTGGTCCGACCCGCCCGGTTCCGTCGACGCCCTCGGTCACCGCACACGGCGGCCGCGGGCTGAACATCGTCACGGCACTGGCCGACGACTGGGGCGTACGGGACGACGCCCGCGGCGAGGTCACCGTGTGGGTCGTCGTCCAGGACGACGTCTACCGCGCCCACCGCCGGGACGACTTCGTCACCCGCGTCGTCGCCCCCTCGGTCTCCGCCCTCCCCGACCTGGACTTCGCGGACGCGTTCGACGACATGGACTGACCCGCCGGGCAACGACACGGGCTGACCCGGCCGGGCGACGACACGCACTGACCGGCCGGGCACATCCGGCCACGGGGCCGGGCACATCCCGCCCCGAACCACCGGTTCCGGGACGACTCGGTGCGTTGTCCACAGGGTCCCGTCGGGCGTCGTACGAGCGGCTAGGCTCGCGCGAGTACGAGACGAGCCGTGATCGGGAGACACCCACGATGGCCAAGAAGCGACCCCACACCAAGGCCAAGCGCCCGCAGGGCACCGGCGGAGCCGGCGCCGCCAGCGCCGATGGGCAGGTTCCGGTTGTCGGCGCGCGCGAGCAATGCCCCTGCGGCAGCGGACGCCGCTACAAGGCCTGCCACGGCCGGGCCGCCGCCCAGGCGGTGACCGAGCTGGTGCAGCGGCCCTTCGAGGGCCTGCCGGGCGAGGGCGACTGGATCGCGCTGCGCGAGCTGGTGCCCGCCGCCACCGTCGAGCTGAAGCTGAAGGACGCGCTCCCCGAAGGGGTCCCGTCGGTGACGCTCGCCACCGTCCTGCCCATGGCCTGGCCCGCGCTGCGTCGCGACGACGGCTCGGTCCTGCTCGGCCTGCAGAACGACACCGCGTCCGGAGACATCAGCCGCGACCTCGCCGACACCCTGCAGCGCGCCCTCGTCGCCGAGCCGGGCACTCCGGTTCAGGGGCGGCGCGCCCCGGCCGACGGTCCGCGTCTGCAGGACCTGCTCGACCCCGAAGGTGAGTTCGAGCCAGTTGTGCACACGGGCTTCGAGTTCTGGATCCCGGACACGGAGAACGCGACTCCGGAGGTGACCGCCTCCCTGGAGCGCGCCAACTCCGCGGCGATCCCGACCGTGAAGCTCGCGGGCGTCGACGCGGCCTACTGGTGCGAGACCCCCGAGAAGAACCACCTGCGCTGGGTCATGCCGCACGCCGAGGAGCAGCTTCTCGACGCGCTCGCCCGGCTGCACGCGGCGGGGCGCTCGAGCCTCGGCGAGGGCACCCGTCTGGTGGGCTCTTTCCGTGCTCACGGCCTCACCGTGCCGGTCTGGGACCTCCCCAGCGGGGTGGGCGCGGACGACATCGAGAAGCCGGCGGCGGAGTTCGCCGAGCGGCTCGCCGGCGCCCTGGCCGACGAGTCCCCGCTCACTCCGGAAGAGCGCCGGGCGCGCGGTGGCCTCACCAACCGACAGGTCACGCTGAGCTGACGTACGCTCCCGCGCCGACGGGGCGGTCGGCCGACCGAGTGCGTTCGAAGTGTGGTGACTCCTGTCACAACTCCCCTACGTGACAGGCAAATTCGTGTCCGAATAGCCGAGATCGAATTTGCGAAGCGCCGATCTCTTGTTACGGTTCCATTAGCCCGGTTGCTGGTGCATCCCCCGTCGCCAGCAACCGGGTCTTTTCATGCCCGGGTTCCGGACCGGCCTCGCTGGACGGAAACCCTCTGGGCGTCAACCCCCTTACGAGCGGCCCGAGTTGCTCCCTGAGCGCAGCAAAAGCGGCCCCCCGCCGTCCGGTGCCGCGAACTCCGCCACGGCCGTGTACGCCCCCGCCCCGCCCCGCGTACGCTCCCTCGGCGTCTCACACATCCCCGGCTCGTCGTGCGCGCCCACGGCGCAGTGGATCCGTAGGGTGTGCCCGCCGGGCGCCATCATGCTGAGGACCGAACTCAGTTCACGTCCGGTGGCGTTGCGGTAGTACGTACGGGCCCAGGTCCGGTCGCCCTGGGTGAGGACGCACGTCTGTGCCTCGATGCCGTCGGGGGAGGTGAGGTCGGGGCCGCAGCGGGCGGCGGTGGCGAGTCCGAGGCCGAGCAGCCGCGCGGGACCCTCGACGTCGCCCGGAGTCTCGACGTCGCCCTGGGTGTCGGTGTCGCCCTGGGTGTCGGTGTCGTCAGCAGCCCTTGTGTTGTCCTGCTCGTCGGCGGCACCGCCCGCCTTCTGATCGGCGCGGTCGGCGGACTTCTCGACGTCCCCGCCGGATTCGTCCCTGCCGGATGCGTCCGTGCCCCCACCGGACCCGGCCGCGCCCCCGGCGGCACGTTCGAGTTCGGAGGGGAGAGCCCGCTCGGGAGTGGAGGCGCGCTCAGGACTGGCGGCGCGCTCGGACGCGGGAAGGTCGGCGACCGGGCCGGCGGAGGCGACGAGGGGGATGCCGAGGGCGACCGCGACCGCGACGGTCAGTCCCGCGAGGCGGAGCCGACGCGGATCCGGCCCGCCGCACGCCGGCTCGGGTGCTCTGCGGCTCCGGGATGGGGGAGCACTGTGACGGCCGCGCGACGGGGCCCCGTGGCCCCCGGGAAGACGCTGCATGTCCGGAAGATAACGACCGACCGGGGGCGCCCGGCCCCGCGCGCGCCGGGCGGGCTCAGAACTCGGGCGCGCTCACACCCGTACGAGTGAGGGCGTCGACGACGGCGTCCACGACCGCCTCGACGTCGGGCACCCAGGGCGCGGCCGAACCGGGCAGGGGTGCCCGCTCCCAGCGGACCAGGCCGTGCCCGGTCTCGGAGGGGGGCAGGGCCAGGTAGCCGCCCTCGCCGTGGAAGCGGAGGGAGCCCGGGACGAAGTCCTTGGCGTAGAGCAGCTCGCCCAACTGCTCCATGGAGTACGGCGCGACGAGGATCGCCCAGCGGTGCGGGGCCGCGACCACGGGGCCGAGGCGCATGCCGGTGCGGTCGAGGGCGGCGAGGGCGCGCGAGGCGGCCAGGGTCGGCAGGCTCACCGCGCAGGGGGCGGCGCCGCCGGTGGCCAGCACGATCGGCGCGGTCGGCCGGTTGGCCCACCACCAGCGGACCATGCGCTCGTCGGTGGTGGCGGCCAGCAGGCCGGGGTCGAAGGGGTGAGCGCCGGGCACCACGCACTCCGGGTCCGGGCAGCCGCAGCGGGCACGTCCCTGCGGGTCCGGCGCCACCCCCGGGAGTACGGGCCACTGCCATTCCGTCGCGAACGTCAGGGCCTGCTCAAGAAGCTCGGGCCTCCCGCCGTTGCGCTTGGACAGGAGCCTGCGTCGCTTTCCGGGGATCTCGCGCATGAGCGCTCGTCCTTTCCGTTGCACGCATGGCAACACCGTGGGTCACATCACAACATGTGTCGTTCACTGCACTGTGCGTACCTGCTGGCGCATCACACCCCTGTCGCGGACAAGGGGAAGCCCTGCGGGCCGAGCTCGGTTACGTCCGCGTCCATCGCTTGCGTCGACTTGCGTCTGTCAAAAGCATGGGCATGGCGTAGGGGTGGCGGCGCCTGGCGTTTTGCTGTCCCGCATGTGCTCGCCGCCTCCGCCACGGGAGGATGGGGCTCGGTCGTCGGTGGATAGGACGCCCGGGTCCGTCGCCAGGTTCCGGGTGGCCTCCGCCGCCCCTGGCCTTCACCGGGTACGTACCCATCACGACCGCTGTGACGCTCTGTTGAACAAGGCCAGTCGACCTCAATACACCGTTCACCACAACACTTTTAGGCCAACTTAGCTTTCTCCAAAGGACTGGACAAGAAGTCGACGGTCGCCCAACAGCGCCTCACGGACACCAGATATCCCAGCAGGACAATGCTGGACATCCCCTCACGAGTGCGTGTACATGTGGAGACACTGCTAGCGGCGCAGAATGACATGGGGGTTTGCGATGCTTTTGAGCAATACGCACCGGTCGGAAAGCCGGACACCATGAACGCCCCTCACCCTCCGAAAGTGGCTGGAATCGATTCAACGGTTCCCTCCCCCGCACACACTGTCGCGCCCGCGCCCGCCCCCCCGAGCACCCCATCGGCCCCTCCCGCCACAGGCCCGGGCACCGCCCCCGGGGCCGTGCTCCAGGACAGACTCGCGGGCTGGGTCTCGGACCTCACGACGCTGCACGAACTCACCGAACGTCTGACCCGCACGGACGCGCTCGACAGCGCCCTGAAGGAACTCCTGCACGCCGGAGCCGCCCTCGTCGGTGCCCGCCGGGGCCTCGTCGTCCTGGAACCGGCCGACGGGCTCGGCCCGGACACCACCATCGGCCTCGGTCTCGGCCGCGCCGACCTCGGGCACATCGAGACCGTGCCCCGCAGCTCCCTGCCGTACGGCCGCATCCTCGACGGGCTGCCCGGCGGCGACGGCGAGATCGCCCAGCCCGACCTGTTCGCCGAGGACGGGCTCGATCCCCGCCACCGCGAGGTCGCGGCCCGGCTCGGATACGCGGCGAGCTACGCGCTGCCCCTGTCCACCGAGAAGGCCGGCCGGCTCGGCGCCGCCGTCTGGCTGTACGACGAGCCCGCGGAACCGGTCGAGCGGCAGCGGCATCTCGTCGGGCTGTACACGCGGTACGCCGCCGAGCACCTCGCACGGATCGTCGAGGTCGAGCGCACGCGCGCGTCCATGGCGACCATCGCCGAGGAACTGCTCCCCTCCCGGCTGCCCCGGGTCTCAGGTATCCAGCTCGCCGCCCGGCACCGCACCGGGCCGCGCGGCGGCGGCGACTGGTACGACGCGCTGCCGCTGCCGGACGCCGCGCTCGGCCTCGCGGTCGGCTCGGTCACGGGAGCGGGGCCCAGCGCGGTCGCCGCGATGGGAAGGCTGCGGGCCTCGCTGCGCGCCTACGCCGTGATGGAGGGGGAGGACCCCGTCGCGGTCCTCTCCGACCTGGAGCTGCTCCTGCGGCTCACCGAACCGGCCCGCTCCGCCACGGCGCTCTTCGCCTACGTCGAACCCGCGCTGCGCAAGATCACTCTGGCCGGGGCCGGGCACAGTCCGCCGCTGGTGATCGGCGACCGGCGCACGGAGTACGTGGAGACGTCCCTGTCCGCGCCGCTCGGCATGCTCGCCTGCTGGGAGGCGCCCAGCGTCGAGCTGACCGCCGAACCAGGAGAAACCGTCCTGCTCTACACCGACGGCCTCCTCCAGCGCACCGGCGAGCCCGTCGACCGCGCCTTCACCCGCCTCCACGCGGCCGCCGCCTGCGTTCCCCGGGCCCTGCGCACCGACCCCGGCGCCGTCGCCGACCACATCCTCCGCACGATGCTCCCGAACGGCCTCGACGAGGCGCACGGCACGGAGGACGTCGTGGTGCTGGCGGCGCGGTTCGAGTAGGGCGGGCGGTTCGAGCGGGACGGGTCCGTGCTGCCCCTGTCGGGCCAGGTGGCCGGCTCATGGCGGGTGGTGGGTGGCAGGCTCGCGGCTGCTTGTCGTGAGGGGATGGTGACCCCTTGTGAGGGCTGGTCATGTGCCCTTCGGGCTGTTCGGCGCGACCGTACGATGGACGGGGTCCAGTGCCGTACCTAGGAGGATGACCGTGGCGGACGAGCTCGAGCCGGCGATCCCGGAGACCGAGGCGACCGAAGCCGAAGAGCCGATCAAGCAGCGCAAGAACGGCCTGTACCCGGGCGTGTCCGACGAGCTGGCCGAGAGCATGAAGTCGGGCTGGGCCGACACCGAGCTGCACGGCCTGGAGCCGATCGCCCAGGCCGCGGAGACCGCCGCCCGCCGCGCCGCGCTCTCCGCGCGCTTCCCCGGCGACCGCCTGGTGATCCCCTCGGGCAACCTGAAGACCCGCTCGAACGACACCGAGTACCCCTTCCGGGCGTCGGTCGAGTACGCGTACCTCACCGGCAACCAGACGGAGGACGGCGTCCTCGTCCTGGAGCCCTCGCGCTCGGGCGAGGGCCACGACGCGACGATCTACCTGCTGCCGCGCTCCGACCGGGAGAACGGCGAGTTCTGGCTCTCCGGCCAGGGCGAGCTGTGGGTCGGCCGACGCCACTCACTGACCGAGTCGGCGGAGCTGTACGGCATCCCCGCCGCCGACGTGCGCGAACTCGCCGACAAGCTGCGCGAGGCCACCGGCCCGGTCCGGGTCGTCCGTGGCTACGACGCCGGCATCGAGGCGGCCCTCACCGACAAGGTCACCGCCGAGCGCGACGAGGAGCTGCGGGTCTTCCTGTCCGAGGCCCGGCTCGTCAAGGACGACTTCGAGATCGGCGAGCTGCAGAAGGCGGTCGACTCGACCGTGCGCGGCTTCGAGGACGTCGTACGGGTGCTGGACAAGGCCGAGGCCACGTCGGAGCGCTACATCGAGGGAACGTTCTTCCTGCGCGCCCGGGTCGAGGGCAACGATGTCGGCTACGGCTCCATCTGCGCCGCCGGCCCGCACGCCACCACGCTGCACTGGGTCCGCAACGACGGTCCGGTCCGCTCCGGCGACCTCCTCCTGCTGGACGCGGGCGTCGAGACGCACACGTACTACACGGCCGACGTGACCCGGACCCTGCCGATCAACGGCACGTTCAGCGAGATCCAGAAGAAGATCTACGACGCCGTGTACGACGCCCAGGAGGCCGGTATCGCCGCCGTGCGGCCCGGTGGCAAGTACCGCGACTTCCACGACGCCGCGCAGCACGTCCTGGCCGAACGGCTGGTCGAGTGGGGGCTCGTCGAGGGCCCCGTGGAGCGGGTCCTGGAGCTGGGGCTCCAGCGCCGTTGGACCCTCCACGGCACCGGGCACATGCTCGGCATGGACGTCCACGACTGCGCCGCCGCGCGCGTCGAGTCGTATGTCGACGGGACCCTGGAGCCGGGGATGGTCCTGACCGTCGAGCCCGGCCTCTACTTCCAGGCCGACGACCTCACCGTCCCCGAGGAGTACCGGGGCATCGGCGTCCGCATCGAGGACGACATCGTGGTGACGTCCGACGGCAACCGCAACCTCAGCGCCGGGCTGCCTCGCCGGTCGGACGAGGTCGAGCTGTGGATGGCCTCGTTGCGGGGTGCGCGGGGCTGAGAGGGCCGGCTTTTCGTCTGCGGGTGCGTGGGGGCTGGTCGCGCAGTTCCCCGCGCCCCTGAAAAGCAGGGGCTGCGCCCCGTGCTTTTCACCCCGAAAGGGCCGCAGGCCTCTTTCAGGGGCGCGGGGAACTGCGTGAGAAGCCCCACCGGACGGACGCCTGGGGTCAAAGGGGCGCAGCCCCTTCAGGGGCACGCTATGCCGCCACCCTCGCGGCAGCGACAGGCAGCGCGTCCACGAACAACGCGCCCGCCAGCAACGCCCCGCTCCCCCGAGGACTCCACCCCCGCTCCTGAAGATCCACGTCGAACGCCCTCAACGCCGCCCGCCCCTCCGCCGTGCCCGTACCCCCCACGTCGATCACCCCCCGCGCCCCGGCCTGCACATGCCGCAGCCCACGCGGCCCGGCGGTGTACAGCAACTCGGTGTCCTGCAGCGTCGACATGACCGTGAGCAGCGCGTCGAGCCGGGCGTCCGCCTCCGGCGTGCCCGACGTACGGGCCCTCGCCAGCACGTCCAACGCCCGCCGCACATGGGGGAATCCGGCCCGCGCCTCGCCCCGGGCCCCGGCCGCCCCGTACTTGGCGGAGACGGACGACCCCCGGGACGGCCGCCGCGGCGCACGCCGGTCCGGATGCGCGGCGATCTTCTTCGCTATGGCGGCCAGTTCACGCCCCCGCGCCCCGGGCTCCATCGCCGCCGCGGCGAGCAGCAGCCCGAGCACCCAGGTGGCGCCCCGGTGGCCGCCCCCGGCGAGCCGCACCGAGTGTTCGGTGCAGCGTCCTATCGCCCCGAGTTCGGCACGGAGTTCGGGCGTCGCCGCACTGTGGCGGCGGGCGCAGGCCGCCATCGCCGTGAGGCCGGGCACCAGCGCCTTCGCCGACCAGCGCAGGGCACGGTGGTCCTGCCGGGTGATCCGGGCGCCGAGATCGCGCGGGTCGGGCAGGCCGGGCTTGGGCGTGAGTTCCAACTGCCGGGTCAGCGCGGCCACCGCGGCCCGCGCGAGCGTCTCGTCCTCGCGGCTGCTCATGGCCGTACCCTACGAGGCCGACTCGGCGGCCGTGGCGCTGTCGGTCGGGGCGTCCGCCGGGGGCTCGCCCGACGGCGGTGTGCCGCCACCGCCACCGCCCTCGGCACCGGCGCCGGTGTTCTCGGCGTCGGGGTCGATGCCGAGGGTGAGGAAGCCCTTGTAACCGCGGGCCGGGTTCGCCTTCTTCACGGCTTCCAGGGTGAGCAGGCCGCCGGCGGCGCCGCCTCCGTCGTAGACCATGTCGTCGTCGAGGGTGGTGTAGCTGCCGGTGTGGCGGGAGTAGGGCTCCAGCGTGAAGATCTGCTGGGCGATCTCGTCCTCGAAGAAGAACTGGCCGGTGTAGTTGACCTTGCCGCCCTCGTAGGTGCCGTCCTCCTTCTCGCCGCCGGTGTGCACCTTCACATGGATGTGGCAGGTGCGCGGGGTGTACCAACCGGGGAAGACGGTCTCGAACTTGACCACCCCGTTCGCGTTCGCGATCTGGTAGCCGCGGAGATAGGTGGCGTCGTCGGCGGTCGAACCGTCCTCGCTCTCGGCGGGCGCCGAGCCGCCGGGATTCGCGGTGGTGTAGCCGGAGTAGTAGCCCCAGGCGTCGCAGTGCCAGATCTCCACGGCCGCGCCGGGGACCGGGGTGCAGCCGTCGGTGGCGTCCACGACCGTGAGCCGCAGTGTCAGCGGAACACCGCTCTTGCCTTCGGTGATGTCCTTGCGGACCAGGGCGCCGTCCAGGTAGTACGGGCCCTCGGTGACGCTCGACATCAGCGTCATGCACGCGTCGGCGGTGCTCGTCGTGGAAGCCGTGTCCGTGGCCTCGGCGCCGCTCGTCGTTCCGTCCGCGAACGCCGACTGGTAGCCGGCGACGGCCAGTCCACCGGCGGCGACCGTCCCTCCGGTCACCGCGAGGGCGCGGCGCCGTGTGATCGTTTTGCTTTTGTGGTGTCCCGTCATACCGGCGAAGGTAGGGACGCGGTCCGTCAGGGGGCTGAGGCGCAGCTGTGCGGGGGCTGAGAGTGCCGAGAACCCCGAAGCCGTCCGGAATGGGCGGCCTTCCGCTCAACTGCCGTGCTTGCGCCGGGCGGTGAGACGGTTCTCACGTTTGCCGCCCCGAATACGGACGAGGCTTGTGGTGCCGTCCGAAGACTCCTCGGCGTCGGCTATGTTCTGGTCGCAACCAGCAGCCGACCGGATATTCGGCGCTGTTCGCCCGGTCGGCCGCTAACTTCTTCTGCGGCCGGTGCTCGAGTGAGACATTCCTGTCGGCATCTGCTTCATCGAGCCGCAAGCACCCGCAACCCCGTCAGTTTCCACGCACAGATTGATGAGGTCCCCATGAACGCATCCCTCGACCCCACGGCCGAAGAGTCGGGCACCACGGCCGCCGTCGGTCCGGAGCGGGTGTCCTTGGTGCAGTTGGCGGCGCGGAGCGGCGGCGCGCTGTCGCCCGCCCTGACCCGTGCCGTGTCGAGCGGCACCGACCGCAGGGGCCCGGCGAGGGTCGCGGTGGCGGCCTTCCAGTCCTCCGTCTGACACCACCCGCCCCACCACCCCCGCCGAGACCACCGACATCACATGACCGTCGAGACCGTCATGGGCCGACCGCTCCTGCCGTTGCGTCAGTTCGTGCTGAAGATGCACAGTCGCTGCGATCTCGCGTGCGACCACTGCTATGTGTACGAGCACGCCGACCAGAGCTGGAGCCGTCGGCCCGTGGTGGTGTCGGACGAGGTCCTGCGCCGCGCGGCGGAGCGCATCGCCGAACACGCCGGGGCGCACGGGCTGGACACCGTCCACGTGGTCCTGCACGGCGGCGAACCCCTCCTCGCGGGCCGCGCCCGGCTGCGCAGGGCCGCGACGGAGCTGACGACCGCCCTGAGCGGCGTGTGCGAGCTGGACCTGCGGATCCACACCAACGCCGTCACGCTCGACGAACGGTTTCTGGACCTGTTCGACGAGTTCGACATCAAGGTCGGTGTCTCACTGGACGGCGACCGGGCGGCGAACGACCTGCACCGCCGCTACGCCGACGGGCGCAGCAGCCACGACCGCGTCCTCAGAGGCATCGCCCTGCTCAACCGGCCCCGCCACCGCCATCTCTTCGCGGGCATCCTCTGCACGATCGACCTGCGCAACGACCCGGTCGCCGTCCACGACGCGCTCGCCGAACTCGCCCCGCCCCGCGTCGACTTCCTCCTTCCGCACGCCACCTGGGACGAGCCCCCCGCGCGCCCTGCCGAGGACACCGCCGGAACGGCGTACGCGCGTTGGCTGCTGGCCGTGCACGACCGTTGGACCGCGACCGGTCGCTCCATGGACGTCCGGGTGTTCGACTCGGTGCTGCGGACCCTGCGCGGCGAGAGCAGCCTGACCGAGTCGCTGGGGCTGGCGCCCACCGATCTCGCCGTGATCGAGACCGACGGGACCTTCGAACAGGCGGACTCCCTCAAGACCGCGCACGACGGGGCGCCCGCCACCGGACTGGACGTGTTCGGCAACTCCCTGGACGAGGTGGCCGCGCATCCGGGGATCGTGGCCCGGCAGCAGGGCCTGGACGGGCTGGCCGAGGAGTGCCGGGCCTGCCCGGTGGTGCGCTCGTGCGGCGGCGGCCTCTACGCCCACCGGTACCGCTCCGACGGCAGCGGCTTCCGCAATCCGTCCGTGTACTGCTCCGATCTGCTGTCCCTCATCACCGACCTCCGGGACCGTCATATGACCGACCAGTCCGCGCGGCCGGCGCTCGCCGACCACCATCTGGCCGAACTGGCCACCGGTCGCGGCACGGGCGCCACCGTCGACCTGCTGGCCCGCCACCAACTCGCCCTCTCCCGCGAGCTGCTGGGCCTCGTCCGGCACGAGACGACGCTCGCGCCGGCGGCCGAGCCCGGCGAGGAGGCGTGGGACACCCAGGCGGCCTGGGACACGCTGACCGCCCTCGACAACGAGGCCCCCGAAGCCGTGGACCGCGTCCTGGCCCACCCCTATGTACGGTCCTGGGCGCTGAGTTCCCTCGGGGCCCGTCCGGCGCCGGGACCGAGCGGAGGCGTCGCGGGAGCCGCCGCGATCGCGGCACGTGGGATGGCGGAGATCGCCGCCGCCGCGGCGCTGCGGGCCGGGCGCCCGGCGTCGGTGGTCGTCCCGGTGCGCGACGGGCTGTTGCGGCTGCCCACGCTCGGGACCCTGACGGTGGAGGCGGACACCGAGCGGGCCCTGGTCCGCACGGACGCCGACGGCTGCACGGTCCACGCGGGCGACCGGACGTACGCGATCGGCCGGTCGTACGCGATCGGCCGAGGCGGCCCCGGGGATCCCGCCTGGCGGGGAAGCCGGCGGTTCGAACTGGACGGCTGGTCGGTGACCCTGGAGGACACCGACCCCTGGCGGGACTGCCACGGACATCCCGCGCACCCCCGGCTCACGGAGGGCGAGGCCGAGGCGTGGCGGGCCGAGCTGACCGAGGCCTGGGCCTGGATCCGCCGCGAACTGCCCGCGTACGCGCCGGGCATCGCCGCCGGGCTCCGGACGATCACCCCGCTCAGGCCGTCCCCCGAGGGTGCCGACATCAGCTCCGCCGCCCGCGACGCCTTCGGCGCGGTGGCCATCGCCCGACCGTCCGCGCCTAAGACCCTGGCGCTGCTCCTCGTCCATGAGTTCCAGCACGTGAAGCTGGGGGCCGTGCTGGATCTCGTCGACCTGCACGACCCGGCCTGCGAGACGTTGTTCTACGCGCCCTGGCGTCCCGACCCGCGCCCGCTGGAGGGGTTGCTGCAGGGGACGTACGCGCATCTCGCGGTGGTCGACTTCTGGCGCGCCCGCTGGCGGGGTGGGGGCGGGCGGGAGGCCGAGGTGCGGTTCTCCCGGTGGCGGGACCAGACGGCGGAGGCGGTGGGGACGCTCGCGGGCTCCGGGGCGCTGACGGAGGCCGGGCAACGGTTCGTCTCCGGGCTCCGGGAGGCGCTGGCGGCGGACGAGGTGAGCGCGGAGGCCCTGCGGGCGGCCCGGCAGGTGGCGGAGGAACACCGGCGGGCCGTGCGGCCGTAGGGAAGCGCGTGGGGAGCGCAGGGGAGTGAGGGGTGGCGAGGGGGAGCGCTCGGGAGGGGGAGGGAGCGCGGGGCCCCTTTACTTCCGCTTACTTGTTCGAGAGCCGCATGTCGGTGGGCCGATGCCAGGACATTGAGCCCGTTCGTCATATTCCACGTGCCCCTGCCCCCTTCCTACACTGAGGAAAGTCACCGGGCATCGGGGGGCATGGGTGCGAGGAGATGCGGCCAGGGGCGGCGGAAGCCCTTATTTCTTCCTCAGTTACGCGCACACGCCGCGAAACGACGCCGGTGACACCGATCCGAACATCTGGGTGAGAAAGCTGTACGACGGGCTGTGCGCGCACATCAT
Source organism: Streptomyces sp. SP18BB07 (assembly GCF_036322545.1). Lineage (NCBI taxonomy): Bacteria > Bacillati > Actinomycetota > Actinomycetes > Kitasatosporales > Streptomycetaceae > Streptomyces > Streptomyces sp. SP18BB07. Next base: position 229,436 of record NZ_JAQYWT010000340.1, read on the forward strand.
GCAGATGACCGATCTGCCGCGCGGCGCACGGGCCGGCTTCCTGGACCAGGGCATGGCGGTCGGCACCCGGTGGACGGACGAGTTGTCGGAGAACCTCGCGCGCTGCAAGGTGTTCGTCCCCCTGTACTCGCCGCGCTACTTCATCAGCGAGCAGTGCGGGCGGGAGTGGTGGGCGTTCAGCCAGCGACAGATCAGCCACCGGGCCCGCGGCGGCGCCACCCGGGAGCACGCGATCATCCCCGCGTTATGGGTGCCCGTGGAACCCGCCCAGTTACCGCACGCGGCCAAGGACCTGCAGTTCAACCATGTGTCCTTCGGCCAGGACTACGCGGAGGAGGGGTTCTACGGGCTCACCAAACTCCGTTACCTCAGGGACGAGTACGAGCGGGCCCTGTACCGGCTGGCCAAACAGATCGTGCACGTCGCCAAGGTCACCGAGCTGGACGAGGGGCAGACGTACGACGAGTACGAGTCGCTGCCCAGCGCGTTCGGCGCCTCGGGCCACCCCCCGGAGTTCGACATCACGGTCATGGCGTGCACCCGCTCCGATCTGCCGCCGGGCCGTGAGCCCGACTGCTACGGGCAACTGCCGCGCGACTGGAACCCGTACCACCCGGCGTCGACGCGCCCGCTCGGCGAACACGCGGCGGATCTGGTGCGCACCATGGACTACAAGGTCAACATCGGGGACTTCGAGAAGGACGTCGACCGGCTGCTCGGCCCCGGCCCGCCCCGCGCCCCCGGGCTGCTGCTGCTCGACCGGTGGGCTCTCGCCTCCGCGCGCGGCCGGGAGCTGATGGACCGGCTGTGCGAGGAGCAGCGGCCGTGGATCAGCGTGATGATCCCCCGGTGCGACGACGACGCCGGGCCCGCGCGGGAGAAGAGGCTGACGGCGCTCACCGAGAAAGCCCTGGCCGCGCGGACGACTGAGGGCAGCGGCCACCGGACCCTCAACGGCGGCATCCGCACCCTGGACGCCTTCGGCAACGAACTGCAGACGGCCGTGAAGCAGGCCATCGCCTCCTACGAGGCGCACGCACGGACCTATCCACCGGCGGGACCCCTCGTCGCACCCCCGCGGCTGCGGGGCCCGGCGGACCTGGGCGGCTAGGACCCGGTGACACCGGGACGTTCGGGAGTACGGCAAGAGCGGGTCGGACAGGCAAGAGCGGGTCGGACAGGGCGGAGGACGGCAGGCGCATGACGGAGAACCGCAACGGCACGGTCATCACGTTCTACTCGTACAAGGGCGGCACCGGCCGGACCATGACGCTCGCGAACGTGGCGTGGATCCTGGCCGCGGGCGGACACCGCGTCCTGGCCGTCGACTGGGACCTGGAGGCACCCGGTCTGCACAAGTTCTTCCACCCCTTTCTGAACCCGGCGATGCTCCGGGCCACCCCCGGACTGAGCAACCTCATCGGCGACTACCGCCGGGAGGCGTTGCGCGACCTGCCCGATCGCGCCCCCGACTGGCACCGCAGGTACGCCCGCGTCCGCCCGCACGCGCTCACCCTCGACTGGACGTTCCCCGAGGGCGGCAGCCTGGACTTCCTCTCCGCCGGGCGCCGGCACGACGACTACCCGGTGATCGGGAACATGGACTGGGAGCTCTTCTACGCCAGTTACGGCGGCGGCCGGTTCTTCGAGGCGATGCGCGCGGACATGCGGCGCCACTACGACTACACCCTGATCGACAGCCGTACCGGACTCAGCGACCTCGCCGACGTCTGCACCGTGCAGATGCCCCACACCCTCGTCGTCTGCTACACCCTCAGCAGCCAGAGCATCGAGGGCGCCGCCACCGTCGCGCAGAGCATCCGGGAGCGGTTCGGCCACAAGGGCATCCGCATCCTGCCCCTCGCCATGCGCATCGACCTCGGCGAGAAGGACAAGCTCGACGCGGGGCGCGCCCTGGCCCGGGAGCGCTTCGCCGGGCTGCCCCCCGGCCTGGACGGCGACCGGCTGACCGACTACTGGTCGTCGATGGAGGTCCTCTACCAGCCGTACTACGCCTACGAGGAGATCCTGGCGGCCTTCGGCGACCCACCGAAGACGGCCAACACCATGCTGAGCGCCTGCGAACGGGTCACCTCCGTCATCACCGAGGGCCGGGTCACCCGGCTCCCCCTCATCGGCGAGGAGAAGCGCGCCCGGTACAAGGCCGCGTACACCCGCCGACGGCCGCTGCCCGTCTCCCGGCTGGTTCTGTACTACGTCTCCGAGGACCGGATGTGGGTCGACTGGCTGGAGTCGGTGCTGCGGAACGCCGGCTTCGACGTGGCGCCGATGGACGTCCGGGCGCTGCCGCAGGACGACGGGGGGCTGCCGGGGGACGACGACCGGACGGCGTCCGGCGCCGAGGACGCGGCCGACGGCTCGGAGCGACTGCTCGCCGTGGTCTCCCCCGCCTTCCTCGACTCCCGGCGGGCGCGCCGGGCCTGGGAGGACGCCGTGCACGCCGACGGGCGCAAGCCGGGGAACCGGCCGGTGGCGGTCCGCGTCGACGACGTCCGGCTCAGCCTGCCGCACTCCTCCCGGGGCGCCATCGACCTCACCCGGCTCGACGAGGAACGGGCCCACCGGACCCTGCTGACCAGCCTCGACCACCCGGACGTCCTGTCCGCGCCGCCGGACGGCGGCGCCCGCTTCCCCAACACGGGCACCCGGATCTCCAACGTCCAGCCCCGCTACCCCTGGTTCACCGGCCGCTCACCGATCCTGGACCGGCTGCGCGAGCGCCTGGTCAGCGGCCGCTCCGGGCAACGGCTGCCGCAGGTGCTGCACGGTCTGGGCGGGGTCGGCAAGTCACAGCTGGCCCGCGAGTACGCCCACCGCTTCAAGGCGGACTACGACCTGGTGTGGTGGATCGACGCCGAACAGCCGGACCTCGTCCTGCCCAAGGTGGCCGCGCTCGCGCAGGAACTGGACCTGCCCGTCGGCGACGACGTCTCCGAGGCGGCCGAGGCGGCGATGACAGCGCTCCGCCAGGGCGACCCGTGCGCCCGCTGGCTGCTGATCTTCGACAACGTCCCGGACCTGAACCGGGCGTTGCCGCTCTTCCCGGGCCAGACGGCCCCGGTGCGGGACCACGTGTACGGCCACATCCTGGTCACCACCCGCGATCGGCCCGGCTCGACGCTGGTCCAGTCGCTGGAGATGGAGGTCTTCACCCGCGAGGAGAGCGTGGAGCACCTGTGCCGCCGGGTGCCCGGACTGCGGGAGAACGACGCCGACCGGGTGGCCGACGCGCTGGGCGACCTGCCGCTCGCGGTGGAGGTCGCGGCGGCCTGGCTGGAGGCGACGGCCACACCGGTGGAGGAGTACATCGACCAGCTGCGGGAGCAGTCCACCCGGGTGCTGTCGGTGCAGGAGGCGGTGAACGCGGTCGAGTACCCGTCCTCCGTCGGCGCCACCTGGAACATCTCCATCACCCGGCTGCGCGAGGAGTCCCCGGCCGCGGCCCGACTGCTCGAACTGTGCGCCTTCTTCTCGGCCGAGCCCATCTCCATGACCCTGATCAGCAGCGACGCGATGATCGACGCGCTGCTGCCGTACGACCGCGACCTGCGCGCCCGCTACATGCTCGGCCGCGTCACCCAGGCCCTGAACCGCTTCGCCCTCGCCAAGGTCGACTCCGCCGACAACTCCATCCAGGTGCACCGGCTGGTGCAGGCGGCGGTGCGGGACAGCCTGGACGACCAGCGGTACGTGGAGACCATCCACGAGGTGCACCGCGTCCTCGCCGCCGCCCGGCCGCGCGAGGGCGCCGTGGACGATCCCGCGCAGTGGCTCGGGTTCGAGGTGATCTGGCCGCATCTGATGCCCTCGAACATCCGCGAGTGCGCGGAGGAGGAGCCCCGCCAGCTGATGGTGGACCGCGTCCGCTACCTGGGAAAACGCGGCGAACTGCAGGCGGCCCGCGACCTGGCCACCGACCTCGACGAGCTGTGGACCAACGAGATCCTCGACGCGGACGACGAGCAGGTCCTCAACCTCCGCTTCCAGCTGGCCAACGTGATGCGCTCCCAGGGCGACTACCAGGCCGCGCGGGCGATGGACGAGAGGACCCTGGACGGCCAGCGCCGACTGCTCGGCGAGGACCATCCGAACATCCTCATGACCTCGGGCAGCCTGGCCGCCGACCTCCGCGCGCTGGGCCGCTACAAGGAGGCGCTCGACCTGGACCTGCGCATCCACCTGGGCTTCAAGGAGATCTTCGGCGACGACCATCCTCGTACGCTCTCGGCGGCCAACAACCTGGCCATCGACCTGCGGCTGGCCGGCGACAGCGAAGCCGCCCGCCGGCTCACCGAGGACACGGTCCGCCGCCGCACCGCGCTGCTCGGCCCGACCCATCCCTACACGCTCGCCACCAAGGGGCACCACGCGCGGGACCTGCGCGACCTCGGGGACTACCGGACCTCCGCCGAGCTGCTGCGCGAGGTCCGCGAGAGTTTCGAACAGGTGTTCAATCCGGGTGTGCCCGAGGTGTTGCAGGCCGACAAGAGCCTCGCGGTCTCGCTGCGCAAGGCGGGCCGTACCGCCGAGGCGCTGCGGATCACCGAGGAGACCTGGAAGACGTACGCCCGCTACCACGACCGCTACGGCAGCACCATCCCCGAGGTCCTGGCCTGCGGGCTCAACCTGGCCGCCGACTACTTCGCCACGGACCCCGAGGACGGTCCGGCGCGGGCGGTCCACCAGGTCGAGGAGGTGCTGGACGGGTACCAGGACTCGTTCGGCGCCGAACACCCGTTCACCATGTACTGCTACAACAACCTCGCCATGTACCACCGGGCCCTCGGCGACATCGAGAAGGCGGAGGAGCTGAGCCGTCACGCCCGCGACTGCCTGGCGGCCACGCTCGGGGACGACCACCCGGCCGTGCTCTCCGCCGGCCTCAACCTGGCCAACGCCTACGGGGACCGGGGCCTGTACGACCACGCCGAGCGCTCGGAACGCCAGGCCGTGGAGGGGCTGCGGCGACGGTTCGGCGCCGACCACCCCGATGTGCTGGTCGGCATGGGCAATCTGGCGATCACCCTGCGGGACACGGGGCGTGACGAAGCTGTGCGGCTCCAGGAGAAGGCGGCGACTCGGCTGACCCAACTACTGGGCCGGAGCCATCCGGTGACCACGCTGGTGCGCGGCTGGCAGCGGGTGGGGAGGGATTTGGAGCCGCATCAGATCTGAGGCGGAGGCCGTGGAGGCTTGGGGCCCGGAGGCGTGGGGGCCCGCATGTCGTAGGGCCTCGGAAGCCGTGGGCCCGGAGGAGCGGCGTGGGGCTAGACGGCCACCAGGGGTGCGCCGTCGCGCCACTTCAGGATCTTGTCGAAGCTGACGATCGCGCCGCCGTGGCCCGGTTTGTTGCCGATGTGGACGTGGTCGGCGAGCTCCCGGATGAGACAGAGGCCTCGGCCGTCCTCGGCGTCGGCGGGGGCGGGGCGGACCGGGTGGCGGTGCGGGAAGCCGGGACCGGAGTCGGCGACCTCGATCCGGCACTTCTCACCATCGAGGTAGGCGGTCACCCGGTACGCCTCGGTGGTGGTGCCGGCCGGGATCGCGCCGCCGTGCTCGACCGCGTTGGCGCAGGCCTCGCTGAGGGCGATGGAGAGGTCGTAGGAGACGTCCGGATCGACGCCCGCGGTCTCCATCGTGCCGATCAGCAGCCGTCGGGCGAGCGGCACGCTCGCAGCCTCACGCCGCAAATGGAGTGACCACCAGATGCTCATGCTCCAGCCTCCTGGCCGCGGCTCGACATACCGTTACGTATTGCCGCCGAGGGCCACGCGCAATCGCCCGGAACCCGTCTCTCCGCCCATACGGCGGATGCGCCCCCCGAACATCCGGTGTATGCGCACAGAACGCTTCCGAATCCCTCACCTGAACACCGCCCCCTCCCTCCCCGTACCTCAACCCATGAACCCGCCGACCCCCGCGGAGCGCCCCGGTGGGATGATGGGCCCGCCATGACTGCCCCCCACCCCCACCGCGCGCCCGCGACGCGCCGCACCCGCGCCGGAGGGGACCTCCGGTTCCTGCGGGCCGCGGTGTTCGCCGCGGTCTGCGTCGTGCTGGCCGGGGCCGGACACGCGCTCGCCTCGTGCGCGACGGTCCCGCTGTGGAGCCTGGGCGTCGGTTTCATCGGCACCTTCTGCGTCGCCGCCCCGCTCGCCGGCCGGCAGCGCTCGCTCCCCGGCATCGCGGCACTGCTGGCGGTGGGCCAGACCGTGCTGCACATCCTGTTCGGCCTGAACCAGCACGGAACCGCGGCCGCGTCCCGCACCACGGAGGCCATGGACGCGGCGCTCATCGAGCGCGCCGCCCGCTTCGTGTGCGGCACGACCGCCGCGGCCCTGAGCCCCACGCAGGCCCGGCGCATCCTCGTCGACGCCGGGGTCGGCGGCACACACGTCACGCACGACCCGGCGGACGCCATGACGAGCGTGCCGGGCTCCTCCGCCGCACTGCTGCCGTCCCTGCCCATGCTGCTCGGCCACGTCCTCGCGGCCGTAGCCGCCGGGTGGGTCCTGCGTCACGGCGACCTCGCACTGCTTCGCCTGACCCGGCTGGCGACCGAGGAGCCGCTCGTACGGTCCCTGCGCGGGGCGCTCGCGCTGGCGCGGGCCCTGCGATCCGGGCTCCCGGGCACGCCGGAGGCCGTTTCGCGCGCCCCGCGCACCAGCTATGCCCCGCCCGCCTCCCTACGGACGACCACGCTCCAACACGCCCTCGTCCGCCGCGGCCCCCCGACCGCCGCACCCGACTTCACCCTCGCCGCCTGACGCGACGCACACTCACTCCACACCTGGGAGAGGGAGTCCGTCGGCGCCCGGCGTCGAGACCCGCGCACCCGCTGCCCACTCCCGGCCCAGCGGCCTCGGCTGTCGGATATCGACTTTCCGATATCGACTTTTCGGCTGTCGGCTGTCGGCGCGCGTTGTCCCTCGTCCTCGCTTCTCCCTTGTTCTCCCGTACTTTCCTCTCACTCACTGTGGAGTGTCACCAGTCATGAAGGCTTCTCGTATCGCCGCCGTCGGCGCCCTCGCCGGCTCGGCCGTCCTTCTCCTGTCCGGCCCCGCGTTCGCACACGTCAGCGTCGCGGCGGAGGGCACGGCGGCCAAGGGCGGGTACGCGACCGTCAACTTCAAGGTTCCCAACGAGCGCGACGACGCCACGACCACCAAGCTCGAGGTGAACTTCCCGACGGACCACCCGCTCGCCTCGGCCCAGCCGGAGGCCGTCCCCGGCTGGAAGATCCAGGTCACCAAGGCCAAGCTCGACAAGCCGCTCGAACTGCACGGCGAGCAGATCGACGAGGCCGTCTCCAAGATCACCTGGACCGCGACCGGCGACGGCATCGCGACGGGCTTCTTCCAGAAGTTCCCGGTCTCCATCGGCCAGCTCCCCGAGAACACCGACGAACTGGTCTTCAAGGCCATCCAGACGTACTCCAACAAGGACGTCGTCCGCTGGATCGAGGTCCCGCAGGAGGGCCAGGACGAGCCCGAGAACCCGGCGCCCGTGCTCGCGCTGTCCGCCGCGTCCGACGACCACCACGGCTCGTCCGGCGCCTCGAACGCCTCCGACGACTCGAAGAACGCCGACGACGCCGAGGCCGCGTCGAAGGAGACCGCCGCCGCGCCCGCCGACAGCAGCGACACCACCGCCCGTGTCCTCGCCGTCGTCGGCATCGTCGTCGGCGCCGCGGGCGTGGCGTACGGCGTCCTGGCCGGCCGTCGGCGCACGACCGCCTGAGCCTCCGGCTTCCCGGCCCTCCCCCTCGGCGCGCACGGGTACGCCCGTGCGCGCCGGGGCTCGAACCAACTGGACATTTCTCATGCGCACGCACACCAACAAGAAGACGCTCGCGGCCGGTGCCCTGCTGGTCGCGGCCGTCCTCGGCCTCTCGGCCTGCGGCACGGGCGACGGCTCCACCACCTCGGTCGCCGAGGTCTCCGACACCGGCCCGCGGAAGGCCGCCACGGTCCTGGACCAGCCGTTCACCAAGCCCGACCTGGTCCTCACCGACACGAACGGCAAGTCGTACGACCTCCGCAAGGAGACCGCGGGCAAGCCGACGCTGATCTACTTCGGCTACACCAACTGCCCCGACGTCTGCCCCCTCACCATGAACAACCTCGCGGTCGCCAAGAAGGAGATCGCGAAGAAGGTCTCGAAGGCGGAGCTGGCGAACCTGCGGCTCGTCTTCGTCACCACCGACCCGGAGCGCGACACCCCGGCGGAACTGGGGAAGTGGCTCAAGGGCATCGACTCCGAGATCGTCGGCCTGACCGGCGACTTCGACGACATCCAGGCCGGCGCCCGCACCGTCGGCATCTCCATCGCCCCGCCGACCAAGGACAAGAACGGCAAGACCGTCTCCGAGCACGGCACCCAGGTCATCGCGTTCTCGCCGAAGACCGACGGCGGCTATGTGCTGTACGGCGAGGGCACCACCGTGCAGGACTACGAGAAGGACCTGCCGAAGCTGCTCAAGGGCGAGAAGCCGTGAGACCACTGACCGGCCCCGTCCTGATCACCGCCGCCGCGCTGGTCGCCCTGACCGGCTGCGGCTCCTCCGACTCCTCCTCCGGCGACTCCTCCGCGGCTGAGCTGTCCGTGAAGGCGGCCTACATGCCGCAGCCCGTCACGGACTCCATGGCCGCCGGTTATCTCGTCATCGAGAACGCCGGCGGTACGGCGGACGAGCTGACCTCCGTCACCAGCGACCTCGCCCAGGACGTCACCGTCCACAAGACCACCGGGCAGTCGATGCGGGAGGTCGCGGGCCTGAAGGTCCCCGCCGACGGCAAACTCGTCCTGGCGAGCGGTGGAAACCACCTGATGTTCGAGAACCTGAAGCGCAAGCCGAAGGAAGGCGAGACGGTGTCCCTGCGGTTGAACTTCACCAAGTCCGAGGCCATCACGGTCGAGATGCCCGTGAAGTCGGCGACGTACCAGCCGACCAGCGGTCACTGAGGGAGGTAGCACCGGTGAGCCGGTTGAGGCCGTTGCTGTTGCTGTTGTTCGCCACCGTCGGAGCGCTGCTCGCCGGTGCCGTGCCCGTCTCCGCGCACGCCGCGCTGACGGGCAGCGACCCGCAACAGGGGTCCGTGGTCCAGGAGGCACCGGACCAGGTGTCGCTCACCTTCTCCGAGAAGGTCGCGATGTCCGACGGCTCGGTGCGCGTGTACGACCCCAAGGGCAAGGAGGCCGACACCGGCGAGGTCACCGACCTGGGCGGCAACACCTACGCCGTCGGGCTGCACTCGGGCCTGCCCGACGGCACGTTCACCGTCACCTACCAGGTCGTCTCGGCGGACAGCCACCCCGTCTCCGGCGCCTTCACCTTCTCGGTGGGGGCGCCGTCCAAGACGACGGTCGCGGTACCCGAGCAGGGCGCCGGCGGCGGGCTCGTCGGCGGCCTCTACGGCTTCGCGCGCTATCTGTCGTACGCCGGTTTCATCCTGCTGGTCGGCGGCGCGGCCTTCGTGCTGGCCTGCTGGCAGCGCGGGGCCGGGGTACGGCCCGTGCAGCGGCTCGTGGTCTCCGGGTGGCTCACGCTGACCACGGCCACCCTCGCGATGCTGCTGCTGCGCGGCTCCTACACCGGTTCCGGCAAGCTCGGTGACATCGTCGACCTCGACCTCCTCGGCCAGGTCCTCCAGACGAAGACCGGCGCCGCCCTCGTCTCCCGACTGCTGCTCCTCGCCGCGGCGGCACTGTTCATCGCGGTGCTCTTCGGCGCGTACGCCCGACGGGACGAGGAGACCGAGGACGACGAGGACACCACCGACACCGACACCGACACCGAGCCCACGTCCGAAAGGGACGCGGCCTCCGAAAATGACGAAGCCTCCGCACACGACGCGGACCCCGATGTCGACGCGGACTCCGAACACGACGCGGACGCCGAGAAGGACGACGTGTCCCTCCAGCGGGACCTCACCTTCGGGCTGGCCATCGGCGGGGGCGTGGTCGCCGCCGGGCTCGCCGCGAGCTGGGCGATGGCCGAGCACGCCTCGACCGGTATCCAGACCGGCATCTCGATGCCCCTGGACGTCCTGCACCTGCTGGCCGTCGCCGCCTGGCTGGGCGGTCTCGCGACGCTGCTCGTGGCTCTCTTCCGGGCACCCGTCGACGCGCAGATCGAGACCGGTGCCGTACGACGGTTCTCGCGGGTCGCCTTCGGCAGCGTGCTCGTGCTGACCGCGACCGGGATCTACCAGTCGTGGCGCCAGGTCGGCAGCTGGTCCGCGCTGACCGGCACGTCGTACGGGCAGCTCCTCCTCGTGAAGATCGGCCTGGTGGCCGTACTGGTCGGGATCGCGTGGATCTCCCGCCGGTGGACCTCGCAGCTGGCGGAGGCGCCGGCCGCGGTGGACACGGAAGCCGCCGAGGCGAAGGAGCCGGTGTCCGCGCACGCCACGGGCGGCTCCACCAAGGCGACCGGCGAGGGTTCCGAGCGGGCCGCTCAGCTCGCCCGGCAGCGGGCGGCGATGGCGAACGCGCGAGAGAAGCGGATACGGAACGCGGATCCGGGCCGTACGGGGCTGCGTCGGTCCGTGCTGACGGAGGCGGGCGTGGCCGTCGTACTGCTCGCCGTCACGACGGTGCTGACGGCCACCGAACCGGGGCGCACGGTGGAGGAGGCCGAGGCGGCCAAGGCAGCCGTGACGCAGCAGGACGAGACGTCGGGGGCGCTGGCGCTGGACATGTCGTTCGACACCGGGGGCAAGAACGGCCAGGGCGTGGCCCGGCTGCAGATCGACCCCGCGCGGGTGGGCGCCAACGAGATGCACGTCTATGTCCAGCGGCCCGACGGCAAACCCTTCGACGTCCCCGAGGTGAAGGTCGCCTTCACCCTGGAGGCCAAGAAGATCGGCCCCCTGCCCGTGGTCCCCGACCGCGTCACCACCGGCCACTGGACGGCGAGTGGCGTACAGATCCCCATGGCGGGCGACTGGAAGATCGAGATCACCGTACGGACCTCTGAGATCGACCAGGTGACCGTCAGCAAGAACGCGAAGATCGGCTGAAACACACCATGGCTGACCAGAACCTCGTCGAAGACGGCTCCGCCGCGCCGACGAGACAGGAAGACCCGGCCCCCGGGAACCTCGCGAACGGAACCGTCTCCCGGCGCCGTCTGCTCGGCACGGCCGGCGCCACCGGCCTCGCACTGGGTGCGGCGGGGGCCGCCGGGGGCTATGCGGTCGGCTCTGCCTCCGCGTCCTCCTCCGAGAAGGTCACCCCCCTGTCCTCGCTCGGCGCGGGGGAGGTGAGGTTTCACGTGAAACATCAGCCGGGGATCACCACCCCGCTCCAGGCCCGAGGCCATCTCGTCGCCTTCGACCTGGCCGCCGGGGCGGGGCGCAAGGAGGCGGCCGCTCTGCTGCGCCGCTGGTCGGACACGGCCCGGCGGCTGATGGCAGGCGAGCCCGCGGCTCAGGACGACACCGATATCGCCCTTGACGCGGGCCCCTCGTCGTTGACGGTCACCTTCGGCTTCGGCCACAGCTTCTTCGCCCGTACCGGTCTGGAGAAGCAGCGCCCGGAGTCCCTGGACCCGCTGCCGGACTTCTCCTCGGACCAGCTCGACAGGGCGCGCAGCAACGGTGATCTGTGGGTGCAGATCGGGGCGGACGACGCGCTCGTCGCCTTCCACGCCCTGCGCGCGATCCAGAAGGACGCGGGTGGCGCGGCCCGGGTGCGGTGGCAGATGAACGGCTTCAACCGTTCACCGGGCGCCACGGCCCACCCCATGACCGCCCGCAATCTGATGGGGCAGGTCGACGGCACGCGCAACCCTAAGCCGACCGAGTCCGACTTCGACGAGCGGATCTTCGTGCCCGAGTCCGCCTCACCGAGCACCTCCGGCGACCCCGCGTGGATGGCGAACGGCTCCTACGCCGTCGTACGCCGTATCCGCATGCTGCTCGACGACTGGGAGCAGCTCTCGGTCAAGGAGCAGGAGAACGTCATCGGGCGCCGGAAGTCCGACGGCGCGCCGCTGAGCGGGGGCGCGAAGGCGACGGAGACGACCGCGATGGATCTGGAGAAGACGGACGCCCAGGGCAATCTCCTCGTACCGATCAACGCGCACGCCCGCATCACCCGCCCCGACCAGAACGGCGGCGCGGCCATGCTCCGCCGCCCGTTCTCCTTCCACGACGGCATCGACGCGAAGGGCGTGCCCGACGCCGGTCTCCTCTTCGTCTGCTGGCAGGCCGACCCCCTGCGGGGTTTCGTCACCGTCCAACGCAAGCTCGACCGCGGCGACGCGCTGTCGAAGTTCATCCGCCACGAGTCGAGCGGCCTCTTCGCGGTGCCGGGAGGCGCGGCGGAGGGGGAGTACGTGGGGCAGCGGTTGCTGGAGGGCTGACGACCGGGCCGCCGGACCGGGGGGCGTCTGCCGGACCCGGACCGTACCGCCGGTCCGGAGGCCCTCCTACCGGACCGGGACCGTACCGCCGGTCCGGAGGTCGTCCTGCCGGACCGGGGCCCATTAGGGTGAGTCCATGCCAGCCAGCTACGTGTACCTCGGCCCCGAGGGCACCTTCACCGAGGTCGCCCTGCGCACGCTGCCGGAGTCCGCGACCCGCGAGCTCGTCCCGATGGTGTCCGTGCCCGCCGCACTCGACGCCGTCCGCAACGGCGAGGCCGAGGCCGCGTTCGTCCCGATCGAGAACTCCGTGGAGGGCGGCATCACGACCACGCTCGACGAGCTGGTCGCCGGCGCCCCGCTGATGATCTACCGCGAGGTGCTCCTCTCGATCACCTTCGCGCTCCTGGTCCGGCCGGGCACCCAGCTCTCGGACATCAAGACGGTCACCGCCCACCCGGCCGCCCAGCCGCAGGTCCGCAACTGGATGAAGGCCAACCTCCCGCCCGACGTCGTCTGGGAGTCCGCCGCCTCGAACGCCGACGGCGCCCGTCTCGTCCAGGAAGGCCGTTACGACGCCGCATTCGCCGGCGAGTTCGCGGCCTCGCGGTACGGCCTGGAGGCCCTGGAGACCGAGATCCACGACGCGGAGAACGCCCAGACCCGGTTCGTCCTGGTCGGCCGTCCCGCCCGGCCCGCCGCCCCGACCGGCTCCGACAAGACGTCCGTCGTCATCTGGCAGCGCGACGACCACCCCGGCGGACTGCGCGACCTGCTCGGCGAGTTCGCCGTCCGCGGTGTCAACCTCATGCTCCTGCAGTCCCGCCCGACCGGCGAGGGCATCGGCAACTACTGCTTCGCCATCGATGCCGAGGGCCATATCTCCGACCGCCGGGTGGCGGAGGCGCTGATGGGCCTCAAGCGGGTCTGCCTCCAGGTGCGCTTCCTCGGCTCGTACCCGCGTGCGGACGCCGCCACCGCGAAGGTCCGGCCCACGCTGCCGGGCACCTCCGACGCCGAGTTCGTGGCCGCGTCGGACTGGGTGGCGCGCTGCCAGGACGGCCGCTTCTGATCCGGCCCGCCGCCGGTGCTACCTGCCTATTTTCTTTGTCCACAGAAGTTATCCACAGGGCACCTTCTCGACCTGGGGACAAGTCGACAACGCAGCCCCAGTCAGTCGACAAATCCCCTTCGCTGACCCCTCTGTGTCCACAACCCCGTAGGTCACCCTTCGTCCACGTGTTTCCTCACGTCAATCCTTTAGAGCGACCCATTCCCCCACCAATCCACTCGAAAGTGTGCGTGAAGGTGGTTTGGGTCGGGAATCCTCAAGGCGGAGCCCTATATCCCCGGCGATCTTTCTCGACGTCCACAGATCTTTCGCACAGCCTGTGGATAACTCTGCGGCGCCGCGGGTTCCTGTGGACGACCGATCCCCAAGTCCCTTGCCGCACAAGGGAGTCGAGTCAACCAGGCGCCGCACGCCTGCCCCCTTTCAGGGGGTCACCCCTCCATTCATTGACTTTCACCGGCATCCGTCAGGACGTCCCGACGTGATCGACATTCCGCCCAATAGCCCGCATAAAGGGCGTACCGCGAATTCAAGTCGTGGGCCGGAACCACGCACCGGTAGCCTTGAGGGGTGATTGACCTTCGCCTGCTCCGTGAGGACCCCGACCGTGTGCGCGCGTCCCAGCGCGCCCGTGGAGAGGACGTCGCGCTCGTCGACTCCCTCCTGTCCGCCGACGAGCGGCGCAGGTCGTCCGGCGTCCGCTTCGACGAGCTCCGCGCCGAGCAGAAGTCGCTCGGCAAGCTGATCCCCAAGGCCTCCGCCGACGAGAAGGCCGAGCTGCTCAAGCGCGCGGAACAGCTCAAGGCCGACGTCAAGGCCGCCGACGCCGAGCGCGACGCGGCCGACAGCGAGACCCAGGAGCTCCTCCTCCAGCTGGGCAACCTCGTCCACCCCGACGTCCCCGTCGGCGGCGAGGAGGACTTCGTCACGCTGGAGACGCACGGCGACATCCGGGACTTCGCGGCCGAGGGCTTCGAGCCCAAGGACCACCTGGAGCTCGGCACGATCCTCGGCGCCATCGACACCGAGCGCGGCGCCAAGGTCTCCGGCTCGCGCTTCTACTTCCTGACGGGTATCGGCGCCCTCCTCGAACTCGCCCTGGTCAACGCGGCGATCGCCCAGGCCACCGCGGCCGGCTTCACCCCGATGCTGACCCCGGCGCTGGTCCGCCCGCAGTCCATGGCCGGCACCGGCTTCCTCGGCCAGGCCGCCCAGGACGTCTACCACCTCGACAAGGACGACCTGTACCTGGTCGGCACGTCCGAGGTCGCGCTCGCGGCGTACCACATGGACGAGATCATCGACGCCGACCGCCTCCCCCTGCGCTACGCGGGCTTCTCCCCCTGCTTCCGTCGCGAGGCCGGTTCGCACGGCAAGGACACCCGGGGCATCTTCCGCGTCCACCAGTTCGACAAGGTCGAGATGTTCTCGTACGTCGCGCCGGAGGACTCGCAGGCCGAGCACCAGCGCCTGCTGGACTGGGAGAAGCAGTGGCTGACGTCGCTCGAGCTGCCCTTCCGGGTCATCGACGTCGCCTCCGCCGACCTCGGCTCCTCGGCCTCGCGCAAGTTCGACTGCGAGGCGTGGATCCCGACCCAGGGCAAGTACCGCGAGCTGACCTCGACGTCCGACTGCACGGAGTACCAGTCGCGCCGCCTGCAGATCCGCGTCCGTGACGGCAAGCAGGTCAAGCCGCTGGCCACGCTCAACGGCACGCTCTGCGCCGTCCCGCGCACCATCGTGGCGATCCTGGAGAACCACCAGCAGGCCGACGGCTCGGTCCGCGTCCCCGAGATCCTCCGCCCGTACCTGGGCGGCCGCGAGGTGCTGGAGCCGGTAGCCAAGTGAGCGAAGCGGCAGCCACCGGGGGCTCCACGGACTCCGGCGAGACCACGATGTCCGAAGCCCCCGGGGCGTCCGTCCCCGAGCCCGAGGTTCCCGAGGTCTCCGACCCGTCCGTGACGCCCCCGGGCTTCCCCTACAAGCTGATCGCGACCGACCTCGACGGAACGCTTCTCCGCTCCGACGACTCGGTCTCCCGGCGCACCCGTGAAGCGCTCGCCGCGGCCACCGCGGCGGGCGCCGCCCACATCGTCGTCACCGGCCGGGCCGTGCCCTGGACCCGCCACATCCTCGACGACCTCGGCTACCGGGGACTGGCCGTCTGCGGTCAGGGCGCACAGGTCTACGACGCCGGGGAGCACCGGCTGCTCACGGCGGTCACCCTGGACCGGCAGCTCGCCGCGGTCGCGCTCGCCAAGATCGAGGCGGAGGTCGGACCCCTGCACCTGGCCGCCAGCCGCGCGGGCCTGGACGGCGAGATCCTGGTCGGCTCCGGATACGCCGCCCTGCACGGCTCGCTCCCCACCACCCCGCTCACGGACGTGTCCGAGCTCTGGGCCGCCCCGCTGAACAAGATCTACATACAGCACCCCACGCTGACCTCCGACGAACTCACCGAGGCGTCCCGCCAGGCCGCCGGCGGCTTCGTCACGGTCGCCATGGCCGGCGAGGGCATCGTCGAGCTGCTCCCCCTCGGCCTCACCAAGGCCACCGGTCTCTCCCTCGCCGCCCGCCGCCTCGGCATGAAGCGCACGGACACCATCGCCTTCGGCGACATGCCCAACGACATCCCCATGTTCACCTGGGCCACCCACGGCGTAGCCATGGCCAACGCCCACGTCGACCTCAAGGCCGTCGCCGACGAGGTGACCTCCTCGAACGAGGATGACGGCATCGCCGAGGTACTGGAACGCCTGCTCCCCTGAGGGGGACGCCGACGGCCCCCGCGTTGGCGAGGGCCTACAGGAGTGGTGCGGCACCACCGCAGATCACCCGGGCGCCATCGACCCACGTGCTGAGCCCGGCCCAGCCTCACGAGTCTTCCTGCGCCTACCCCCGGGCACAGCGTCGCGAGCCTCTCCACACGTAGCCCCGGCCCAGTCTTGCGAGCCTCTCCACGTGGCCCCGGCCCCACGACCCGGCCACGTCACAGCGACAGCGAAACGGCGGAGGATGCACGGATCGAACGTGCGCGGGCAGAACCCGACCACGGCTTAGCAAGCCGGTGCCTTACCACTCGGCCAATCCTCCGGGTGGGCGGCCCACGCGAAGCGATTCGCGCGCTCGAAGCGGCCGCCCCGGGCAGCTCCCCACTGGGGGACGGACTCGACGGAGGGGTAACTACTCCGGAGTCCGCCGTGGGCTGCCCTGCGGGGAACTCGACGTACTGCGCCTGAAGGACAGCATCGCCGGGCTCCTCTCCCAGTACGTGGCGCCGCTCGATCCGGCGACCTGGACATCAACCACTGTGCCCGGCGACCGAGTTGCCCGCCACCGAATATCGGCCGCCCGGCCCTCGGCCACGCCGAACGGTCACCGGCGGCGCCACTTGCGGCGTCGCGCCTTGCTGAAGAACCACCCGGCGGGCGGCTCGTCCGAGCGCCAAGGCTGGGGATCCGGGGCCTGTCGCCGCCACCGCGCCGTCAACATGCGGGCCCGCGCCGACGGTTCGGCCGTCTCGGCGGACCGTATGAAGTCCTCGTCCAGCACGAGGTCGTCCCAGACGTCCTCACCCGTGCCCCGCGTCTCGCCGCCGTCGGCCGAACCCTCCGCCGTCATCCCCGTGCCTCCCGCCCTCCGGCCGCCCTTCCTGGCCGTGTATGTCCCGCTTCTGTCCCGCGTATCCGTCCTGCCCAGTCTGCATGGACGCGCGTGAAGCCGTCGTCAAGATCGGAGGAGGGCCTCCGGGGCGGTTCGCCCCGGAGGGTTCCGTCACTCCTCGCCGGCGAGCTTCAGCGTCCGCAGCTTCTGCCCCGCGTACCAGGTCGCGCCGGCCGTGACGACCGTCAACAGGACCACCGCGGTGGGCAGTCCGACGTCGGAGGTCACCAGACCGCCGTCGGTGACCTTCTGGGCGACGGCCAGCGCCCACTGCTGGACGCTGAGGGTGCGCGCCCCCTCCACCAGGGAGCCGAAGAGGGTCTCCCAGACGAGTGCGTAGACGAGCCCGAAGACGACCGCGTGCCGGGTGACCGTCCCGAGGAGCAGGAACATCGCGGCGTACGCGATCGAGGCGACCAGCGCCGCCACCGTGTAGGCGACGGCGATCTGCTGCCCGTTGCCGTTCAGGATCAGGCCCGCGATCAGTGTCGGTACGGCCGAGAAGGCCATGGTCACCGCGATCGCCACGATCAGCTTGGTGAAGATGATCGTCGGCCGCTTCACCGGCTTGGCCAGCAGATACACCACGGAGCCGTCGTCGATCTCCGGCCCGATCGCGCCTGTTCCCGCGATGACGCCGATGATCGGCACCATCGTGGCGAGCGCGAATCCGCCCAGGAGATCCGCGGCCACCTGGTCGTCGGCGCCGCTCAGGGCGCGCACGGCCACGGCGAGCACGAGCAACAGGGCGGGCAGCGCGCTGAGGATGAGGGCCCGACGGCGGCCGAGCAGGGCCCGGTAGGTGAGCCGGGCGACTGTGGGGTCGTACATGTTCGGCCTCCTACGCCGCGACGAGATACGAGAAGACGGACTCGAGGGACTCGTCCGACGGCGAGACCGTGAGCAGACGGATGCCGTGGTCCCGGGCCACCCTCGGCAGCAGGGTCGTGAACCGGCCGAAGTCGACGGCCTGGACACGCAACGCGCCCTCGGCCAGATCCACTTCGATCCCGGCGGTCGACGGGTCGGCGATCAGCGCGGCGGCCAGGGCCCGGTCGTCGCTGGAGCGCACCAGATAGCGGTGCGGGCGGTCGGTCATCAGTCGGCGGATGCGCCGGAAGTCACCGCTCGCCGCGTGCCGTCCGGCGACGATCACCTCGATGTGGGCCGCCAACTGCTCGACCTCTTCGAGGATGTGGGACGAGAACAGCACCGTGCGACCCTCGTCGCCCATCCGCCGCAGCAGGTCCATGAGCTGCATGCGCTGGCGCGGATCCATTCCGTTGAACGGCTCGTCCAGCAGCAGCAGTGACGGTTCGTGGACCAGCGCCGACGCCATCTTCACGCGCTGGCGCATGCCCTTGGAGTACGTCGAGATCTTGCGGTCCTGCGCGTACTCCATCTCCACCGTGGCCAGCGCCCGCTGGGCCGCCGTCGCCCCGAGGCCGTGCAACTCGGCGTTGGCGACGACGAATTCGCGGCCGGTGAGGAAGTCGTACATCGCCTCGCGCTCGGGGACGATGCCGATGTGCTTGTAGATCTGCTCGTTGCGCCACACCGGTGTGCCGTCGAGGGTGACGGAGCCCGTGGAGGGGGCGAGGAAGCCGCCCATCATGTTGATGAGGGTGGACTTGCCGGCGCCGTTCGGGCCGAGCAGGCCGGTGACACCGGGGCCGATCGTCATCGTGACGTCGTTGACCGCCACCACGTTGCCGAACCAGCGGGAGACGTGGTCGATGTTGAGCGTGGTCACAGCCCGACCTTTCGGTAGCGGCGCATCAGCAGGCCGTAGGAGCCGGCGATGAGACCCAGGACGACGAGGACGTAGAGGGCTCCCTGCCCGTCGGAGGGCCCGTGCCCGCCGGGGAAGGCGGAGGTGGCGCCCAGGAAGGCGGTCTGCACGCCGTCGATGAGCGTGATGGGCGAGAAGAAGCCGAGCCACGGCACCGCGTCCGAGCTGTTCTGCTCGGTGGCGATGGCCTGGACGACGGACACAGCGCCGTAGGAGATCGTCAGAACGGCGATGACGGCCGCGATGCCGAAGCCCCGCCGCGGGGTGACCGCCGAGATCACCAGGCCGATGCCCGCGAAGAGGAGCGACAGCAACGCCACGGACACCAGTCCCTGTGCCAATCCCTTGGTCTGGTCGGTGAAGTCGAGCTTGGCCAGCAGCGCGCCGACGTAGAGCACGAGCAGGGGCACGGCGGTGAGGATGAACAGCGCCGAGGTCAGCGCCGCGAACTTCGCGCGGACGTAGTCGGCGGTCTCGATCGGGCGCGAGAAGTACAGCGGGACGGTCTTGAAGCGCAGGTCGCGCGAGACCGACTGGGGTGCCTGGGAGGCGACGTACAGGCCGATGACGGCCTGCATGATGACCGCGTAGTCGGTGTACTTGACGGGCAGGTCGTTGGCCTGCGTGGCCACCGAGACCGCCACCATGATGGCCGCCGGCACGCACATCACCGCGAACAGCAGCATGGGCAGCACCTTGGACTTGGCCGAGCGGCCCAGTCCGTACGCGCCGCGCAGGGACTGCGAGTACAGCGAGCGCCGGGCGTAGGCGCGACCGAGGCGGGGGCCGTCGTAGGAGCGGTATCCGATGTTGTGGATACGGCTCTGCTCGCCCGTGCGGGCGGGCTGTCCGCCGTCGAGGGACGGTGCCGGTGCACCGTGCTGCTCAACCGCCATGGCCGACCGCCTCCTTTCCTGCGTCCTGGGCGCTACGCGTGCCCTGCTGCTCCTCGTTGTCCTGGAAGACCTCCGCGATCTGGTGCCTGCGCTGCTCCATGCGGACCAGGCCGAGGCCCAGGTCGGCGACGACGTCGCGGATCAGGTCGTAGGTCTCGTCACCCTGGGCGGTGAGCAGCAGGATGTGCCCGGCGCCCGGGAGGCCGCTGCCGTCGGAGACGGTGACCCCGCGCGCGTGGAGGGCCTGACGCAGTGCGCCGGTGCCGTCCGGGTGCTCGTCGCTGTCGGTGACCTCGATCGCGAGGGTCGCCGTGCTCTGGGTGAAGTCCCTGGTGGAGCTGGACCGCAGGAGCTTGCCGCCGTCGACCACGACCACGTGGTCGCAGGTGCGCTCCAGTTCGCCGAGCAGATGGGAGGTGACCAGGACGGAGATGCCGAAGTCGGTGTGGATGCGGCGGATGAGGCCGAGCATCTCGTCCCGGCCGACCGGGTCCAGGCCGTTGGTCGGCTCGTCCAGGAAGACCAGCTGCGGGTCGTGCACCAGGGCCTGGGCGAGTTTCACCCGCTGTTTCATGCCGGTGGAGTAGCCGCCGATGGGGCGGTACCGCTCCTCGTACAGACCGACGTGCCGCAGGGTGTCCGCGGTGCGCTCACGCGCGGCGGTCGGCGGGAGGCCGGACATGCGGGCCATGTGCACGACGAACTCGGTGGCCGAGACGTCGGGCGGCAGGCAGTCGTGCTCCGGCATGTACCCCACGCGCTCGCGAATGGCGCCGCCCTTGGTGGCGACGTCGAGGCCGAGCACCTCCGCGCGGCCCTCCGAGGCGGGGGACAGACCCAGCAGGATTTTGATCAGTGTGGACTTGCCGGCGCCATTGGCACCGACGAGTCCGGTCACACCGGGTCCGATGTCCACGGAGAGCCGGTCAAGAGCGGTCACCCTCGGGAACCGCTTGCTCAGGCTTTCGGTCGCGATCACAGTCACGATTTAGACATTAGGGGCGTGGGCCACCGCGGTCGTCAGCCCGCAGAGCTGTCTCGGTCTCACCCTCGAGTCGTACGGGCTCCTAGGGGGCATCCATCGCCGGTCCCCCTAGGGGTCACCCTGAGGTCGAACAGGTGGACAGAGCCGAGCCGCGCGCGAGGGGCCGTCAGGAGAGGGAACGACCGACGTCGCGGTTTCGTGCCCGCGTCCGCTCCTTTCTTCATATCTCCGGAGCGGCCCGCAGTCGCGGGGTTGTCCACAGCCCGCGCGCACCCCCATTGACGCAGCCATCGATCGCTGGCACATTCGCCTACGTCACATGACGATCACGGAACGTAGTCGACCAGGGTGGGTACGAGGACGGGCGCGGCAGCGGCTGCCGAGGCCCGAAGGGGGAGACATGGCGGATGCCGGGACGCTCAAAGATGCGCGGGAGCGCAGGGTGCGCGCCGACGGAGTCGAGTTGTGCGTCGCAGAACTCGGCGATCCCGGGCGGCCGACCGTGGTGCTCGTGCACGGCTATCCCGACTCCAAGGAGGTCTGGTCCGAGGTCGCCGTACGGCTCGCGGAGCACTTCCACGTGGTGCTGTACGACGTCCGCGGCCACGGCGGTTCCACGGCTCCGGAGCCCCTGCGCGGGGGATTCACGCTGGAGAAGCTGACGGACGACTTCCTGGCGGTCGTGGACGCCGTCAGCCCGGACCGCCCCGTGCACCTGGTGGGACACGACTGGGGGTCGGTCCAGGGCTGGGAGTTCGCGACGGTCGAGCGCACCGAGGGGCGCATCGCGTCCTTCACCTCGATGTCCGGCCCCTCCCTCGACCACATGGGGCACTGGATCAAGCGGCGGGTGAAGCGCCCCACCCCGCGTCGGATCGGTCAACTCCTCGGCCAGGGGGCCAGATCCTGGTACGTCTACGTGCTGCACACCCCCGTACTGCCCGAGCTCGCCTGGCGCGGCCCCCTCGGCAAGTGGTGGCCCGGCCTGGTCCGCAGAGCCGAGAAGCTGCCCCGGGGCGACTACCCCAGCGCGTCGCTGCCCACCGACGCCGCGCACGGGGCCTGGCTGTACCGGGACAACATGCGAGCCCGTCTGGCCGACCCCCGGGACGACGCGTACGCCCACGTGCCCGTGCAGCTCATCACGCCCCTGGACGACCAGTTCCTCTCCGAGCGGCTCCACGACGACCTGGAGTCATGGGTTCCGCGGCTCACCCGCCGCACTCTGCCGACCAAGCACTGGATACCGCGCACCCGGCCCGATCAGCTGGCCGCCTGGATCACCGAGTTCGTCACGGCGACCGAGGAAGGGCGCCGGACGCCGATGGCCACCGGGCGGCACACCGACCGCTTCGGCGGGCAGTTGGTGCTGGTCACCGGCGCGGCCGGCGGCATCGGCCGGGCCACAGCCCTCGCGTTCGCCGAGGCGGGGGCACGCGTCGTCGCCGTCGACCTGGACGCCGAAGGAGCGGCACGGACCGCGGAGTCGGCCCGGCAGGTCGGAGCGCCCGAAGCCTGGGCGGAGACGGTCGACGTCTCGGACGAGCAGGCCATGGAGAAGCTCGCGAAGAAGGTCGCCGCCGAGCACGGAGTGGTCGACGTCCTGGTGAACAACGCGGGGATCGGGCTGTCCGGGTCCTTCCTGGACACGACCTTCGAGGAGTGGCGCAAGGTCCTCGACGTCAACCTGTGGGGCGTGATCCACGGTTGCCGGCTCTTCGGCAGGCAGATGACCGAGCGCGGCCAGGGCGGCCACATCGTCAACATCGCCTCGGCCGCGGCGTATCTGCCCTCCCGGTCGCTGCCCGCGTACAGCACCTCCAAGGCGGCGGTCCTGATGCTGAGCGAGTGCCTGCGCGCGGAACTGGCCGGGCAGGGCATCGGGGTGTCGGCGATCTGTCCCGGCATCGTCAACACCGGCATCACCTCGACCGCGCGCTTCGCGGGCGTCGACGCGGCGGAGGAGAAGCGCCGGCAGCGCAGGGCCGCGAAGCTCTACGGACTGCGGAACTACCCGCCGGAGAAGGTCGCGGAGGCCGTCCTGCGCGCGGTCGTCCGGAACCAGGCGGTCGTCCCCGTCACCCCGGAAGCCCGCGGCGGTCGCTTCATGGCCCGGTTCACCCCCCGAGCCCTGCGCGCCCTCGCCCGCCTTGAGCCGCCGCTGTGAGCCCCGGTACCGAGAAGGACGAGCGGGCCGTACGGATCTCGCGGGTGCCGCTCGCGACAACCCTGAATTCGGCGGGTCGTTGTCCACAGAATCTTCAATTCCCCTGTGGATAACTCCACTTGTCTGTGGATCAAACATCCACGGCAAAATCAAGTGCGTGACGCGGGTCTCGCCAGGCACGCTGGCGAGATGAACGAACGACGTACCGTGAGAGTGTCGAAGTACCTCTCGAAACACCTGAGACACCAGCCGGAGCGGATCGGGCTCGCGCTCGACGAGGGCGGCTGGGTGGGGATCGACACGCTCATGGAGGCGGCCGCCGCCCACGGTTTCCCCTTCACCAGGGCCGAGCTCGACCATGTGGTCGAGGCCAACGACAAGCGACGCTTCGCGGTCGAGGGAGACCGGATCCGCGCCAACCAGGGCCACACCGTCGAGGTCGACCTGGGGCTGCCTCCCGCGACCCCACCCCCGTACCTCTACCACGGGACCGTGGCGGCCTTCCTGGGCGCGATCCGCGCCGAAGGGCTGCGCGCCATGAACCGCCACGACGTGCACCTCTCACCCGACCGCGAGACCGCCACCCGCGTCGGCGCCCGCCGCGGCCGACCCGTGGTGCTGTCCGTGGACTCGGGCGCCATGCACCGCGACGGCCATGTCTTCCGGGTCAGCGACAACGGGGTGTGGCTGACCGAGGCGGTCCCGCCCCGGTACCTGCGGTTCCCGGAGTCGCACTGAGTGGGACCACTCGGCGGGTGCCCTTACGCTCGGGGTATGAGTCTGCGTCTGAGCACCGTGATCCTGCCGTACCTCCGCTGGCACGAGGGCGGCCGTGACATGTGGCAGCGGGCCGAGCAGCTCGGGTTCCACACCGCGTTCACCTACGACCACCTGTCCTGGCGGACCTTCCGGGACGGGCCGTGGTTCGGCGCCGTACCCACCCTGACCGCGGCGGCCGCCGTCACCGACCGTATCCGCCTCGGCACGCTGGTGACCTCGCCGAACTTCCGGCACCCGGTGACCCTCGCCAAGGAACTGATCTCCCTCGACGACATCTCCGGCGGCCGGCTCACCCTGGGCGTCGGCGCGGGCGGAACCGGCTTCGACGCCACCGCGCTCGGCCAGGAACCGTGGACGCCGCGTGAGCGCGCCGACCGTCTCGCCGAGTTCGTCCCCCTGCTCGACCGGCTGCTCACCGAGGACTCCGTCTCGTACGAGGGCGACTACTACTCCGCCCATGAGGCGCGCAACATCCCCGGCTGCGTCCAGCGCCCCCGGCTGCCCTTCGCGGTGGCCGCCACCGGGCCGCGCGGGATGCGGCTGGCCGCCCGGTACGGGCAGGCCTGGGTGACCACCGGGGACCCCAAGCTGTTCGAGTCGGGCACGCCCGAGCAGTCGGTTCAGGCCATTCGTGGACAGGTCGACAAGCTGGCCGACACGGCCGCCGCGGTCGGCCGCGACGCGGCCCGGCTCGACAAGATCCTCCTCACCGGTTTCACACCGGACCGAGGCCGCCCCCTGGAGTCCCTCGACGCCTTCGTGGACTTCGCGGGCCGCCACGCCGAGCTGGGTGTCACCGACCTCGTGATCCACTGGCCGATCCCGGACTCGGACTTCGCCGCGGACGAGAAGGTCTTCGAGCGGATCGCCATGGAGGCCCCGGCCCAGTTGGCGTGACGCGCTCCACAGCCGGCGCGGCCGGGCAGAGTGCACAGCTCGGAGAAGTGCGGGAACTGCCGCCGGCAACAGGCCGGCCAGCGGAGCTGCGGGTCCCACGATCACTCACTTGTGCGGGCACCCGCACGACCGTGCACGCATATGCGCGACAATGGGGCCCGTGACCTCAGCGACGCGACAGCCCGAGACCCCGGCCCCGACCGTCCCGCTCCGGCTCATAGCCACGGACCTCGACGGCACCCTGCTCCGCGACGACAAGTCGGTCTCGCCCCGCACCGTCGCCGCCCTCGCGGCCGCGGAGGAGGCGGGCGTCGAGGTCTTCTTCGTCACCGGCCGCCCGGCCCGCTGGATGGACGTCGTCAGCGAGCACGTCCACGGTCACGGCCTCGCGATCTGCGGAAACGGTGCCGCCGTGGTCGACCTGCACGGCGGGCCCGGCGCCCACCGCTTCGTCAAGGTCCGCGAACTGCCCCGCGAGAACGCCCTCGACGCCGTACGGCTGCTGCGTGAGGCCGCGCCGGGCACGGTGTACGCGGTCGAGCAGACGTACGGCTTCAACCAGGAGCCCGACTACCCCAAGCTCCACATGGAGGTCCCCGACACCCTGGCGCCCGCCGAGAAACTGCTGGCCGCCGGTGGTGTGGCCGATCACGAACCGGTGCTGAAGATCCTCGCGTACCACCCGTCGATCGACCCCGACGACTTCCTCGCCACCGCGCGCATCGCCGTCGGCGACCGTGCCACCATCACGCGCTCCAGCCCCAGCGCCCTGCTGGAGATCAGCGGCCCGGGCGTCTCCAAGGCCAGCACCCTCGCCCTGTGCTGCGCCGAGCGCGGTATCTCGCACGAAGAGGTCGTCGCCTTCGGGGACATGCCGAACGACGTCGAGATGCTCACCTGGGCCGGCCAGTCCTACGCCATGGGCAACGCGCACCCGGACGTCCTCGCGGCGGCTTCCGGCCGGACCGTGGCCAACAACGACGACGGGGTGGCGGTCGTGATCGAGCGGCTCCTGGCGGAGCGGCTGTAGCGAGACCTGCTGAACACTTCCTACAACTTCACCCCGCGCTTCCGCAGCCACGGCACGGGGTCCACACCCGAGCCCAGCTCCGGGGTGACCCGTACCTCGAAGTGCAGGTGGGGGCCGGTGGAGTTGCCGGTGGTGCCCGACTGGCCGATCCACTGACCCGGGCGCACCCGGTCCCCCTGGTCGACGGTGACGGCGGCGAGGTGCGCGTACTGCGTGAAGTAGCCGTCCGCGTGCTCGACGACGATCTGGATGCCGAAGGCGCCCCCGCACGACACCTTCACCACGCGTCCCGCACCGACCGCTCGCACCGGCGTGCCGATCGGCACCGCGAAGTCCTGCCCGGTGTGCTGACCGGCCCAGCGCTCACCACCGCTGCCGTAGCCGGCGGAGAGTTCGTACGTGGCCACCGGGGCGACCCACGCGGCCGACGGCTCGCCGTCCGGCTGGTCCAGGCGGACGGCTCCCCGACAGGCTCCGGCCGCGACCGCTTCGTCGGCCTGGCCCTGGAGCGTCCACTGCGCCACTTCGAGCTTCTGCTCGATCGCCTTCTTGATCCCGGAGAGCCCGGTCTTCCACTCCTCCAGCGCGCGCCACGCCGTGGCCGCCTTCGCCTCGTCCGCGGCGAGCCGCGTCTCCGCGCGACGGCTCTTGGCCACGGCGTTGTTGACGGCCAGATCGGCCTGCCAGGCCGCCCGCTGACCTCGCATCAGCTCGTCGGGGTCCTCCGCGAACAGCATCTGTGCGGTGTACGGCACCCCGCCGCCCTCGCGGTACTGGGCCCGCGCGATCCGGCCGAGGTCGGCGTTGAGCACGGCGATCTGCTTCCGCTCCCGCGTGAGCAGCCTCTCCAACCGCTCCGTCTTCGTCTTCTGCGCCTCCGCCGCCTGCCGCCCCGCCTCGTACCGCTGTGTGGCGACCGCCGCCTCCTCGAACAGTCGCGCCACCCGCGCGCTGATGCCCTCCTCGGCGGGTGCGGCCTGGGTCCCGCCGCGATCGCTGTCGGCCGCCGCGGGCCGGGCCACGACAGTGGCCGAGGCGCACAGCACCACGGCGACGAACAGCGAGTGTCGGCGAGAGAAGCGCATAGCAGCGATCGTGGACCTGCCCCGCGCCAGAGTCCTGTTCGCGTCGTACGGCCGGGGGACACCATGCCCCGGACGGGCCAAGAAATGGAGCCGAACAGGGTCCGGACGGTGGGGCGTTCGGCGCGGATCCGTGCGACCTAGACGGTGAGGCGGTCGGCACGGACTCTCGCGACCGAGACTGAGGCGGTCGGCACGGACTCTCGCGACCGAGACTGAGGCGGTCGGCGCGGGTCCTCGCGACCGAGGCAGCCCCCGCACCGAACGGGCCCGGTCAGCTGCACCGCGGCGGCCGACCGGACACCGGCCGACCGTCGGTCACCGTTGCGGAAGCCCCGGCGAAGCCGCGCGGCGCTCAGACACCGGCCAGCAGTTCCCCCGCCGCCTCCCGTTCCAGCATCTCCCGCAAGGGGCCGTCCACCAGGGCCAGTTCCGCGTAGGTACCGCGCTGAGCGACGCGTCCCTCCGCCAGGACGACGACCTCGTCCACCGCGTCGAGGCCGGCCAGCCGATGGGTGATCAACAGGGTCGTACGGCCCTCGGTCGCGGCCAGCAGGTCCGCGGTGAGCGCGTCGGCCGTCGGCAGGTCCAGGTGCTCCGCGGGCTCGTCGAGAACGAGCACCGGGAAATCGGCCAGCAGCGCGCGGGCGAGAGCGAGCCGCTGACGCTGGCCGCCGGACAGCCGTGCCCCGTGCTCCCCGATCAAGGTGTCGAGCCCGTCGGGCAGTTCGTCGGCCCAGTCGAGCAGTCGTGCCCGCGCGAGCGCGTCCCGCAGCTCCGCCTCGCCGGCGTCCTTCCTCGCGAGCAGCAGGTTCTCCCGCACCGAACTGTCGAAGAGGTGCGCGTCCTGGGCGCACAGCCCCACGAGCCGCCGTACGGCGTCCCCGTCGAGCGTGCCCGCGTCCACGCCGCCCAGCGTGTAGGTCCCCTCGCGCGGGTCCAGGAACCGCAGCAGCACCTGCGCGAGCGTCGTCTTGCCCGCACCCGAGACACCGACCACGGCGACCCTGCGGCCCTCCTCCAGGGTGAGGTCCAGCGCGGTGAGCGCGTTCCGGTCCTGCCCTGCGTACCGTGCGCCGAGCCCTTCGAGCCGTAGCGGGAACGGCGACAGCGGCGCCTCGGCCGGCTCCTCCGGTTCACGAACGGGATCGGGTGTGTCCAGCACCTCGTACACGCGCTCCGCGCTCCTGCGCACCCGCTGGCGGAACTGGACGGCGAGCGGCATCCCCAGTACCGCCTCGAACGCGGCCAGCGGGGTGAGCACGACGACGGCCATGGCCACGCCGCTCAGCCGCCCGTCGACGACCGCCTGCGCGCCGAAGAGCGCGGTGGCGGCCACGGTGAGCCCGGAGACGAGCGCGGTGAGCCCGTCGCCGAGCGCGGTCGCCGTGGCGGCCCGGGAGGCGATCCGGGTCAGCACCTGGTCGGCCCGGCGCGCCTCCGCCGTACGCGCGGGCAGGGCGCCCGCGACCGCCAACTCTGCGGTGCCGGTGAGCAGATCGGCCACGCGGGTGGCCAGCACCCCACGGGCCGGCGCCAGCCGGTACTCCGCCCGCCGGGCCACGGCACCGGTCACGAGAGGAACCCCGGCACCGGCGGCGAGCAGACCGACGGCCAGAGCGGCTCCCGCCTCGGGCAGCAGCCACGCGGTGAACCCGACGGAGGCGGCGGAGACGGTCACCGCGGCACCCGCGGGCAGCAGCCAACGCACCCAGTAGTCCTGCAGCGCGTCCACATCGGCGACCAGCCGTGAGAGCAGGTCGCCCCGTCGGATCGTCCGCAGTCCGGCGGGGGCGAGCCGCTCCAGCCGCCGGTAGACGGCCACCCTCGTGTCGGCCAGCATCCGCAGCACGGCGTCGTGCGAGACCAGCCGCTCGGTGTACCGGAACACCGCCCGTCCGATCCCGAACGCCCTCGTCGCCGTCACCGCGACCATCAGATACAGCACCGGGGGCTGCTGCGAGGCCCGCGAGATCAGCCATCCGGAGGTCGCCATCAGCCCGACCGCGCTGCCCAGCGCGAGGCTGCCGAGCAGCAGCGCGAGGGCCAGCCGTCCCCGTCGCGGCCCGGCCATCCGACGGACCCGGGTCAGCACGCCCCCGCTCCGCTCCAGCGGCAGGTCTTCCCCGGGCGCCGGCCCCAGCGCGTCCTGTCGTTCCGGCAGAGCGGACACGGCGACCGCTCGGTCACGCTCGGCGGCCGGTGCCGCCCCGTGCCCCGAGGCCTCCTCCAGCCGCACCACCCGGTCCGCCACCCCCAGCAGGGCCGGGCGGTGGACCACCAGCAGCACGATCCGGCCCACCGCCAGCCGCCGTACCGCCTGGACGACCTCCGCCTCCGTCTCCCCGTCCAACGAGGCCGTCGGCTCGTCGAGGAGCAGCACGGGCCGGTCGGCGAGGAACGCCCGGGCGAGGGCGAGGCGTTGTCGCTGTCCGGCGGAGAGCCCCACGCCGTCCTCACCGAGGACCGTGTCGACCCCGGCGGGCAGGGCGTCCACGAAGTCGAGCGCTCCCGCGTCGGTGAGCGCCTGCCGTATCGCCGCGTCGTCCGCGTCCGGCCGGGCCAGCCGGACGTTCTCGGCGATCGTCCCGGCGTACAGGTGCGGCCGCTGCGGCACCCAGGCCACTCGCGCTCGCCACGCGTCCAGGTCGAGCTGGGCGAGATCGGCTCCACCGACCCGCACGGAACCCGCCGTGGCCTCGGTGAACCCCAACAGGACGTTCAGCAGGGTCGACTTGCCCACACCGCTCGGCCCGACGAGGGCCACCGTCTCGCCGGGTGCCACGGTGAAGGAGACGTTCGTGACGGCGTCGTACGACCGGCCGGGATAGCGGACGGTCACCCCGTCGAAGCGGAGATCGCCCGCAGGCGGTATTTCTCCGGTCCCGGACGCCGGCACCGGCGTCTCCAGGACCTCGAAGATCTCCTCGGCCGCCGCGAGCCCCTCGGCGGCCGCGTGGAACTGGGCACCCACCTGCCGCACCGGCAGATACGCCTCGGGAGCCAGGACGAGGATCACCAGACCGATGTACAGGTCCATCTCGCCGTGTACGAGCCGCATGCCGATGGTGACCGCGACGAGCGCGACCGAGATCGTCGCGAGCAGTTCCAGCGCGAAGGACGACAGGAAGGCGATCCGCAGCGTCCGCATGGTCGCCTGTCGGTACTCGCCGGTGATCCGCTTGATCGACTCGGCCTGAGCCTTGGCCCGGCCGAACACCTTCAGCGTCGGCAGTCCGGCGACAACATCCAGGAAGTGCCCCGACAGCTGCGACAGCAGCCGCCACTGACGGTCCATCTGCGAGCGGGTGGCCCAGCCGATGAGCACCATGAAGACCGGGATCAGCGGCAGCGTTCCGACGATGATCGCCGCCGACACCCAGTCCTCGGTGACGATCCTCGCGAGGACCGCGACGGGCACGACGACGGCGAGACCCAACTGGGGCAGGTAGCGCGAGAAGTAGTCGTCGAGCGCATCGACCCCACGGGTGGCCAGGGCGACCAGCGAGCCGGTGCGCTGCCCGCTCAGCCAGCCGGGGCCCAGGGCGGTGGCCCGTTCCAACAGCCGACCCCGCAGCTCCGACTTCACCGCGGCACTCGCGCGGTGAGCGGCCAGCTCGGTGAGCCAGGAGACCAGAGCCCGGCCGAGTGCTACCGCGGCCAGGAGCAGCAGGGGAGTCCGAAGTTCGGAGACCGACATCCCGTGTTGGAAGGCGCCTACCACCACTTCGGCGATGAGCATGGCCTGCGCGATGACGAGCGCGGCTCCCGCAACACCCAGTCCGACGACGACCACCAGGAAGAGGCGAGTGGCGCGCGCGTACCGGAGCAGTCGTGGGTCGATCGGTTTCACGTGAAACACCCTCTTCTCAGCAGGCATGTTTCACGTGAAACATGCCTCTTCGGTCTGGGGATGTGTGTTTCACGTGAAACATCGTCAAACACACCTCCTCGCCGGGATTCAGTGCACCGACTCGGCGATGTGCTGTGTACCGATCCGCTTGCGGAAGACCCAGTAGGTCCACCCCTGGTAGAGCATGACCACCGGGGTGGCGATGGCCGCGCACCACGTCATGATCTTCAGGGTGTACGGGCTGGACGAGGCATTGGTGACCGTGAGGCTCCAGTCCTCGTTCAGCGAGGACGGCATGACGTTCGGGAAGAGCGTGAGGAAGAGCATCGCGACGGCGGCCACGATGGTGACCCCCGACAGGGCGAACGCCCAGCCCTCGCGTCCCGCCCGAACCGCCGCCAGCGCCACCAGCAGCGCTGCGATCGCCACGACCGCGGCGACCAGGGAGGCGCCGTCACCCTTCTCGATCTGCGTCCAGAGCAGGAAGAGAAGCGCCAGTCCTGCCGTCACGGCACCTACGCGCAGGGCCAGCTCGCGCGCCCGCTCACGGATGTCCCCGACGGTCTTGAGGCCGACGAACACCGTTCCGTGGAAGGTGAACAGGGTCAGCGTGACCAGACCGCCCAGCAGGGCGTACGGGTTGAGCAGATCGGCGAGGCTGCCCACGTACTCGAAGTCACGGTCGATCTTGACCCCGCGCACGATGTTGGCGAAGGCCACGCCCCATAGGAAGGCCGGGAGCAGCGAGGTCCAGAAGATCGCCGTCTCCCAGTTGCGCTGCCAGTTCTCCTCGGGCCGCTTCACCCGGTACTCGAAGGCCACACCGCGGACGATCAGGCAGACCAGGATGAGCAGCAGCGGCAGATAGAAGCCGGAGAAGAGGGTGGCGTACCACTCGGGGAAGGCGGCGAAGGTCGCGCCGCCCGCCGAGAGCAGCCAGACCTCGTTGCCGTCCCAGACGGGCCCGATGGTGTTGATGAGGACCCGCTTCTCCGGACGATTCCGGGCCAGCAGTTTGGTGAGGACACCGACCCCGAAGTCGAAGCCCTCCAGGAAGAAGTAGCCGATCCACAGGACGGCGATGAGGACGAACCAGACGTCGTGAAGTTCCATGACTGTGCTCCCTTGGCCCGGTGCGGCCTAGTACGAGAAGGCCATCGGCTTGTCGGCGTCACGGGAGTCGCCGCCGATCTTCGTGGGCGGGTTGAGGTCGGCCTCCGTCAGCTCGGGCGGTCCCGCCTTGACGTACTTCACGAGCAGCTTGACCTCGACGACGGCGAGGATCGCGTACAGCGTGGTGAAGACGAGCATCGAGGTGATGATCTCGCCCTGGGAGACCCCGGGGGAGACCGCGTCCTCGGTGCGCAGCACGCCGTAGACGACCCAGGGCTGGCGGCCCATCTCGGTGAAGATCCAGCCCCAGGAGCTGGCGATCAACGGGAAACCGAGGGTCAGGACCGCGATGCGCCAGTACCACTTGGTGAGCGTCGGACCGAGGGCCTTCTTCGGCAGCAGGACGAGATGCGGCACATCGTCGTCGCCGACCCGCAGATGCTGCGGCAACAGGAACTTCCGGCGGGTGAGCCAGAGGCCGGCCGCGCCGATCGCGACGGAGGCCATGCCGAAGCCGATCATCCAGCGGAAGCCCCAGTAGGCGACGGGAATGTTGGGCCGGTAGTCGCCGGGCCCGAACTTCTCCTGTTCGGACTTGTTGACGTCGTTGATGCCGGGGACGTACGAGTCGAAGTCGTCGTTGGCGAGGAAGGACAGCAGGCCGGGGATCTCGACGGCGACCTTGTTGTGGCCCTCGTCGACGTCGCCGTAGGCGAAGACGGAGAACGGCGCTGGCGCCTCACCGTCCCACAGGGCCTCGGCGGCGGCCATCTTCATCGGCTGCTGCTTGAACATGACCTTGCCGAGCAGGTCGCCGCTGATCGCGGTGAGCATGCCGGCCACCACGACGGTGACCAGGCCGAGGCGCAGCGAGGTCTTCATCATCGGGATGTGCTTCTTGCGGGCCAGGTGGAAGGCGGCGATGCCGACCATGAAGGCTCCGCCGGCGAGGAAGGCCGCCGCGAGGGTGTGGAAGACCTGCGTCAGCGCGGTGTTCTGGGTCAGGACGAGCCAGAAGTCGGTGAGCTCGGCCCGGCCCTTCGCCTCGTTGATCCGATAGCCCACCGGGTGCTGCATCCACGAGTTGGCCGCGAGGATGAAGTACGCCGACAGGATCGTGCCTATGGAGACCATCCAGATGCATGCCAGATGGATCTTCTGCGGGAGCTTGTCCCAGCCGAAGATCCACAGGCCGATGAAGGTGGACTCGAAGAAGAAGGCGATCAACGCCTCGAAGGCGAGCGGGGCTCCGAAGACATCACCGACGAAGCGGGAGTAGTCGGACCAGTTCATGCCGAACTGGAACTCCTGCACGATGCCGGTGACGACACCCATCGCGATGTTGATCAGAAAGAGTTTGCCCCAGAACTTGGTGGCCTGGAGGTACTTCTCCTTCCCCGAGCGCACCCAGGCGGTCTGCAGGCCCGCGGTGAGCGCGGCGAGCGAGATCGTCAGGGGGACGAAGAGGAAGTGGTAGACGGTCGTGATGCCGAACTGCCATCGCGCCAGAGTCTCCGGCGCCAGAGCGAGATCCACGTCTTCTCCTTACATGCCGTGGCACTGCGGCAGCCTGTCCCGGGTGACACGTACATCTCAGGACAACCAGGATGCGCTTGTGAACGCGTTCACATTCACAAGCAATTATGGCATGGCCGTTCGAGGCGGGATCCAGGGGTCCCCAAAAAAGGCCAGGGGCCCGGAGAAGAATCCCCGGACCCCTGGTCAACGGCCCCGCAGGGCCGCCCGGAACCCCGACTACAGCTCCTTGCGGAACGTCTCCGTCACCTTGAGGAAGATGTCGTTGGCCTCGGTCTCGCCGATCGTCACCCGCACGCCCTCGCCCGGGAACGGCCGCACGACGACACCGGCCTGCTCGCACGCGCCGGCGAAGTCGACGGTGCGCTCCCCCAGCCGCAGCCAGACGAAGTTCGCCTGCGTCTCCGGCACCGTCCACCCCTGACCGCGCAGCCCCTCGAGCACCCGGTTCCGCTCGCAGACCAGCGAACCGACCCGGCCGAGCAGCTCGTCCTCGGCGCGCAGCGAGGCGACAGCGGCGTCCTGTGCGAGTTGGCTCACACCGAACGGCACGGCCGTCTTCCGCAGCGCGGCCGCCACCGGCTCGTGAGCGATCGCGAAGCCCACTCGCAGTCCCGCGAGCCCGTACGCCTTCGAGAAGGTGCGCAGCACACACACGTTCGGCCGCTCCCGGTAGAACTCGACGCCGTCCGGCACCTCGACGTCCCGCACGAATTCGCGGTACGCCTCGTCCAGCACGACCAGCACATCGCCGGGTACCCGGTCGAGGAACCGCTCCAGCTCGGCGCGGCGGACCGCCGTACCCGTCGGGTTGTTCGGGTTGCAGACGAAAATCAACCGGGTCCGGTCGGTGATCGCGTCCGCCATCGCGTCCAGGTCGTGCACATCGCCCGGCGTCAAGGGCACCTGCACGGACGTGGCCCCGCTGATCTGCGCGATGATCGGATACGCCTCGAACGACCGCCAGGCGTAGATCACCTCGTCGCCCGGCCCCGAGGTCGCCTGCACCAGCTGCTGAGCCACACCGACCGAGCCGGTGCCCGTGGCGAGGTCCGTGACCGGCACCCCGAACCGGTCCGCGAGCTCGCTCATCAGCCCCGTGCACGCCATGTCCGGGTACCGGTTGAAGGACGCGGCCGAACCCGTCACGCTCTCCAGCACACCGGGCAGCGGCGGATACGGGTTCTCGTTGGAGGACAGCTTGTACGCCACCGGGCCGCCCGCCGCGGCCGGCTTGCCGGGCTTGTAGGTGGGGATACCCTCCAGCTCGGCTCGCAGCTTGGGGCTCGTCTCGCTCACCGCAGTCCTCCTCGTCGACGTAATGCTTCTCACCTTATGAGGATTCGGCGCCCCTGCGAATGGCCTGTGGACAACCGCGTCTGCTCCCCGTCCGTCCCACGTCCGTTCCTCCGCCCTCCCACGCCCACTCCTCCACCGTCACATCCGCCCCAGGGGCATCAGGGCACGAAGGTGTACGAATCAGGGGGCGCACCGCTCAGGAACGCACGCGCCGGTGGCTCACGCCGTAGCGCGCATCACCCGTCCAGGTGAGTTGAGACCTCTTCGAAACATCAGCTACTTGGCAGGCCCATGCGCGTCGACAAGTCACGTCCTTACTTGGGATGACCCAACTCCCTTACAATGCAAGGAAATTGGCCCTTCGTGACCTTGCAGAAACGTGCCTGTCAACGAGTGCATATGCGTCCGCACTACCCCACCGCATGAGCCCTACTATCGGCTCGCCATGACAGCAGCAGGGAAGCACCAGGTGAGCCGCGCGGAAACTCCCCGCCGAGGCAGCCGGTCGGGCCGAGCGGGCATCCGGGACGTGGCCGCCGCCGCCGGAGTCTCCATCACGACCGTTTCCGACGCCCTCAACGGCAAGGGCCGGCTCCCGGACGCCACCCGACGCCATGTACGCGAGGTCGCCGACCGACTTGGCTACCGCCCCTCGGCGGCCGCCCGAACTCTCAGAACCGGCAAATCGGGCCTCATCGGCCTGACCGTGACCACCTACGGGGATGAACCTTTCACCTTCACCGAGTTCGCGTACTTCGCGGAAATGGCGCGGGCCGCCACCTCGGCCGCGCTGGCCCGGGGCTACGCCCTGGTCATCCTCCCCGCGACCTCGCGGCACGACGTGTGGTCGAACGTCGCCCTCGACGGCACCGTGGTCATCGACCCCTCCGACCACGACCCGGTCGTCAGTGAACTGGTCCGCCAGGGATTACCGGTGGTCTCCGACGGCCGACCGGCCGGCTCACTGCCGGTCACCGCGTGGGTCGACAACGACCACGAGGCCGCCGTCCTCGGCATCCTCGACCACCTGGCCGACGCGGGCGCCCGCCGGATCGGGCTCCTCACCGGCACGTCGACGGACACGTACACACATCTCTCCACCACCGCATACCTGCGCTGGTGCGAGCGCGTGGGCCAGGATCCTGTCTACGAGGCCTATCCGGCGCACGATCCGTGCGCCGGAGCCGTCGCGGCCGACCGACTTCTGGCCCGGCCGGACCGCCCGGACGCGGTCTACGGCCTCTTCGATCCGAACGGCACCGACCTGCTGGCCGCGGCCCGGCGTTACGGTCTGCGCGTCCCCGACGACCTGCTGCTGGTCTGCTGCAGCGAGTCGGCGGTGTACGCGACCACCGAGCCGCCGATCACCACGCTCTCGCTGAAGCCGCGTCGGATCGGCACGGCTGTGGTCCAACTCCTCATCGACGCGATCGAGGGGGTCGAATCGGACCAACCGGTCGAGCAGGTGATACCGACGGAGTTGATCGTGCGGACCTCGTCCGAGCGGCGTCCACCGCGTACGACGGTCAGTCCACCACGATCACCTGAAGCGGGTTGACGCCCCACTTGAGGATCCGAACGGGAATTGGGCGGGGAGAGCCCCGCCCAATTCGGGAGAAAACCGCGGTGAACTGGGGCCCTGCGCCATTTCACCACCCCTGGGTCATCACACGGCGCGATCCGCATTCCTATGATGGGCGCACACACCGCGCGGGCCGCTGCGACCAGGCAGTCCGACACGGTGCAGATGCGGGCGATGGTGGTGGAGGGGTCGATGACTCAGGGGGCCGGTCAGGGACCCGAGGTGCGGACGCCGAC
The DNA here is from genome assembly GCF_036322545.1 of Streptomyces sp. SP18BB07. Classification (NCBI taxonomy): domain Bacteria; kingdom Bacillati; phylum Actinomycetota; class Actinomycetes; order Kitasatosporales; family Streptomycetaceae; genus Streptomyces; species Streptomyces sp. SP18BB07. The sequence goes on from NZ_JAQYWT010000340.1 coordinate 265,810, forward strand.
GGTGCGCGATTTCCGCGTGCCCGCGTACGTCCACGAGGCCGGTCCGTACGGACACTCCGCGGACCCGGGCGAAGCCTCCGGGCCCGCCGAGGATCCTGAGGGCTACCCCGAGGGGTACACCCCGACCCAGCGCGACCTTCCGGTGATCAACCGGGGCGACACACTCCAGGTCGTGATCGACCCGGAGACCACGGCGGCCGAGCCTTCCTCCGCCCGGCCGAGCCCGCTCTTCGTCGTCGGGGACGTCCACGGCTACCTGGACGAACTCCTCGCCGCGCTCCGCGAGAAGGGCCTCGTCGACGCCGCGGGCAACTGGTCGGCGGGCACCGCCCGGCTCTGGTTCCTCGGCGACTTCACCGACCGGGGCCCGGACGGCATCGGCGTCATCGACCTCGTGATGCGCCTGTCCGCCGAGGCCGCCGCGGCCGGCGGCTACTGCAAGGCCCTCATGGGCAACCACGAGCTGCTGCTGCTGGGCGCCAAGCGCTTCGGCGACACCCCCGTCAACTCCGGCGCGGGCACGGCCACCTTCCAGGCCGCCTGGCTCCTCAACGGCGGCCAGAAGACCGACATGGACCGCCTCCAGGACCACCACCTCCAGTGGATGGCCCGTCTGGACGCCATGGAGGAGGTCGACGGCCACCTCCTGGTGCATTCCGACACCACCGCCTACCGCGACTACGGCGACTCCATCGAGGCGGTCAATGACACCGTCCGCGAGACGATCACGCGCAACGACCCGGACGAGGTCTGGGACCTCTTCCGCAAGTTCACCCGTCGCTTCTCCTTCCGCGACGAGGGCGCCGATGCCGTGCGCTCACTGCTCGAGACCTACGGCGGCAGCCGCATCGTCCATGGTCATAGCCCGATTCCGTACCTCCTGGGAGAGGTCGGCTCGGAGGACGGCGAAGACGGCACGGGGCCCTCGGTCGACGGACCGTACACCTATGCGGACGGTCTGGCCGTCGCCATGGACGGCGGTGTGACCATGGCCGGAAAGCTGCTGGTCCAGGAACTTCCGCTGCCTACCTGAGCCGTCAACGGGCAGGCGTCCCCCGTCGGAAGACTTCGCTGGCCAGGGGCCAATTTCTTCAAACCCCCTGTCACCGCCTGCCGTCACCGCTCTACCATCGGCTTATCCGTAGCAGGCTCCCCTCCGTTTCTGCCCGACGGCTCGTCAGCATGCCGAGCCACAAGCCCTACGGAGCATCGGGGGATGCACATGAACAGCGTTCCGCAGCACCTGCTCAGTGAGGACCGCCAGGAGTACGAGCGGATCCTCGGCGAGGCGCTGCGCTCCGCACCACACCGCCCGGAATTCGCCGCAGGCCTCCAGCGGCTCAACCTCGAACAACTGCGCACCATGGCCCTCAACGCCTCGGCGATCATCACAGCCGCCGCGGCGACCGAATACCAGTACTACGTCAAGGTCCGCGACGAATTCCGCAGCCCGTCGTCGGCCACCACGCCCGCCGCCGAGGGGACGGCGTCCGGCTCCAGCGAGCCGGACGGCTCCACGGTGGGGCTCGCCGCCACCGTGGGCGAGGTCACCGAGGGTGCGGGCGCCGGTGCCGTCGCCGCGGTGCTCGCTCCGGTCCTCGCCGGGACCGCGGCGGTCCTCTTCCTGCTCGTCGGGTACGTCATGAAAGTGCTCGACCCCGACCGGGCGATCGCCGAGACCCTCCTCACCACGGGCTGGGTCTTCGGCGCGGTCACCGCGGCCGCGATCCTGGTGGCCGCCGTCGGCCTGTTGCTCACCGCCCTGCGCAACAACGCCACGGCGCTCCTCGACGACGGAGTGCGCAGCGAGCTGAACGAGGAGTTGACCCGGGCCAGGGACGCCTGGCGCGAGGCCCTCCTGGAGCGCGGCATCCTGCCGTTCCTCCGTGACGCCCTCGCGAACCCGGGTCCGGCGCTGCTGCTCGAGCCGGACCGTCCGGCCCCGCCCAGCCGTATGCCGCACCTCGGTTACAACCGCCCGAGCTTCAGCAGCAGCCCGGAGAGCGGCAGCGCCGGCTCCCGGCCCAGCTACAGCAGCCCGGACTTCTCCAGCCCGGACTTCGGCGGACCGGAGCACCAGCCGGACTGACGACCGGCCTCCGATACCACCGCCCACCCGCGGCGGCGGGAGCCGCGAACGAACCCACTCACGGCCGTGCGCGAAGCTCCCGCCCACCTACTTCAGTCCGCCATCGGCAGATAGACCCGGTTCCCCGCCTCCGCGAACTCCTTGGACTTCTGGGCCATGCCCGCCTCGATCTCGGCCCGGGAGCCGCCGTGTTCACGGCGGATGTCCTGGGAGATCTTCATCGAGCAGAACTTCGGCCCGCACATGGAGCAGAAGTGAGCCGTCTTGGCCGGCTCGGCCGGGAGCGTCTCGTCGTGGAACTCACGGGCCGTGTCGGGGTCGAGGGCCAGGTTGAACTGATCCTCCCAGCGGAACTCGAAGCGGGCATCCGACAACGCGTCGTCCCACTCCTGTGCGCCCGGGTGTCCCTTGGCGATGTCCGCCGCATGGGCCGCGATCTTGTAGGTGATGACGCCGGTCTTCACGTCGTCACGGTTGGGCAGTCCCAAGTGCTCCTTGGGAGTGACGTAGCAGAGCATCGCCGTACCCCACCATGCGATCATCGCGGCGCCTATGCCCGAGGTGATGTGGTCGTACGCCGGAGCGACGTCCGTCGTCAGCGGGCCGAGCGTATAGAACGGAGCCTCATCGCAGATCTCCTGCTGCAGGTCGATGTTCTCCTTGATCTTGTGCATCGGGACATGTCCCGGGCCCTCGATCATGGTCTGTACGTGGAAACGCTTCGCGATCCGGTTGAGTTCCCCGAGCGTGCGCAACTCCGCGAACTGCGCCTCGTCGTTGGCGTCCGCGATGGAGCCGGGCCGCAGGCCGTCACCGAGGGAGTAGGTGACGTCGTAGGCGGCGAGGATCTCGCACAGTTCCTCGAAGTTCTCGTAGAGGAACGACTCCTTGTGATGGGCGAGGCACCAGGCCGCCATGATCGAGCCACCGCGCGAGACGATGCCGGTCTTGCGGTTCGCGGTGAGCGGCACATACGCGAGGCGCACGCCCGCGTGGACCGTCATGTAGTCCACACCTTGTTCGGCCTGCTCGATGACGGTGTCCTTGTAGATCTCCCAGGTGAGCTCTTCGGCCTTGCCGTCGACCTTCTCGAGCGCCTGGTACAGCGGCACCGTGCCGATGGGGACGGGGGAGTTGCGCAGCACCCATTCGCGGGTGGTGTGGATGTTCCGGCCGGTCGACAGGTCCATGACCGTGTCGGCGCCCCAGCGGGTCGCCCAGGTCATCTTCTCGACCTCCTCCTCGATGGAGGAGGTGACCGCGGAGTTCCCGATGTTGGCGTTGACCTTCACCAGGAACCGCTTGCCGATGATCATCGGCTCGATCTCGGGGTGATTGACGTTCGCGGGCAGTACGGCCCGGCCCGCGGCGATCTCCTCACGGACGACCTCCGGCGAGACGTTCTCCCGAACGGCCACGTACTCCATCTCGGGGGTGATCTCCCCGCGTCGTGCGTACGCGAGTTGGGTCACGGCCTGGCCGTCGCGGCTCCGGCGGGGCTGGCGCGGTCGCCCCGGGAACACCGCGTCGAGGTTGCGCAGCCCGCCACGCGGCGAGGTGTGCTTGATCCCGTCGTCCTCGGGGCGGACCGGACGGCCCGCATACTCCTCGGTGTCTCCCCTGGCGATGATCCAGTTCTCGCGCAGGGGGAGCAGGCCCCGCCTGACGTCGGTCTCCGCGGTCGGATCGGTGTACGGGCCGGAGGTGTCGTACAGGGTGACGGACTGTCCGTTGGTGAGGTGCACCTGGCGGACCGGCACGCGCAGATCGGGGCGTGAGCCCTCGATGTACGCCTTGTGCCAGCCGATGGACTTCCCGGCCTCCAGGGACTGTTCACCCTGACTGTTGTCGCCCTCGGACGCAGCGGAGGCTCCGCCCGTCTGGCTGGAGGCAGGCGTGCGTGTGTCCTCGATGGTCATGAGACCTACTCCCTACGCCGGCATTACCCGGTAACAGGTTCAGCGGTCGACGCAGCGATTTCCGCCCGACGATGTTCCACGTGAAACATCGCGTCTGCGGAGGTCAGCGCCCTCTCAGCCCGGTGCTCCGAGCTCCCGCGTGTGCAAAGGTGCCTCCACGCTAGCGGCAGATGTGGCGCGGTGAACAGTGGGCATCGCTCGTTCTTGCGATGATCGGTCGGTGACCACGACGCAGCAGCCCCCGCCTCCGCCCTCCGAGCCGCCCCACGGCCATGGCCCCGGAAACGGCCGTGGGCATGGCTCCGACGGCGGCCACGGCCATTCCCACAGTCATAGCCACGGCCCCGCCGCGCCCGTTTCGCAGCATCTGCGCAAGGTCATCGCGGCGGTGCTGATCCCCTTCGCGACCGCGGTCGTCGTGGGACTCGTCGTGCTCTGGCCCGGCGGCGCCCCGGCGCACGAACGCACGGGGGTGGGTTTCGACCGACAGACGCAGCAGGCCACCGTCACCAAGGTCGAAGAAGTCAGCTGCTCGTCGGTGAACGCCTCGGGCGGCACTCCGACCGGCGACACATCCACCGCCGAGGGCTCGTCCGCCCAGCAGCAGGCGAACGGCACCTGCAAGAAGGCCACGGTCCGGATCGACACCGGTGACGACAAGGGCCGCACGTTCACGGAGATCGTCCAGCCGGACCAGTCACGGCAGTTGGAGCAGGGTCAGGAGGTCGTGGTCGCGTACGAACCGGCCGCGCCGAAGGACCTGCAGTACTCGGTCACCGATGTGAACCGGAAGTTGCCGATGGCGCTGCTCGCCGGGATCTTCGCGCTCGCCGTCGTGGTCGTGGGCCGGATGCGGGGCGTCATGGCCCTCGTGGCGCTGGCCGTCAGCTTCCTGGTGCTGACCCTCTTCATCCTGCCGGCCATCCTGCAGGGCTCGAACCCGCTGGTGGTGGCGGTGGTCGGGGCGAGCGCCATCATGCTCATCGCCCTCTACATGTGCCACGGGCTCTCGGCCCGGACATCCGTGGCGGTGATCGGCACCCTGATCTCGCTGCTGCTGATCGGCGTGCTGGGGTCGGGGTTCATCGACTGGGCCTACCTGACCGGCAACACGGACGACAACACCGGTCTGATCCATGGGCTGTACCCGACGATCGACATGAGCGGTCTGCTGCTGGCGGGCGTCATCATCGGTTCGCTCGGTGTGCTCGACGACGTGACGGTGACACAGACGTCGGCGGTCTGGGAGCTGCACGAGGCCAACCCGATGATGGGCTGGCGGAACCTGTACCGCGCGGGCATCCGGATCGGCCGCGACCACATCGCGTCGGTGGTCAACACCCTCGTTCTCGCCTACGCCGGTGCCGCGCTGCCGCTGCTGCTGCTCTTCTCGATCGCGCAGAGCAGCGTCGGCACGGTCGCCAACAGCGAGCTGGTCGCCGAGGAGATCGTGCGCACGCTCGTCGGCTCGATCGGCCTGGTGGCATCGGTGCCGGTGACCACCGCGCTGGCCGCCCTCGTCGTCTCCGCCGACCGCCCGAACACCGCCGAAGCGACGTCCGTGCCCGCTCCGGCCCATGGCGGAAGGGGCCGTCGGCGCAAGCGCTGAAGCGTTACGGCACCCCCGGCGCCGTAACGTTCAGCCCGCGCTCTGTTCCTCCGCCAGGATGCGGTCCAGCGCTTCGTCGAGCAGTGCGTCGAAGTCGGCGAGGGAACGCTCCTGGCCCAGCGGCACGAGCTTGTCCGTGCGGTCCAGGAAGGCCACCAGGGGCGCCGTGCCGACCCGGAACATCGCCTGGTCGCTTCCCACCTGAAGCCGGATCAGGACCTCGCCGAACGTCTCCGGATCTGCGGGCGCGATGTGGACGTCCCCGTCCCCGCACGGTCGGCCCACTCCGTCGATGAGCAGCTCCCGCCCGAAGGCCCAGGTCACCGGGGCATCTCCGGGCAGGTGAAAGGTCAGCCGCACGGCATAGGGATCACAGGTCTCGTAACGCAGCTCCACGGGAATGCGGAAGGAGAGCTCCTCCGAGACGAGGAAGCTCATCATGACCTCTGCCTGTACCGACTCGCGCATCGCCTACCCCGCCGTGTTCGTCGACTGGCCAGGATCATCCGCCTGACACCCCTGGAAGTTTGCTGAAAGTACACGTGAGATCACAAGGAGTGATTTTTCAGATGCTGATAGAGATCGCGAGTGTCCCTAGTAGCTTTCCGATCTCCGTCTGCAACTGACGGGCCACTGGCATCAGCCGGGCCGCCTGGTGCGCGGGCAGCGAGATGGCGAGCGTCCCGGCAGTCGTCCCCACGGTGATGGGAATCGCGGCACAGACCGTCCCGAGGGCGTACTCCTGCTGCTCCACCACCGGTTCCATGCGCCCGAGGCGCCCCAGCCGCCGCAGCAGCGTCTCCTCGTCACGGACCGTGTACGGGGTGAGCGACTGCACCGGATAGCGGTCCAGATGGTCGCGGCGGGCCTCCTCGCTCAGCTGGGACAGCAGACACTGCCCGATGGCGTGGGCGTGCCCCGTCTCGCGGAAGTCGGCCCATTCCTCGACGGCCGGGGCGCTCGGGCTGTCGGCGACGCACATGACCTCGATCTCGCCGTCCCGGTAGATCGCGAAGTAGACGGGCACGCCCAGGGCGTCCCGCCAGTGCGCCAGTGCCTCGCTCACCGTGCTGCGACGTTTCTGCTGCGCTCCGCTGCTGCTCAGCCGCTCGGCCGCCTCGCCGAGGAAGAACAATCCCTTCTCCCGCCGCAGATAGCCCTCATGGACGAGCGTGCGGAGCAGGTGGTACGCCGTGGGCAGCGCGAGCCCGGCGTCCCGGGCCAACTGTTTGGCGGGAGCTCCGTGTTCCCGCTCGGCGACGGCCTCCAGCAGCCGCATCGCCCGCTGCACGGAACCGATCAGGGTGCCGGAATTCGACTCCGGCACGGTCGGCGGCGCGGGAGACGGGATGCGCGCGCTCCTCCCCGGCCCGTGCCCGTGCGAGGGCACAGAGCGGACGAGCCCTGTCGCCTGGCCCCGAGGTGATGTCAGCAGCTGGGCTTCAGTAGGCGGTGATGATGACGGCGTCTGTGCCTGAGCCGGGGACGAACCCGAGGCAGCCGGCCGCTGCGTCCGCGCCCGGGGCGCGGGAGACTCTGGCCGCCGCACGTCTTCCTCGCCCGGCGAGGTACGTGGCTGCACCGGGGGAGCCGAGGCCGTCGAGGGCGTCGTACGCGGAGGTGATGGTGGGCCGTGCGTCTCCGGGGCCCGCACACGGGACTGCTCGGCAGCCGTCGCAGGTGTCGATCGTGGGCCCGGCTGGGTGGGAGGAACCGCGCTCTGGGCCGACCGGGAACGTGGCCGGGCGGACGGGGAGAGCGGTTCTGCTGGTGCGGTGTCAGCCGTGGCCAAGGGTCACTCCCGAAGCGCGAGGAGGGCCGCCCGTGCGGGGGACACGGGAGGAGATGCGCCGCCCGCGGGGATCGAGCCCGCGACGAGTTTCCGGACTCTAGCCGCCCGTCACCGCGCGCATACGGCCCCGCCGGGAAACTTCCCCCTGGCGAGGGAACCTCACGTTCCTGTTACCGGCGTGCCCTGACCGGGCTCACCCACTCACGCCTCAGCCGTTGCACGCCGCTGACGTCTCACCAGTCGCCGCGCGACGAGGATCCCGCCGTGAACTTCCTGACGACGTAGATCAGTCCGCCGACCAGGGCCACGAAGACCAGCACCTTGAAGAGCAGGCCCACCACGACCTGGACGACGCTGACTATCAGCCCACCGAACACCAGCAGGGCGATGACCGGCACCGCGATCCACTTCACCCACCACGGCATCCCCGCCAAGATCTCCCGCATCGCCCTTGCTCCTTGTGTCTCCACCCGTCGCCCGCCACCGGGGCACTGATTCCGGGCTTTCTGCCGTCTGTCATCGATGCTAGGGCCGCGCATGGGTGTTCCGGGGGCTTCGCACCCCTTGTCCGACCCTGATCGTCCCCCTAGGGAACGCCGAAGCGGACGTCAGCCCTCCGGCGGAGAGAACACCACCACGACCCTCAGGTCCTCGGTGATGTGGTGGAACTTGTGGGCGACCCCGGCCGGCACGTACACGACACTGCCGCGCGCCACCTGGGTCGTCTCCAGCCCCACCGTGAGCGAGGCACGGCCGCTCACGACGAGGTACACCTCGTCCTGGCCGTGCGGCTTCTGCGGATCGAGTTCACCGGCATCGAGCGCGTACAGGCCGACCGACATGTTCCGCTCGCGCAGGAACTGCAGGTAGGCACCGTCGTTGGCGGCGCGCTCCGCCTCAAGCTCGTCCAAGCGGAATGCCTTCATCGACTTAGTCGCCCCTGCCCAGTACTCGCACCGATCGCTTCTGCCACGATCAGACACATGATGAATTTCCTAGTCAAGACGATCGCCAACGCGGGCGCCCTGGCGGTCGCGGTGTGGCTGGTCGACAAGATCACGCTGACCGGGGACAGCACGGGCAAGAAGGTCGGCACGCTGCTGCTGGTCGCCCTCGTCTTCGGTCTGGTGAACGCGGTGGTCAAGCCGCTGGTGCAGCTGCTGACCCTCCCCCTGTTCATCCTGACGCTCGGCCTGTTCACGCTGGTCGTGAACGCCCTGATGCTGATGCTCACCTCGTGGCTGGCCGACGTCCTCGATCTGAGTTTCCAGGTGGAGGGCTTCTGGACCGCCGTTCTCGGCGGCCTGATCATCTCGATCGTCTCCTGGGCGCTCTCCCTCGTCCTGCCCGACGGGGACTGAGGGTCCGGCATGACGTACCGAGTCTGCTTCGTCTGCACCGGCAACATCTGTCGTTCCCCGATGGCCGAGTCCGTCTTCCGCACGTGCATAGAGAAGGCGGGCCTCGGCGGACTGGTCGAGGTCGACAGCGCGGGCACCGGGGGCTGGCACGAGGGCGACGCCGCCGATCCGCGCACGGTCTCCGTCCTGGAGTCCAACGGCTACGACAGCGTCCACGCGGCCCGGCAGTTCCAGGTCTCGTGGTTCTCCCGCCTCGACCTCGTCATAGCCCTCGACGAGGGCCACCTCAAGGCCCTGCGCCGCCTCGCGCCGACGGCGGCGGACGCGGACAAGGTCCGGCTCCTGCGCTCCTACGACCCCGCTGCCGGAGACGACCTCGACGTTCCGGACCCCTACTACGGGGGCATGGACGGGTTCGAGGAGTGCCTGGAACTCGTGGAGGCCGCGAGCCCGGGTCTGCTGGCCGCCGTACGCGAAAAGGTGGAGGTAGGGGCCGCATGAGCGCGGAGAACCCAGCTTCGGGCCCCGGCGAGGGCACCCGCGCGGTGCGCGCCGGACTGCCCGAGCCCGTCAAGCACGAACCCACCCTCCCCGGGCCGGTCTTCGCCGCCCACTACCACCTGCCGGGCGAGCCCACGGGCCCGTACGCCTACGGACGCGACCAGAACCCCACCTGGACCCTTCTGGAACAGGCCATCGGCGAACTGGAGGCCCCCGGGCAGGACGACGTCGAGACGGTCGCCTTCGCCTCCGGCATGGCCGCCATCTCGGCCGTCCTCTTCTCCCAGGTCCGCTCCGGTGACGTCCTCGTCCTGCCGAGCGACGGCTACAACGTGCTTCCGCTGGCCGGCGAGCAGCTGCGGTCCTACGGCGTCGAGGTGCGCAGCGCACCGACGGGCGGCGACGCCCAGCTCGACGCTCTGGACGGCGCCAGGCTGCTGTGGATCGAGACACCCTCGAACCCGGGGCTGGACGTGTGCGACGTGCGGCGCCTCAGCGAGGCGGCACGCGCGCGTGGGTGTCTGGTGGCCGTCGACAACACCCTGGCGACACCTTTGGGGCAGCGCCCGCTGGATCTGGGTGCCGACTTCGCCGTGGCCAGCGGAACGAAGCAGCTGACCGGTCACGGGGATGTGCTGCTCGGGTACGTCGCCGGGCGTGACCCCGCGCTGATGGCCGGTGTGAGGCGATGGCGCAAGATCGTCGGAGCGATCCCGGGCCCGATGGAGGCTTGGCTGGCGCACCGCTCGCTCGCCACGCTCCAGCTGCGTGCCGACCGGCAGAACGTCAACGCCCTGGCGGTGGCCGAGGCGCTCAAGGGCCGGCCCGAGGTCACCGGATTGCGCTACCCCGGGCTGCCCGACGATCCCTCGCACAAGATCGCCTCGCAGCAGATGCGGCGCTACGGGTGCGTGGTGTCGTTCGCGTTGCCCACGCGCGCGCGTGCCGACCGTTTCCTCGACGCGCTCCGCCTGGTGGACGACGCCACGAGCTTCGGCGGGGTGCGCTCCACCGCCGAGCGACGCGGCCGTTGGGGAGGCGACGCGGTGCCGGAGGGCTTCATCCGTTTCTCGGCCGGTGCGGAGGACACGGACGACCTCGTGGCGGACGTACTGCGGGCGCTCGCTGTCGCTACCGAGTAGTACCGCGCTACGTACAACGGACGGTCCGAGCCTCCCCCCTCGTGGCTCGGACCGCCCCCGGTTCCGCGCGCGAAGAACCGCGCGAACAAGGCTAGTTGACTCTGTGTCAGTGTCCAATCACAGTAGCGACAGAGACCTATCGACTTATTTATAGTTGGGCGCTCCGGAGGCGGCGAGGGGAGGCGACCATGGATCTGGCCTTACTGCGGACGTTCGTGACCGTGCACCGGGCCGGTTCCTTCACCCGTGCCGCCGCCCTGCTCGGCCTGTCGCAGCCGGCCGTCACCTCGCAGATACGCACTCTCGAGCGGCAACTCGGCCGCCCGCTCTTCCTGCGCAAGGCCCGGGGGGTGACGCCGACGACCATCGGCGACGAGCTCGCCCACAAGGCCGCCCCGCATCTCGACGCGCTGGCGGAGATCGCCGAGACCGGCCTCGACGACGACTCCTCCTTACGGACCCTCCATCTCGCCGGCCCGCCGGAGTTCACCGCCGAGCGGGCCCTGCCCGCGCTCACCGCCCTGACCGGCGACGACGGCCAGGGCTTCGCGCTGCGGGTCTCCTTCGGAAACTCCGACGAGGCGCTGGAGGGCCTTGCCGCCGGACACCACGACCTGGCCATCACCACCGCCCAGCCGCGTGGTGCCCTCCTCGCAGCGGCCCCCCTCTGTGACGAGGAGCACGTCCTGGTGGCCGCCCCCCGGTGGGCAGACGTGATCGGTCCGGGGAGGCCGGGGCGCAAGGGGGCGCACACGCTGGAGGAGCTTCCCCTCGTCGAGGTACACGAGTCACTGCCCTTCATCACCCGCTACTGGGCCTCGGTCTTCGACGCCCGGCCCGCCACCTCCGGGACCGTCGTCGTCCCGGACCTGCGCGCGGTCATCGCCTGTGCGATCTCGGGCGCCGGGCTGGCCGTGGTCCCCCGCTACCTGTGCGCTTCCGCCCTGGAGCGCGGTGACCTCGTCACGCTTCTCGAACCCGCGGTGCCCCCGCTGCGGACCTATTTCCTGGTGGTCCGTACCGGCACCCTGGCCATGCCGCACATCGCGCGGGCGCACGAGTGGCTGCTGGAGACCGCGGCGAACTGGTCCTGAGGCAAGCATGGAGCCCTTGGACAGAGGGGGGTGCCGAGCTCGGACCAACAGCGAGCGCCGGGGTGCCCCTCTTCCTCGCCCCGGTGATGTTTCACGTGGAACATGCGGGGCCACATTTCTCCCATGACCGTACGACCCGTGGTCAAGCGCACCGCCCGCGCCGTCCTGCTCGACGGCGACGACCTGATCCTGATCAAGCGGACCAAGCCGGGCGTGGATCCCTACTGGCTCACGCCGGGCGGCGGGGTCGAGCCGGAGGACACCACGGTCGTCGACGCGCTCCACCGCGAAGTGCACGAGGAGCTCGGCGCCAAGATCACTGATGTGGTGCCCTGTTTCGTGGACACCGTCGAGCACATCGGCGAGGACGGCGGCGCCACCGGTGTGAAGGTGCAGCACTTCTTCGTCTGCCGTCTGGAGTCCATGGACCCCTCCAAGCGGCACGGCCCCGAGGTGGAGGAGCCCCTGGGGGAGTACGAGATCGTGCGCATCCCCTTCACCCGGGTCGGCATCGCCTCCGTCCACCTCGTCCCGTTGTCGCTGCGGCACTACCTGGACGGGAACATCGAGGGCGTACGGGCGATGCACGCGCCCGACCTGGGCTGACCGTCCACCGACGACCAGCGGCAACCACCGCCGTCCTGATCTCGGACGTCAGTCCCCGGCTGCCACCAGTTCCTCCACCGAGTCGTGGCGTATGCGGTCCGCGGGGACCCCGGCTGCCTTCAGTGCGTCCACACCGCTGCGGATCATGCCGGGCGGGCCGGAGAGGTACGCGTCGTAGCCGTTCCAGGGTCCGTGGTCACGTATGGCGTCGGGCAGCTGAAGCAGTCCGTGCTTGTCCACGACCGGGCGCACTTCGAGCCAGGAGTTGCTCTGCTGCAGCCGCAGCAGGGTGTCGAGGTCGTAGAGGTCCTGGCCGGTGCGGGCTCCGTAGAAGACTTCGACGGGGCGGTGCCGTCCGTGTTCGGCCACCTCCTCCACGATGGCCTTGATCGGCGCTATACCGGTGCCCCCGCCCAGACAGAGCAGGCCGCTGTCGCTGGTGTGGTCGACGGTCATGCCACCGGCCGGCGGCCCCAGTCGCAGCACGTCGCCGGGCCGGGCACGGTGCACGAGCGAGTTGGAGACCCAGCCAGCGGAGATCGCCTTCACATGGAACGACAGCAACCCGTCCGAGCGCGGCGCGGAGGCGAAGGAGTAGTGCCGCCAGATCCGCGGCCACCAGGGAGTCTCCAGGCTGGTGTACTGCCCGGCGAGGAAGGGATACGGCTGGTTCGGACGGACGGTGAGGATCGCTGTGTCCGCGGTTCTCAGATCGTGTGAGACGACCTCGGCGAGCCACCATGGTGGGGATCGCAGCTCGTCCGCGGCCGCCGCGTCGATCATCACCTGGGAGATCGTGGTGTACGTCCGGACCCAGGCGGCCTCGGTCTCGTCGTTCCAGCTCCCCTTGGCGTACCGGCTCAGCGCACCGATCAGACACTCGCCGACGGCCGGGTAGTGCTCGGCCTGGGTCCCGTACTTGCGGTGGCCACGACCGAGGTTCTGCAGGTAGTCGACGAGGACGGGGGTGTTGTCGATGTGTTCGGCCGCGGTCAGCAGTGCCTTGAGCAGGCGGTCCCGCTGGGCGTCCATCGCCGGGGGGAACATCGAGCGCAGCTCCGGGTGCTGGACGAAGAGCAGCGCGTAGAAGTACGAGGTGACCTTGTCGGCGACGGGTCCGACCTCCGCCATGGTCCGCCGGATGAGAACGGCGTCGGGGGAGGCGGTGGCGGTGTGTCCGGCACGCTCGTCCGACACAGGGGGGTCGAAGACGGAGTGGTCGGAGCCGTGATCCGGGGCGGGCGGAGGGCTGAGTGGGACACCGGGAGGAAAATCCGGACCGGTCGGTATTCGCTCCGGTGCGGCGCTCTCCCGGTTCGGCTGCGGGCTCTTCGGCGGCTCCTGGGAACGACCGACGGGCCGCAGGGCTGCGAGACGGTTGCCCTCCGGCTCCTGCTCCCCGCCAGGGGGCGGCGGCGATGTGCGAGGCGTGAACCAACCGCCTCCGTCAGTGTCCCCCGAAGTACCGTTGCCGGCCGACGTGGTGGTCGGAGCGTCCATGGTCTGCCTCGCCTCGAGCATCTTTCGGTCGATCTGCGTACGCCCTCCAGACGGAAGTCGCACGTTTTCCCCCGCGGACGGCCTTGCTGATCCCCGTTCGTTCCCCGTCGACCAATGCGGCCACATTCAACCCGGGTTTCCGCTCCGTACGGACAAGTAGATGAGAGTGTGACGTGAGCCGCAGCACTCACGGCAGCGTTCCACAGCGCGCGAACGCCCCCGCCCCGTAACGGTAAACGCAGGTTCTCGATCTCCCTGTCCGGTTAGGCTGCATTGAGCTGCGTTCGTACCCCCGCCATGAGACGACTGCATCTCGCTTCGGACACGAACCGGACTCGACCCTACCGGCAGGGCCGTCACACACAAGTCCCCCCTGGCCATACCGGTAATTCAACGGGCGCGAATCCGCGATTCCTTCAATTACCGGGCGCGTCACACCAATTCATAGGCATCCCACAGATCCTGGCGTCGAGTGCGCGCAGGCGAACGACGCTCCCCCGATTGTGCACTTCGTTCACCTGCCCCGAATCCGTCAGGTTGGATGCGCGGCGAACACGCCTGCACGCGTATGCCCGGAGACGGATGTTTCACGTGAAACATCCGTCCGCGCGCTGTGCGGTTGTGCACGAGATGGCCAAAACGGCGCACGTCCGACGGCAAACCGATGGACGTCAAAGGCGTGTGTCGGACAACCTGACCTGCGTGTCGACACCATTTTCCACCTCTCTGCCCATTCGCCGTCTGACGCTTCGCGATCTCGTCGCCTGCGCCGACCTGTCCGAGGACCGAGGCTGGCCTCGCGAGGAGCACAAGTGGGGGCTGCTGCTGTCCGCCGGCACGGGATATGGCGTCGATGACCCCGAGGGCGGGCTGATCACCGCCTGCGTCGTCACCGAGTACGGCCCCGCGGGTCGCCCGGATCTGGGAGCGATCGGCATGGTGCTGGTCGCCGAGCGGCACGCCCGCCAGGGCATCGGCCGCCGTCTGATGCGCCACGTCCTCGCGGAGATGGGCACGACACCGCTGACCCTGCACGCCACCCCGCACGGACGCCCGCTCTACGAGGAGCTGGGCTTCAAGGTCACCGGACGGGCCGAGATGGTGCGCGGGCACTTCACGGCAGGGGGTGCGGACCCCGCGGTGTCCACTCGCTCGGCCACGGCCGAGGACCTCCCCACGATCCTTAGGCTCGACGCAGAGGTCTTCGGCACGGACCGCACCCACGTCCTCACCCGCCTGCCCGCCTTCGCGGATCAACTGCGCGTCGCGGAGGAGAACGGCCGCATCATCGGATACGCGGCCGCCTGGCCCAATCTGAACGACCAGGTCGTCGGTCCACTGATCGCCCGCGACACGGAGGCGGCAAAGGCGCTCATCGCTTCCCTCGCCGCTCACACGGACCGGCCGTTGCGCACCGACCTCGACGTTCGCCACGAGGAGCTGCTGACGTGGGTGAAGGAACGTGGTCTGGTGTCGATCGCCTTCAACGCCGTGATGACGTACGGGATCTCCGAGCTGCCCGGTGACTGGGGCCGACGCTACGCCCCGCTGACCGTGGCAGCGGGCTGAGGCTCACGACCGCGGTCTCGGCCCACCGGCCGTCAGTGGTGGGCAGGTGTCCGCCGAGCGTCCGCTCCCGCGGATTCCGCGACGCCCGTGCCGATGACGCTCTGCCTGCGCTCCAGTGCCGCCGCGACGAACGCCAGCGCGAGCGCGCTCACAGCGAGCGCGGCTCCGACCCAGTTGGGTGCCGTGTATCCGAGGCCCGCGTCGATGACGAGGCCGCCGAGCCAGGCGGCGAGCGCGTTGCCGAGGTTGAAGGCGCCTATGTTCACGGCCGAGGCCAGTGTCGGTGCGCCGTGCGCCTGGTCGAGGACCCTCTTCTGCAACGGCGGTACGGTCGCGAAGCCCAGCGCGCCGACGAGTGTGAGGGTCACAGCAGCGGTGATCTTGTCATGAGCGGTGAATGAGAACAGGGCGAGGACGACGGCCAGGGCGCCCAGCGAGACGTACAGCATGGGCATCAGCGCGCGGTCCGCGTACTTGCCGCCCACCAGGTTGCCGCCGACCATGCCGAGGCCGAAGAGAACGAGGAGCCAGGTGACGGAGGAATCGGCGAAGCCGGCGACATGCGTCATCATCGGCGCGATGTAGGTGACTGCCGCGAAGACCCCTCCGAAGCCCAGCACGGTCATCACCATGGCCAGCAGAACCTGAACGTTCTTGAACGCTGCCAGTTCATGCCGGAGGCGGACCTCTGCCGGCCTGGGCATCTCGGGGACCAGCCGGGCAATGCCCAGCAGCCCGACGACGCCCAGCGCCGTGACCCCGGCGAAGGTGACCCGCCAGCCGACGGACTGCCCGATCAGAGTGCCCAGGGGCACTCCGACGACGTTCGCGACGGTCAGGCCGCTGAACATCATCGCGAGAGCACCGGCCTTGCGGTCCGGGGCGACAAGGTCGGCCGCGACCACCGAGCCGATACCGAAGAAGGCCCCGTGTGCCAGGGAGGCGACCACACGCCCGAGGAGCATGACGGAGTAGGCGGGGGCGAGCGTGGAGAGCAGGTTGCCCACGATGAACAGCCCCATCAGCAGCATGAGCATCCGTTTGCGGGACACCCGCGTGCCCAGGGCGGTCATGATCGGCGCTCCGAGCACGACACCGAGTGCGTAGCCGGTCACGAGGAACCCCGCTGTGGGGATGGAGACATCGAAGTCGTCGGCGACCTCGGGCAGCACGCCCATGATCACGAACTCGGTCGTTCCGATGCCGAAGGCCCCGATCGCGAGAGCCAGAAGCGCGAGAGGCATGAGGGCGTGCACCTTCCAGAAGATTGCATGTGCGCTTTACGAGCGTACACAATACTTGCAGACGCGCCATATGTGCTTGGGCTGACTATCGCGCACCTGGCCTATCCTGGGACAACAGCTCTGGGACGGAGGACCACCGATGACAGCGACGGATCCCGCGCTCACCGCCCTGGCGCAGGGCTGGTGCGCCCTCTCCCTGCTGCACGGGCGGATCGAGGCCCACATCGAACGCGCACTGCAGGCCGGACACGACCTGAGCGTGCGTGAGTACTCCCTGCTGGACGTGCTGAGTCGACAGCACGACGGCGAGGGCGGGCACCTCCAGATGAAGCAGGTCGCCGACGCGGTCGTCCTCAGTCAGAGCGCGACCACCCGCCTGGTCACCCGGCTCGAGGATCGCGGACTGCTTGCGCGCTACCTGTGCCCGACCGACCGTCGGGGCATCTACACCGATGTCTCCGAGGCAGGCCTGCAACTCCTCGCGGCGGCACGCCCCACCAACGACGCCGCCCTGCGTGAGGCCCTGGACGCGGCCGCCGAGAACCCCGAACTGGCCCCACTCGTCCGCGTCGTGGAGTCGCTGAACGTGCCCGCGTAGGGTGCGGGCATGGGAGATCTGGAGATTCGCCCGGCGACCGAGGACGACGTCCCGGAGATCGTCGCGATGTTGGCCGACGACCCCTTGGGCGCCCAGCGCGAGTCACCGGACGATCTGGCTCCCTACCTCGCCGCCCTGGAACGTCTCAGTGGTGACCCCCACCAACACGTGGTGGTCGCCGTCCGTCAGGGCCGCGTCGTCGGGACGCTCCAGCTGACGATCGTTCCGGGTCTCTCCCGACGCGGTTCCACCCGCGCGATCATCGAAGGCGTACGGGTCCACGCCGACGAGCGCGGCAGCGGCCTCGGTTCACGGCTCATCGAGAGGGCGATCGAGTCATCACGGGCTCAGGGCTGTCAGTTGGTTCAGCTGACGTCCGATGCCACACGCACCGATGCCCATCGGTTCTACGAGCGGCTCGGCTTCGAGGCCAGCCATGTGGGCTTCAAACTGCCGCTGTGAGTGCGGCCCCGGGGACCGCCGTGGGGTCCTGTTTCACGTGAAACATCGCGAGCCGGGACCCGCACAGCGGCAGAACCGTGCCTACCCGATCGCGCGCCACCCCTCGGGATCCACTCCACCGGGCACCGGAGCCCCCTCGTCGTACGGCTGACGCGTGAACACGAACGATCCGAGGTCCAGGTGGCTCACGGTCCCGTCGGGCCTCCGTACGGCCCGCAGCAGCTCTCCCGCGAAATAGCCGTTGAGCCCCGTCCAACTGCCGTCGTCGTTACGTCGGAAACCAGCTCCGCGCAGGGTGGCAGCCAGCGGCTCCAGTGAGAGTCCTCCCTCGAGGGTGAGCCGCAGCACGAAGCTGTACGTCCCCCAGTACCAAGGACCGACCAGCTCCAGGACCGACGGGTCCACTTCGGTCAACGGCCGCCATGGCTCGGGGATCCGCGGCTCGGCCTCCGCCACGATGCGTACGAGGTCGGCAGCCACCTCCGACAACACCGGTCCTGAGGTGCAGTTGGTCAGCACGACGGCAGCCATATCGTCCTCGACACTGATGGTGAGTTGGGCGAGGAAGCCGGGCACCGAGCCTCCGTGACCGACGAGGAACCGGCCATCTCGGTGCTGAAGCTGCATCCCGAGCCCGTACGCCGCTCCGGCCACCACGTCGGCGGCCTCCCCCGGCGCGGCCGGCGTCCGCATCTCCAGAAGCGACTTAGCACTCAACACGCGCTCGTCCCCCCTCGCCAGGAAGACCGCGAAGCGGGCCAAGTCACCGGCCGTGGACCAGAGTTGACCGGCTGGCCCCATGCGGCCCAGGTCCTCGACCTGCTCCGGCAGCATCACGTCCGCCCAGGGGTGCACGGCCCAGCCACCGGCATGCGGTGCCTCCGGGTGCCAGGTCGTGCGGCTCAGCCCAAGGGGTTCCAGCACCTCTCGTCGCAGGACCTCTTCCCAAGGAGCACCACGCAACTGCTCGACGAGCGCACCGAGCAGCGTGAAGCCGGGGTTGGAGTAGTGGAAGCGACGGCCTACGGGATGGCGGTGCGGCTGCTCCCCGAGCACATCGGCGAGCTCCGGACGCAGGGACCCCGAGGTCCGCTCCCACCAGGGCGAAGGAGACTCCGCCGCAAGTCCTGCCGTGTGGGCGAGCAGTTCGGCGATGGTCGCCTCCCCCGCGCCGGTGCCCGGCAGATGCTTCTCCAACGGGTCACCGAGATCCAGGGCGCCCTCGTCACGCAGCCGCATGACCAGAACAGCGGTGAAGGTCTTGGTGATCGAACCGATCCGGTACTGCACGTTCGCGTCCGGCCCGTGCCCCTCCACCGAGGTCCGCGCCCCGTTCCACACCGTCTCCCCGCCCCGGACCACCGCCGCGACCAGTGACGGTGCCCGGCCCTCGGCCTGAGCGACGGCGATGCGGTGCAACAGTGCCCGGCGCGTGGCAGGAAGCAGCTCTTCGTGAGGTGTTGTCATGCGCTCAGTCCACCGGGCCCGGGACCAGGAGTCGAGCGCATTTCCCCGGATCAGGTCTGCGCCATGTCCACGAACCGCGAGTAGTGGCCCTGGAAGGCGACCGTGATCGTGGCCGTCGGACCGTTACGGTGCTTGCCCACGATGATGTCGGCCTCGCCGGCGCGCGGCGACTCCTTCTCGTAGGCGTCCTCGCGGTGCAGCAGGATCACCATGTCGGCGTCCTGCTCGATCGATCCCGACTCCCGCAGGTCGGAGACCATGGGCTTCTTGTCCGTACGCTGCTCGGGACCACGGTTGAGCTGCGACAGGGCGATCACCGGCAGCTCCAGCTCCTTGGCCAGCAGCTTCAGGTTTCGCGACATGTCGGAGACCTCCTGCTGGCGGCTCTCGGACCGCTTGCCACCGGACTGCATCAGCTGCAGATAGTCGATGATGACGAGCTTCAGATCGTTGCGCTGCTTCAGGCGCCGGCACTTGGCCCGGATCTCCATCATCGACAGGTTCGGGGAGTCGTCGATGTAGAGCGGCGCGGCGGACACGTCCGGCATCCGGCGTGCCAGCCGCGTCCAGTCCTCGTCCGTCATCGTGCCGGAGCGCATGTGGTGAAGAGCCACGCGTGCCTCGGCCGACAGCAGACGCATCGCGATCTCGTTGCGCCCCATCTCGAGCGAGAAGATCACACTCGGCATGTTGTGCTTGATCGAACAAGCGCGCGCGAAGTCCAGCGCCAGCGTGGACTTACCCATCGCGGGACGGGCCGCGATGATGATCATCTGGCCCGGGTGCAGACCGTTGGTGAGCTGGTCGAGGTCCGTGAACCCGGTCGGTACACCGGTCATCTCTCCCGACCGCGAGCCGATCGCCTCGATCTCGTCGAGTGCGCCCTCCATGATGTCGCCGAGCGGCAGATAGTCCTCGGTCGTGCGCTGCTCGGTCACCGCGAAGATCTCGGCCTGGGCTCTGTTGACGATCTCGTCCACGTCGTCGTCGGCCGCGTATCCCATCTGGGTGATGCGAGTGCCGGCCTCGACCAGGCGGCGCAGGACGGCCCGCTCATGGACGATCTCCGCGTAGTACTCCGCGTTCGCCGCAGTCGGCACCGTCTGGACGAGCGTGTGCAGATAGGAGGCGCCGCCCACCTTGGTGATCTCGCCGCGCTTGGTGAGTTCGGCGGCGATGGTGATGGGGTCGGCGGGCTCACCCTTGGCGTAGACGTCGAGAATCGCCTGGTAGATGGTTTCGTGCGCCGGTTTGTAGAAGTCGGGCCCCTTGAGGATCTCGACCACGTCGGCGATGGCGTCCTTGGAGAGCAGCATGCCGCCCAGGACGGACTGCTCGGCATCGAGGTCCTGCGGCGGTACGCGCTCGAAGGCCGAACCTCCGCCGTCCCACTCCCTGTTGTCCCGGCCCCGGTCGTGCCGCTCGTCCCTGCTCCGGTCGCCGTCCGGTCGCCGACGGGAAGGGGGCAGACGATCACTGGGCCCGCTGTCGGCCCACGGGTCGTCCAAGGGCTCGGAAATGCTCACCGAGCGACCTCCTCCCGTCCGCCGAGCGGACCTCGCCGTGCTTCTCATTTCTACGGCACGACACTGACAAATGAGAGGCCCAACTCCGGTTCTGGCACGTCGGTTTTGCGAGGTTTCCGTGATCGGCCAGGGAGTGGGCGCCGCACCACCGTAGGCCCGTCTGCACCGTCAGCCAATCTGGTTATCCACAGGCCATGTGGACGACGGCCCAGATGCTGTGGAGAACCCCGCAAAACCTGTGCACGACTCGGTGGACAGCCCTGTGAACAAGACTCCAGTTGCGCCTGGCCTACCGCCTTGAACTGCACTTTTGCCGTCCACGGGCTGTGCAGAAGAAAAACTTCCACGACCGGATCAAGATCATCAGGATCAGTGCGCGAGAACACACCCGACCAGGCAGAGTGTAATAGCCACAAGCGCATTGCATCTCTTACCTGTGGAAGATTAGATTGGTGCTCATGACACAGGCTTCCGCGACCACCAGGGCCACGCGACGTCTGCATGATCGAGAGATCATCACGCTGGCCGTTCCGGCCTTCGGCGCGCTCGTCGCCGAGCCACTCTTCCTCATGGTCGACACCGCCATCGTCGGCCACCTCGGTACCGCACAACTGGCCGGTCTCGGTGTCGCCTCGGCCCTCCTCGTCACCGCGGTGAGCGTCTTCGTCTTCCTCGCCTACGCCACCACGGCCGCCGTCGCCCGGCGCGTCGGAGCCGGAGATCTGCGTGCCGCCATCCGCCAGGGCATGGACGGTATCTGGCTCGCCCTCCTGCTGGGAGCAGCCGTCGTCGCGGTCGTCGTCCCCACGGCCCCCACCCTGGTCGCCCTCTTCGGATCCTCGGACACCGCGGCCCCCTACGCCACGACCTATCTACGGATCTCGGCCCTCGGCATTCCGGCCATGCTCGTCGTGCTGGCAGCCACCGGTGTCCTGCGCGGTCTCCAGGACACGAAGACACCTCTGTACGTCGCCGTGGCCGGCTTCGTCGCCAACGGCGCCCTGAACGCAGGCCTCGTCTACGGAGCCGACCTGGGTATCGCGGGGTCCGCATGGGGCACGGTCATCGCCCAACTCGGCATGGCTGCCGCATACCTCTGGGTCGTGATCCGCGGCGCCCGCAGACACGACGCCTCACTGCGTCCGGACATCGCCGGCATACGAACCTCGGCTCAGGCGGGTGTACCTCTCTTGGTGCGTACGCTCTCGCTGCGGGCGATCCTCATGATCGCCACCGCGGTGGCGGCCCGCCTCGGAGACGAGGACATCGCCGCACACCAGATCATCCTCTCCCTCTGGAGCCTGCTCGCCTTCGCTCTGGACGCGATCGCCATCGCCGGGCAGGCCATCATCGGCCGCTATCTCGGCGCTGGAGACGCCCAAGGAGCCCGCGATGCCTGCCGCCGGATGGTGCAGTGGGGAATCGCCACGGGCTCCCTGCTCGGACTCCTGGTGGTCGCCGCCCGGCCCTTGTTCATCCCGCTCTTCACCAGCGATCCGACAGTCCAGGAAGCGGCACTGCCCGCTCTGATCGTGGTGGCGCTCGCCCAGCCGATCTCCGGCATCGTCTTCGTGCTCGACGGCGTACTGATGGGCGCGGGAGACGGCCCCTACCTCGCCCGAGCCATGCTCCTGACCTTGGCGATCTTCGTCCCGACCGCCCTGCTCATCCCCACCTTCGGCGGCGGTCTGACCGCCCTCTGGGGCGCCATGACCCTGATGATGACGACACGCATGCTGACCCTGTGGCTGCGCTCCCGCTCAGAACTCTGGATCGTCACCGGGGCGACCCGCTGATAGGTCGGGCGGTGCCCCGCGCTGACAACATGGCGCCGTCGACGTCGTTTCACGTGAAACATCGCCCCCGCACGCATGTGGGGCCGCACCCTTCGCAGGGTGCGGCCCCATACACCGCTTCAGCGAACGCGACCCTTAGGCCGCGATGACCTCGATGTTGACCTTGGCGGCAACCTCGGGGTGCAGACGCACGGACGTCTCGTGAGCGCCCAGCGTCTTGATCGGAGCAGCCAGCTCGATGCGGCGCTTGTCGACCTCGGGGCCACCGGACGCCTTGATCGCGGAAGCGATGTCGGCCGGGGTGACGGAACCGAAGAGACGACCGGCGTCGCCGGAGCGGACAGCCAGACGGACCTTGACGGCCTCGAGCTGGCCCTTGATCTGGTTGGCCTGCTCGATGGTCTGGATCTCGTGGATCTTGCGAGCACGACGGATCTGCTCGACGTCCTTCTCGCCGCCCTTGGTCCAGCGGATCGCGAACTTCCGCGGGATCAGGTAGTTGCGAGCGTAGCCGTCCTTGACGTCGACGACGTCGCCGGCAGCGCCGAGGCCGGAGACCTCGTGGGTGAGGATGATCTTCATGTGTCGGTCACCCTTCCCTTATCGCGCGGTGGACGTGTAGGGCAGCAGCGCCATCTCACGGCTGTTCTTGACGGCCGTGGCGACGTCACGCTGGTGCTGCGTGCAGTTGCCGGTCACGCGGCGGGCACGGATCTTGCCGCGGTCGGAAATGAACTTCCGCAGCATGTTCGTGTCCTTGTAGTCCACGTACGTGACCTTGTCCTTGCAGAAAGCGCAGACCTTCTTCTTCGGCTTGCGCACAGGCGGCTTCGCCATGGTGATTCTCCTGTGTGATCAAGAAGTGTGGGGTACGGCCCCGCCCTTGACCTCGAAGACCGGTGACCCGGCCTCGAAGTCCTAGAAGGGGGGCTCGTCCGAGTAGCCGCCGCCACCGCCGCCGGAGCTTCCGCCCCAGCCGCCGCCACCGCCGCCCTGGTTGCCACCGGCGGGAGCGCCGCTGGCCCACGGGTCGTCGGCGGGAGCGCCGCCGGCCTGCTGACCGCCGCCGGGGCCTCCGCCCCAGCCGCCGCCACCCTGGCCGCCACCGCCACCGCCACCGCCGCCGTAACCGCCCTGGCCACCACGGCCGCCTCCGGCGGTCTTGGTCACCTTGGCCGTGGCACTGCGCAGGCTGGCGCCGACTTCCTCGACGTCCAGCTCGTAGACCGTGCGCTTGACGCCCTCACGGTCCTCGTAGGACCGCTGCTTCAGCCGGCCCTGCACGATGACGCGCATGCCTCGCTGGAGCGACTCGGCGACGTTCTCCGCCGCCTGACGCCAGACCGAGCAGGTCAGGAACAGGCTCTCGCCGTCCTTCCACTCGTTGGTCTGACGGTCGAAGGTGCGGGGAGTGGACGCGACACGGAACTTCGCGACCGCCGCACCGGAAGGGGTGAAGCGCAGCTCGGGGTCGTCGACAAGATTGCCGACGACCGTGATGACGGTCTCGCCTGCCATGGGGGTACCTCTCGGCGGGTTTGCTGCTGGCTGCTTGTGCTGCTACTCGGATCCCGGGATCGACTGAGCGGGAAGGCTCAGTGGGTCTCGGGGCGGAGGACCTTGGTCCGGAGGACCGACTCGTTCAGGTTCATCTGGCGGTCGAGCTCCTTGACGACCGCAGGCTCGGCCTGCAGGTCGATGACCGAGTAGATGCCCTCAGGCTTCTTCTTGATCTCGTACGAGAGACGACGACGGCCCCAGGTGTCGACCTTCTCGACCTTTCCGTTGCCCTCACGGACGACGGAGAGGAAGTTCTCGATCAGGGGGGCGACAGCGCGCTCCTCCAGATCGGGGTCGAGGATGACCATCACCTCGTAGTGACGCATGTGGAACCCACCTCCTTTGGACTCAACGGCCACGGTCGTTCCGTGGCAGGAGGGTTGTGATGCGTACGCAACGGTATCGGCCACCACTGACAATCGGGGGTCCCGTCGGGGATCCCTGTCATGGCCTGGGCAGACACCGGTGCAGACGGTACACACTACCCGCACACCCGCTTCCGGTTGAAATCCGGTGCCGGTGACCGTCAATCTGTACACATCGGGTGTGTATGGCGCTACGATGCGCCGCCTTCCGCAGGAGGTGCCCCATGGCACAGACATTGCGACCCAACATCGCCGGCTCCCTGTTCGCCACCGACGACAAGCCCCACCCCGTGCAGGACACCCTGCTGGCCGTGACGCTCGTCCTCGGGGCGGTCTCTTTCATCACGGCGATGTTCCACCATCTGCACCTGCTCAGCTCCTGGGCGGGCCTGGTGGGAATTCTGACCGGCGCGTACGGACAGTTCATCTCGGAGACGACCCGTGAGCGCTTCGGCCTGATCGTGGGTCTCGGTGCCTCGGCCGTCGGATTCTTCCTGGGCATGGCCCACGGAGGTCTCTTCGGCGGCGTCATCGGCTGACTCCGCGCCACCCGGTCGCGCGGTCGGCGGACCGACCCCATGCTGTCCGTGGTCCCACATCGGACCAAGCGGCCGAATAACACCACCTGACGTCCTGACCACGTACGGGCAGGGCTCCAGGTCCCATACAGCCATTCGGGGCGCCCGCAGGGCGCAGTAGGCTTCGGCGCGAGAGCCGGAGCCCCTGTACCCATGGGGACACACCAGCCCGAGGAGCGCCCTGAATGAGCCTGACCCTGAGGACGATCAGCCGTGAGCAGCATCTGGCATACATCCAGAGCCTGCCCTCGGCTAGCCACATGCAGGTCCCGGCCTGGGCCGACGTCAAGGCCGAGTGGCGCTCCGAGAGCCTCGGGTGGTTCGACGACAAGACCGGCGAGATGGTCGGCGCCGGCCTGGTGCTGTACCGCCAGCTGCCCAAGATCAAGCGTTACCTCGCCTATCTGCCCGAGGGTCCGGTCATCAACTGGTTCGCGCCGAACCTCACCGACTGGCTGGAGCCGATGCTCGCGCATCTGAAGCACCAGGGCGCCTTCTCGGTGAAGATGGGGCCCCCGGTGATCATCCGGCGCTGGGAGGCCACCTCCATCAAGGCGGGCATCCAGAACCCGGACGTGAAGCGTCTGCGTGACATCGAGGCCGACTTCATCGAGCCGCGGGCCTTCGAGGTCGCCGACAAGCTGCGCCGGATGGGCTGGCAGCAGGGTGAGGACGGCGGGGCCGGCTTCGGTGACGTACAGCCGCGCTACGTCTACCAGGTGCCGCTCGCCAACCGTTCCCTGGAAGAGGTCCACAAGAACTTCAACCAGCTGTGGCGCCGCAACATCAAGAAGGCAGAGAAGGCCGGTGTCGAGGTCGTCCAGGGCGGCTACCACGACCTGGAGGAGTGGCAGCGGCTGTACGAGATCACGGCCGTGCGCGACCGGTTCCGGCCCCGCCCGTTGTCGTACTTCCAGCGCATGTGGACGGCCCTCAACACCGAGGACCCCAACCGCATGCGGCTCTACTTCGCCCGGCACAACGGCGTGAACCTGTCCGCGGCGACCATGCTCGTCGTCGGCGGGCACGTCTGGTACTCCTACGGGGCCTCGGACAACATCGGCCGTGAGGTCCGGCCCTCGAACGCGATGCAGTGGCGCATGCTGCGCGACGCCTACGCCCTCGGCGCGACCGTCTACGACCTGCGCGGCATCTCCGACTCGCTGGACGAGACGGA
Source organism: Streptomyces sp. SP18BB07 (assembly GCF_036322545.1). Classification (NCBI taxonomy): domain Bacteria; kingdom Bacillati; phylum Actinomycetota; class Actinomycetes; order Kitasatosporales; family Streptomycetaceae; genus Streptomyces; species Streptomyces sp. SP18BB07. The sequence continues at coordinate 291,765 of NZ_JAQYWT010000340.1, forward strand.
TCACCTCTTCGGCCTGATCCAGTTCAAGGTGGGAACCGGCGGACAGGCCGCCGAGTACCTCGGTGAGTGGGACTTCCCGCTGAACAAGCTGCTCCACAAGGCGCTCGACATCTACATGTCGCGCCGCTGACGCCCCCGTTTTTGCTTCCATACCTCTGAATACACCGCAGCCACGAGAAAGGTTCCGGGACCGTCCATGGCGCTCACGCTGTACGTCGACACCGCGCGCTGGCGGGCACACCACAAGCACGTTCAGGAGCAGTTCCCGGGACTCGTCCCCGTCTGCAAGGGCAACGGCTACGGCTTCGGGCACGAGAAGCTGGCGGAAGAGGCCACGCGTCTCAGGTCGGACATCCTCGCCGTCGGCACCACGTACGAGGCCGCCCGGATCAAGGACTGGTTCAGCGGCGACCTGCTGGTGCTGACGCCCTACCGACGCGCTGAGGAGCCCGTCCCCCTGCCCGACCGCGTCATCCGCTCCGTGTCGTCGGTCGACGGCGTGTACGGACTCGTGGGCGCCCGCGTCGTCATCGAGGTCATGTCCTCGATGAAGCGGCACGGCGTGAGCGAGCAGGAACTGCCCCAGCTCCACGCGGCCATAGAGAACGTGCGCCTGGAGGGCTTCGCCATCCATCTGCCGCTGGACCGCACCGACGGCTCGGACGCCGTCGAGGAGGTCATCGGCTGGATGGACCGGCTGCGCGCGGCCAGGCTGCCGCTGCACACCATGTTCGTCAGCCACCTCAAGTCAGAGGACCTCATCCGCCTCCAGCAGCAGTTCCCGCAGACCCGCTTCCGGGCCCGCATCGGCACACGGCTGTGGCTGGGCGACCATGAGGCGACCGAGTACCGCGGTGCCGTCCTGGACGTCACCCGCGTCGCCAAGGGCGACCGTTTCGGCTACCGGCAGCAGAAGGCGGCCTCCGACGGGTTCCTGGTGGTCGTGGCAGGCGGTACGTCGCACGGGGTGGGTCTGGAGGCACCGAAGGCACTGCACGGCGTCATGCCGCGCGCCAAGGGCGTCGCCCGGGCGGGTCTCGCCACGGTCAACCGGAACCTTTCTCCGTTCGTCTGGGGCGGCAAGCAGCGCTGGTTCGCCGAGCCTCCGCACATGCAGGTGTCGATCCTCTTCGTGCCGTCGGACGCCCCGGAGCCGAAGGTCGGGGAGGAACTGGTGGCCCATCTGCGGCACACCACCACGCAGTTCGACCGGATCGTCGACCGCTGAAAGCCTTGCCCGATGGGCGGAGTGGGCCAGGCGCTGGGCGGATCAGCCCGCAGGGATGAAGGCGGAAGGCCGTACACGAGGCTTCGTGTACGGCCTTCCGCCTTCATCCCTGTCCAGGCCTTCTTGTTCGCTCAGAGCGAACTGCCTCCCGGCCCACCGCTGCCCCACTCCACCTGAGGCCCTTCGAAGGGCAGCGCGTGCCTCGGGGGATGGCCTGCCGCACCGTACACATGGACGTCCTCCGCGCCGTCGAGCACACCACCGGAAGGATCGTCGTCACCGGCCCTGCGCACCACGTCCCGCTCGGGCAGGAAGATGTCACACACGACGACGACGCACAGGTAGAGCGTGCCCAACAGGTGGGCCATGATCGCGAGTTGGTACCCCTCGGCAGGCAGACCCTTGTGAGCGTCTCCGCTGGTCGTGTACGCGAGGTACATCCAGATACCCAGGAAGTACGCCACCTCGCAGGCCTGCCAGATCAGGAAGTCCCGCCAACGGGGCCGAGCCAGGGCGGCAAGCGGAACCAGCCAGAGCACGTACTGCGGCGAGTAGACCTTATTGGTGAGGATGAAGGCCGCGACGATCAGGAAGGCGAGCTGGGCGAAGCGCGGGCGGCGCGGGGCGGTGAGCGTGAGCGCGACGATGCCGACGCAGACGATCACCATCGAGACCATCGCGTACGCGTTCGCCGTCTCAGCGGTGATCTGGATGTTCAACCGTTGCAAGATGACGAGGAAGAAGGAACCGAAGTCCACACCGCGCTCCTGGCTGAAGCGGTAGAACTTCGACCATCCGTCTGGCGCCAGCAGCATCACCGGAAGGTTCACCGCGAGCCAGGCCCCGACAGCACCGAGCAGTGCGGCCGCGAACGCTCGCCACTTGCCTGCTCGCCAGCACAGCACGAAGAGCGGTCCGAGCACCAGGAACGGGTAGAACTTGGCGGCCGTGGCGAGCCCGATCAGCACACCGAAGGCGAGGGGGCGCCCACGCGACCACATCAGCATCGCGGCGGCCAGCAGGGCCACCGCGAGGAGGTCCCAGTTGATGGTGGCGGTCAGCGCGAAAGCGGGCGCCAGAGCCACCAGAAGGGCGTCCCACGGGCGCCGGCGGTGAATGCGCGCACAGCAGACCGCGATGACCGCCGCGCACACCATCAGCATCCCGGCGTTGACCATCCAGTACCACTGTTCCTGGTCCTGAATGGTGCCGCTGCCCGGGGTGAGCCAGGCGGCGACCTCCATGAACACGCCGGTCAGTACCGGATACTCCAGGTACTCCATGTCGCCGGGGATCTTGTCGAAGTACGGCACGAGTCCTTCGGCGAATCCTCGCCCCTGGTAGAGGTGCGGGATATCCGAGTAGCAGGCGTGCGTGTACTGCGAGCTGGCGCCGAAGAACCAGGCGCCGTCGTAGCAGGGCAGCTTCTGCACCATGCCCAGCGCGAACATGCCGATGGCCACCAGTGCGACGACCCGTACCGGTGTCCACCAGGACGTGCCGAGCAGCGCCCGGCGCCCGATCGGGCCACCGATCAGCTCGCTGCCGGTCGAAGCGACCTCGTCCTCCTTGGTGGGCCGCACCGGCTCCGGCTCGTCCGTGCTCACTCGCGTCGTCTCTGCACTGGGCATGCCGCACATCCTGCCGTACGCGCCTAGGAATACGCCGAGGACCACCGCATCCCGTCGTATCCGACTCCTGTGTTTCACGTGAAACACAGGCCGCCCCCTCGTCGGCTCGCGCAGGGGATACGACGAGGGCCACCGCACCTGATCGGTGCGGTGGCCCATGTTTCACGTGAAACACATCCTGCCGGGCGTGGAGCTACCCGTCGTTGCCTCCGAAGAGACCCCCGTTCTGGTTGCCTCTCGAATCATCCTCCGACTCCGATGGCGAAGCAGTCACCCCGCCGTCGATTCCACCAGTTTCCGTGCCACCCGTGTCGTTACCGCCGGTCTCCTCGCACGTGGGGTTGAAGGGGTTGCGGCAGGTCTCGCTGGGTGTCGGCGAAGGCAGGATCTCGCTCTCGGTCGGCGACGGGCTCGGCTCGGGCGACTCCTCCTCGGACTCGGTGACCGTCGGGGTCGGCGTCGGATCCGGCTCCTCGTTGACGATCACACCGATCGGCTCGGGCTCCGGGAAGTCCTCCGCCGGCTGGCCCTTGAGTGCGTCCTCCATGTAGTCGTGCCAGATCTCGGCCGGGAACGAGGCACCATGGATCGTCTCCTGGCCACCCGTGCCGTACATCTCCAGGAACGTACGGTTCTTGTTCGACTCGTCGTCGTCCATGCGGTACATGCTGATCGCCGTCGACAACTGCGGGGTGTACCCGACGAACCAGGCCGACTTGTTGCCGTCGGTGGTGCCGGTCTTACCCGCCACCTCACGGCCGGCCAGCTGGGCCGACGTACCGGTTCCCTCGTCGACGACGGTCTTGAGGACGTCGGTCACGTTGTCGGCGACCTCCGAGGTGAAGGCCCGCTTCGGTTCAGCAATGTCGTCGTGGTCGAACCTGGTCAGTCCCTCGTATTCGACGGTCTTGACCGAGAACGGTTCGTTCTGCTTGCCACTGGCGGCGAAGGTCGCGTACGAACCCGCCATACGGATCGCGCTCGGGTCGGAGATACCGATCGAGAAGGACGGGAAGCCCGTGCCGGTCAGGCTGCCCTCCTTGAGGCCTGCCTCCATGGCCGCCTCCTTCACCCGGTCCAGACCGACGTCCATACCCAGCTGCACGTAGGGGGAGTTCGCCGAGACCCGCATCGCCTCACGGAGATCGATCTGGTACTTCGGCGGGCTGCCGTACGACTCGTCGCCGTCGTTGGCCTGCAGCCACTCCTTGCCCTCTTCGTTGGTCCAGATGTCGCCGTTGTAGTCCCTGATCTTGAGGTTGTTCTTCCCGCTGTAGAGGCTCTTCGGCGAGACGATGGTCCGCTCGTCCTGTGCCTGGTCGGGATCGAGGTCAGGGTCGCGCTTGCCCCAGGTCATTGCAGCCGCCAGGACATAGGGCTTGAACACCGAGCCGACCTGAGCTCCGGTGACGTCGGCGTTGTTGGTGAAGTGCTTGGTGGCGTCCTCACCACCGTAGATCGCCTCGATGGCGCCCGACTTCGGGTTGACCGACGCGCCACCGAACTGCACGTGGGTGTCGGTCTTCGGGCGGAGGTCCGGCTTGATGTTCTCCTTGCGGACCTTCGTCACGGCCTTCTCGAGTTCCTTGACCTTCTTCCTGTCGAAGGTCGTGTGGATCTCGTAGCCGCCCTGCTCGAGCTGCTTCTGCGTGATGTCGGTGTTGTTGAGGATGTAGCCCTTGGCCGTATCGACCAGGTAACCGATCTGGCCGCCCAGCTGTGCGTTGGAGCGGGGACGCTGAATCTTGGGGAAGTTGGGGTACTTGGCCTTCTCGGCCGCGGACAGATGGTTGTCCTTGACCATCTCGTTGAGGATCCAGCTCCACCGTTCCGTGGCCCGCTTGGTGTTCGCCTCCGACGTGGCGGCCGGGTCGATCGCTGTCGCTCCGGCCGGGTCGTAGTACGTCGCGCCCTTGAGCACCGCGGCGAGGAAGGCGCACTCGCTGGGGTTGAGCTTCTCCGCGCTCTTGTCGAAGTAGGTGCGGGCCGCCGCCTGGAGACCATAGGCGCCACGGCCGAAGTAGGCCGTGTTCAGGTAGCCGCGCATGATCTCGTCCTTGTCGACGGAGGCGCCCACCTTCACCGAGATGAAGAGTTCCTTCACCTTCCGGGACAGTGTCTGCGACTGGTCGTCGAGCATGGCGTTCTTCACGTACTGCTGGGTGATCGTCGAACCACCCTGCGTCTGACCACCCTTGGCCATGTTGACGACAGCGCGGGCGATGCCCATCGGGTCGACGCCGCTGTCGGTCTCGAAGGTCTTGTTCTCGGCCGACATGACGGCGTAGCGCATCGCCTTGGGGATCTTCTCGTACGCGATGATCTGGCGGTTGACCTCACCACCCGTCGCGACCATCTGCGAGCCGTCCGACCAGTAGTAGACGTTGTTCTGCGCGGTCGCGGCCTGAGCCGGGTCAGGTACGGCCACAACCGCGTACCCGATGCCGGCCGCCGCCACGAGGCAGCCGAAGAAGCCGATGAACAGCCCTGTCACCTGGCGCCACGAGGGCACCCACCGCATCGCCCCGTACCTACCGGCGCGCGGATAGTCGATAAAACGCTGCTTGCCGGGAGGGGCGGCGCGCCCTCGGCCGCGACCCGGCCCACGACCCGCGGGCTCAGCCGCTCTACGACGGCCGCCGCCCGGACCGACGCCGGTGCTTCTCTGCGCCGCACGTCGCGACGCTGCGCGGCCCTCGTACGAGGACTCCTCACCTCCCGCACTGTAGGTTTCGGAAAGTGACCCGGTGGCGCCCCGCGGTGCCGCGCGGCGGCCGGAGGACGCCGACTGGCCGCGTCGGGCCGCGGCACGTCCGCCTCCCTGCGGCTGCGGCGGTTTGCGACGGTGCTCGCTCATCGAACGACTACTCCTCGGGCAGGCGCACCCGTGCGCGCCTGGAAACGGCGGCTGGTTTCCGGTCCCCCCGAAGTACGGATGCGGTCGTGTTGGCATTCATCCGTACCGCACCCAGGACGACGACGTGCTCAAACGTCACTCGATTCCCAGTGGTGTGCATGCCGCACAGACTACGCACCGCCAAAACCAACTGAGCACCGAACTTCACCGCAAAACAGGCAACTTGCTTCCTACTAATCGGTGATGTGACCCCGTTCACCGGATCCCCACTTGTCGCATCCGTAGGGGCGTTCTATCGTCTTGATGTATCGAGTCGATACATCAGCTCGGCATAAATCGTGTCGACAGGGCCAGCGGGAGACGGGAGGCGACGATGAGCCGGCGCTCCGGGATACTCGAGTTCGCCGTCCTCGGTCTGCTCCGCGAGGCCCCGATGCACGGCTATGAGCTGCGCAAACGACTCAACACGTCGTTGGGTGTGTTCCGGGCGTTCAGCTACGGGACGCTCTACCCCTGCCTCAAGACGCTGGTCGCCAATGGCTGGTTGATCGAGGAGTCGGGCGTTACCCCGGAGGATGCTGCCGCCGCCCCGCTCACAGGTCGCCGCGCCAAGATCGTCTACCGGTTGACGGCGGAAGGTAAGGAGCATTTCGAGGAGCTGCTCTCACAGACGGGTCCCGACGCCTACGAGGACGAGCACTTCGCCGCTCGCTTCGCGTTCTTCGGGCAGACCTCCCGGGATGTGCGTATGCGCGTCCTGGAGGGCCGTCGCAGCCGTTTGGAGGAACGGCTGGAGAAGATGCGCGTCTCTCTGACACGCACCCGCGAGCGCCTCGACGACTACACGCTCGAGCTCCAGCGCCACGGGATGGAGTCCGTGGAGCGCGAAGTGCGCTGGCTGAACGAGCTCATCGAGAGCGAGCGGGCGGGCCGGGACCTGAAGGGTCCCGCCCACGGAGAACCCGCTCGCGACACCACAGAGGGAGCGCCGGGCGCCCTGCCCCGTCCCGGGGACGCCCCCGGGACGGATGCGCCCGGCGACACCGCCACGTGAGGTCCCTGCCAGGACCTCACTCGTACACACAGGGAGCAACCGGAATGGGTTCGGTTCGCGTAGCCGTCGTCGGCGTGGGCAACTGCGCCGCGTCGCTGGTGCAGGGAGTCGAGTACTACAAGGACGCCGACCCGGCGTCCAGGGTCCCGGGTCTCATGCACGTGCAGTTCGGTGACTATCACGTCAGTGACGTGGAGTTCGTCGCCGCCTTCGACGTCGACGCCAAGAAGGTCGGTCTGGACCTCGCGGACGCCATCGGCGCCTCCGAGAACAACACGATCAAGATCTGCGACGTGCCGAGGACCGGTGTGACCGTGCAGCGCGGCCACACGCTGGACGGCCTCGGCAAGTACTACCGCGAGACCATCGAGGAGTCCGCCGAGGCCCCGGTCGACGTGGTCCAGATCCTCAAGGACAAGCAGGTGGACGTCCTCGTCTGCTACCTGCCCGTCGGTTCCGAGGACGCGGCGAAGTTCTACGCCCAGTGCGCCATCGACGCCAAGGTCGCCTTCGTCAACGCCCTCCCGGTCTTCATCGCCGGCACCAAGGAGTGGGCGGACAAGTTCACCGAGGCGGGCGTTCCGATCATCGGTGACGACATCAAGTCGCAGGTGGGTGCCACCATCACGCACCGCGTCATGGCGAAGCTGTTCGAGGACCGTGGCGTGATCCTGGACCGCACGATGCAGCTGAACGTCGGCGGCAACATGGACTTCAAGAACATGCTGGAGCGCGACCGCCTGGAGTCCAAGAAGATCTCCAAGACCCAGGCCGTCACGTCGCAGATCCCCGACCGGGAGCTCGGCGAGAAGAACGTCCACATCGGTCCGTCTGACTACGTCGCCTGGCTCGACGACCGCAAGTGGGCGTACGTCCGTCTCGAGGGCCGTGCCTTCGGTGACGTCCCGCTGAACCTGGAGTACAAGCTGGAGGTCTGGGACTCCCCGAACTCCGCCGGTGTCATCATCGACGCACTCCGCGCCGCGAAGATCGCCAAGGACCGTGGCATCGGCGGCCCGATCCTGTCGGCGTCGTCGTACTTCATGAAGTCCCCGCCGGTGCAGTACTTCGACGACCAGGCCCGTGAGAACGTCGAGAAGTTCATCAAGGGCGAGGTCGAACGCTGATCAAGCGTTCGTAGTGGGCTGTTGAGGACCCCCGGGCCAGGTGCCCGGGGGTCCTCCCCGTATGTGAGGCTGTGCCCCATGTCCGTCGTGCGCGACCTGCGCGTCCTGCTCCATTTCCGGGACTTCCGGCGACTGCTGGCCGTACGGCTGCTGTCCCAGGGAGCCGACGGCGTCTATCAGGTCGCGCTGGCCACGTACGTCGTCTTCTCTCCCGAGAAGCAGACATCGGCAGCCGCGATCGCCTCCGCGATGGCGGTCCTCCTTCTTCCGTACTCCCTCGTCGGCCCCTTCGCCGGGGTCCTCCTCGATCGCTGGCGACGCCGCCAGGTGCTGCTGTACGGAAACATCCTCCGCGCCCTGCTGGCCTCGGTGACAGCCGTGCTGATCCTGAGCCATGTGCCCGACTGGCTCTTCTACGCTTCCGCGCTGTGCGTCACGGCGGTCAATCGCTTCGTCCTGGCGGGCCTGTCCGCCGCACTGCCCCGTGTGGTGGACGCCGACCGCCTGGTGATCGCCAACTCGCTCTCACCGACGGCCGGAACGCTGGCCGCGACGGCCGGCGGCGGACTCGCCTTCGTCGTACGCCTGGTGGCATCGGATTCCGACGCCGCAGTTGTTCTCCTGGGCGCCGGCCTCTACCTGTGTTCGGCTCTGGCCTCCCTGCGCATCGGCCGGGAACTGCTCGGCCCTGATCCCGAGCTGGTACAGCCGCGATTGGGCGCGGCCCTCGCCGGCACCGCACGGGGTCTGGCAGCAGGCGTACGACATCTCGCCGAGCCGGGACGACGGGCCGCTGCCTGGGCGCTGGCCTCGATGACGCTGATGCGCTTCTGCTATGGCGCCCTGACCGTCATGGTGCTCATGCTCTGCCGCTATGCCTGGTCGTCCGACAGCTCCGGGGCGTCCGAATCCGATGAAGGACTGGCCCTCCTTGGCCTCGCCGTGGGCATCTCGGGAGCGGGATTCTTCACGGCCGCGGTGATCACGCCCTGGGCCGCAGGGCGGTTGGGCCCCGGCCTCTGGATCGTCACCTGCGCCGCGGCCGCTGCCGTACTGGAACCGGCGCTCGGCCTGCCCTTCACGGAAGTGCCCATACTGATCGCGGCCTTCGTCCTGGGTCTGGCCACGCAGGGAGCGAAGATCTCGACGGACACGATCGTCCAGTCCTCCGTCGACGACGGATACCGGGGCCGGATCTTCTCCCTCTACGACGTCCTGTTCAACATCGCCTTCGTCGGCGCCGCTGCCGTGGCCGCCCTGATGCTCCCGCCGGACGGCCGCTCGGCCGTTCTGGTGGTCACCGTGGCGGTGATCTACGGAGTGATCGCTGCGGTCATGGCCCGCTTCGGTGCGGCGAGCAAGCGCTGATGCGGGAACGACGATGTTTCACGTGAAACATCGCTCCCTGTTTCACGTGAAACATCGCACCGCGCTGGCGTCTGGCGAAGACGATGGACCGCCTGCCATCAGGAAACCTGCGACGCCTGTGCCCACCACTCCTTGAGTGCTGTCACCGCCTCGTCGTGCTCCATCGGTCCGTTCTCCAGACGCAGCTCCAGCAGGAACTTGTATGCCTGACCGATGACCGGGCCGGGCCCGACGCCCAGGATCTCCATGATCTGGTTACCGTCGAGATCCGGGCGGATGGCGTCGAGTTCCTCCTGCTCCTGGAGCTGTGCGATGCGCTCTTCCAGACCGTCGTAGGCCCGGGAGAGAGCGTTCGCCTTGCGCTTGTTCCGTGTGGTGCAGTCGGAGCGGGTCAGTTTGTGGAGGCGGTCGAGCAACGGACCCGCGTCGCGCACGTAGCGGCGGACAGCGGAGTCCGTCCACTCACCGGTGCCGTATCCGTGGAAGCGCAGGTGGAGTTCCACCAACCGTGAGACGTCCTTGATCTGGTCGTTGGAGTACTTGAGGGCCGTCATGCGCTTCTTGGTCATCTTGGCGCCCACCACCTCGTGGTGGTGGAAGGAGACCCGGCCGTCCTTCTCGAAGCGACGCGTGCGGGGTTTACCGATGTCGTGCAGCAGTGCGGCGAGCCGCAGCGTGAGATCCGGTCCGCTCTCCTCGAGTGCGATCGCCTGCTCCAGGACGATCAGTGTGTGGTCGTAGACATCCTTGTGCCGATGATGCTCGTCACGCTCCAGTCGCAGCGCCGGCAGCTCCGGCAGGACGTGCTCGGCGAGACCGGTGTCGACCAGCAGGGTCAGGCCCTCACGGGGGTGAGCGGACAGGATCAGCTTGTTCAGCTCGTCCCGCACCCTCTCCGCCGAGACGATCTCAAGGCGACCGGCCATGTCACTCATCGCCGAGACGACCTCGGGAGCCACCTCGAAGCCCAGCTGGGCGGCGAAACGCGCGGCCCTCATCATGCGCAGCGGGTCGTCGGAGAACGACGCCTCAGGTGTACCGGGGGTACGCAGAACGCGCGCCGAAAGGTCCTCCAGCCCGCCGTGCGGGTCGATGAACTCCTTCTCGGGCAGAGCCACAGCCATCGCGTTCACGGTGAAGTCACGGCGTACGAGATCGTCCTCGATCGAGTCGCCGTACGAGACCTCGGGCTTGCGCGAGGTCCGGTCGTACGCCTCGGAGCGGTAGGTCGTGACCTCGATCTGGTAGCCGTCCTTCTGAGCACCCACCGTGCCGAACGCGATCCCGACCTCCCAGACGGCGTCCGCCCAGGGCCGCACGATCCTCAGCACGTCCTCGGGGCGAGCATCCGTCGTGAAGTCCAGGTCGTTGCCGAGCCGACCGAGCAGCGCGTCCCTGACCGAGCCACCGACCAGGGCGAGCGAGAACCCCGCCTCCTGGAAACGGAGGGCGAGGTCGTCGGCGACAGGGGACACCCGCAGCAGTTCACTCACCGCGCGGCGCTGCACCTGACTCAGGGCACTGATGTCTTCGTTGGCGTTCGGCACAACTGAAAAGGGTACGGGGCGCCGGTGGCCGCGGTCGCCTCCATTGAACGTGCACAAGGACTTCGCGCAGGTGGCCCCCTCACCCACTCCTTTGATACGTGCACATACGGGGACAGCCCGGCCTCGTCCCCCGATCTTGTGGAGCGGACCGCGGCACTTCCCCTCAGCGCACATCGTTACCATGCGTGGACGCACATTCCGACGACCACTGACGACGACGAGGGACGGGCGAGCGCGTGGCCGAGGCGGCAGACTTCCAGGGGATGAGTCCCTCACCTGCCCGCCGATGGCTGCTGCGCGCCGGGGCCCTCTTCGCTGGGGCACCCCTGCTGGCCGGCCTGTTCCAGGTACCGGCGGCACCATCCGCGCAGGCGTCTCCGAAGGCATCCCTCGCCGAGGCCACGGGATCGAGGACCGTCGAGGTCTCCCTCGACTCGTTCAGCCCCAGCGTGCCCACCGAAGGCGACACCGTCACCGTCTCGGGCACGGTCACGAACAAGGGCAAGCAGACCGTCACGGGCGCCCATGTGGGCCTGCGGGTGGCCCCGGCTGCCGTGAGGGGTCGCTCGTCCATCGACGAAGCGGCCAAACGCACCGGCTTCGACCAGTACTCCGACGGGCCGGAGGTCGGCGGCAAGTACGTGGAGAAGTTCGACACACTCGCCTCCGGCGTGGCTCAGCCCTTCACCATCTCGGTGCCCGTCAAGGAACTGGACCTCAGCTCGGACGGTGTCTATCAGCTGGGGGTCTCGCTCTCGGGCAGGACCGCCGCCGCACCGTACGACCAGGTTCTCGGCATCCAGCGCACGTTCCTGCCGTGGCAACCCGACGAGGCGGGCGCCAAGACGAAGACGACCTACCTCTGGCCGCTGATCTCCGACAGCCATCTGACGGCCGAAACCGGGCCCGGCGAGCAGCAGACGCCCGTGTTCCTCAACGACGACCTCGCCAAGGAGATCTCCGCGGGCGGACGCCTGGAGCAGATGCTGACACTGGGCAAGGACCTGGACGTCACCTGGGTGATCGATCCGGACCTGCTGGCATCGGTCGTCGCGATGACGGGCGGCTACCAGGTCCGTAGCGGGGGCACCCCTGTCGCCGGCAAGAATCAGGCCGTCGCCAAGGAGTGGCTGGCGGAGCTGGAGACAGCCGTACAGGGCGAGGAGGTGATCGCCCTTCCCTTCGCGGACCCCGACCTCGCGGCGCTGGCCCACAACGGCAAGACGATCACCGGCTCCCTCAGCCGGTTGAAGGACGCCACCGACGTGGCTTCCGACACGGTCCAGAACATCCTCCGGGTGAAGCCGGAGACGGACTTCGCCTGGCCCGTGAACGGTGCCGTCGACCCGTCGATCGTCAAGGTCGCCATCTCGGCGGGCGCCGACAAGGTGATCGCCCGCAGCGACAGCCTGCAGGAGAGCAGCAGCCTGTCCTACACGCCCAACGCGGCCCGGCCCATCGGCGGCGGCACCACGGCCGTGGTGGCGGACGCACGGCTGTCGACGGCCTTCCAGGGCGACATGACGAAGGCCGAGAGCTCCACTCTGGCGGTGCAGCGGTTCCTCGCCCAGAGCCTGACCACGGACCTCCAGAACAGCAAGCAGCGCAGCCTCGTGATCGCTCCGCAGCGCATGCCGTCGGCGAGCCAGGCACAGACGATGGCGCAGGCTCTCACGGCGCTCCAGGGCGGAAACTGGTCACAGCCTCAGGAACTCTCGGCTGCCGCCGCCGCGAAGCCCGATCCGAGCGCCAGCACCAGGATCCCGTCGGCTTCGGCCTACCCCCCGTCGCTGCGAAAGCAGGCGCTGTCGAAGTCCGCTTTCGAGGAGATCCAGACCACCCAGACCGACCTCGACCGCTTCAAAGTGATCCTCTCCGACCAGTCCCGCGTGGTCACACCGTTCGGCAGGACCATGGACCGGGAGATGTCCACCTCCTGGCGGGGCCGTTCGATGGACGCGGCGGTCTACCGCAACAGCGTCCAGACGCACCTCAACTCACTCACCGAGCAGGTGCGGTTGATCGAGAAGTCCGAGACGAAGCTCTCGGGCCGCAGCGCGACGATCCCCGTGACCGTGCAGAACAACCTCGTGCAGGGCGTCGACAATCTGACGCTGCGCCTCACGTCCAATGCGCCGAAGCGCCTGAAGATCGGCGACAAGGCCTCCGCCGAGCAGTCCGTCGACATCTCCGGGGGGCACAGCGAGTCGGTGAAGTTCACCACCAACGCCGAGGCCAACGGGCCGGTCACCGTCGTCGCCCAGCTCTACACCATGGACGGCGAGAAGTATGGTGACGAGGTCACGTTCACGGTGAACGTCACCGAGATCACCCCCACGGTGATGCTGGTCATCGCCGGTGGCGTCCTGCTCCTCGTCCTCGCCGGTTTCCGGATGTACACCCAGCGCAAGCGGGCCGCCGGCCGGCTGGAGGCTGAGGGAACCGCGACGGACGACGAGGCGTCGGAGAAGGCTCAGAAGCACGACGACGCGAACACCGAGGCGGCCTCAGTCGTACACACTGCCGAGGAGGAGCCCCCGGTGAAATCCGGGACGGACGAGCCGGAGCACCAGAGTGACCCGGCACCGGACACCACTCCGGAAAGCACCGACCCCTCCGGCACGGGTGAGAGAGTGGACCGTTGAGCGATTGTCGTGGCCGGTTGGCCCGGGGACGATGAGGTGGGGTAACCATGAACGCGCCGTACGACGGTGACCGCGGCCAGGGCGCGGCCGACTCGGGGTATCCCGACGGCCCGCTGCCCGGGCCGGGCCAGGTGCCGCCGCAGCCTCCCGCGGACATGTACCTCCAGGACGCCTACGACCAGGACCCCTTCCGGGCCCGGGATCTCGCCGCCCAGGACCCGGTGGCCGAGGCACTCTACGACCGAGCCGCCCACCCGCCACCGGCTCCGGGCACCTATCAGCCGCAGCAGCCGCTCTACGCGCAGCCGTCGGCGCCGCAGTACGCGCCCGACCCTCGTGTATGGGCCCAGACTCCGGCGCCCGAGCCCGAGGGGCCGACCCGGCATCTGCCGTACGGCGACGACGCCCGTACCACCCAGTTCGTCGGCGTGGACGACCTGGTGACACAGGCCGGTGAGGAGCGCCACGAGCCGGACGCCTTCGCCCATCTCTTCCGCGACCAGCAGCAGGGCGGCTCCCCTGTGGGGCACCCGTCCGTTCCCGGTCCGACCCCACCCCCGGGCCCGGGCCCCGACCATGCGGTCCGCGAGGAGCCCGCCCCCGTTCCCACGCCCGCGCCGGCCGCGAAGAAGGGCGGGCGGGCCTCGGGCCTGCTGAAGTCGAGCGCCGTCATGGCGGCCGGCACCATGGTCTCGCGGCTCACGGGCTTCATCCGCTCGGCGATGATCGTTTCGGCGCTCGGCCTCGCGCTGCTGGGCGACGCGTTCCAGGTGGCCTACCAACTCCCGACGATGATCTACATCCTGACCGTCGGCGGCGGCCTCAACTCGGTCTTCGTGCCGCAGCTCGTGCGGGCCATGAAGGACGACGACGATGGCGGAGAGGCCTACGCCAACCGTCTGCTGACCCTGGTCATGGTCGTCCTCGGTCTCCTTACCGCACTGGCGATGTTCGCCGCTCCCCTTCTGGTCCGGGCGCTGTCGGTGGGCGTAGCGGACAACGCCGCGGCCAACGAGACCGCGGTCACCTTCACCCGTTACTTCCTGCCCACCATCTTCTTCATGGGCATCCATGTGGTGATGGGGCAGATCCTCAACGCCCGCGGCCGGTTCGGCGCGATGATGTGGACCCCGGTCCTCAACAACGTCGTCATCATCGTCACCCTCGGCGCGTTCCTCTGGGTCTACGGCAGCGCCGCCGACTCCCACATGGACGTGAACAACATCCCGCCGGAGGGTGTGCGGCTCCTCGGCGTCGGTATTCTCCTCGGCCTCGTGGTCCAGGCTCTCGCGATGATCCCGTACCTGCGGGAGACCGGGTTCCGGCTGCGGCTTCGCTTCGACTGGAAGGGCCACGGCCTCGGCAAGGCCGCGATGCTCGCCAAGTGGACGATCCTGTTCGTCCTCGCCAACCAGGCGGGCGCGCTCGTGGTCACTCAGTTGGCGACCTCAGCGGCCATCGACTCGGCTGCCAAGGGCACCGGTTTCGCCTCGTACGCCAACGCCCAGCTCATCTGGGGCCTGCCGCAGGCCATCATCACCGTCTCGCTCATGGCCGCCCTGCTGCCTCGCATCTCACGCTCGGCAGCCGAGGACGACGCCGGAGCCGTGCGTGACGACATCTCACAGGGCCTGCGCACCACGGCGGTCGCCATCGTGCCGATCGCCTTCGGCTTCGTCTCGCTGGGCATCCCGATGTGCACGCTGATCTTCGGTTCGTCCGGCACCAGCGCGGCGACGAACATGGGCTTCATGCTGATGGCCTTCGGGCTCGGCCTGATCCCGTACTCCGTGCAGTACGTCGTCCTCCGCGCCTTCTACGCGTACGAGGACACGCGGACGCCCTTCTACAACACGGTCATCGTGGCGGCCGTCAACGCGAGCGCCTCGGCGGTCTGCTTCTTCGTGATCCCGGCCCGCTGGGCCGTGGTCGGCATGGCGGCCTCATACGGTCTGGCCTACATGATCGGCGTCGGCGTGGCCTGGCGTCGCCTCAAGAAGCGGCTGGGCGGGGACCTTGACGGCTCCCGGGTCATGCGCACGTACGCGCGACTGTCCATCGCCTCGCTGCCCGCGGCGCTGCTCAGTGGCGCGGCCTGCTACGGCATCAGCCGGTCCCTGGGCCAGGGCGTCGGCGGCTCGATGCTCGCACTCGTCGGGGGAGGAATCGTTCTGCTCGGTGTCTTCTACGTCGCCGCGCGACGCATGCGCATCGAAGAGCTCAACTCGATGGTCGGTATGGTCCGCGGACGGCTGGGGCGCTGAGGCTGGGGTACGCGCACAACCATCGTCCGCCGACGCGTGTCGCTCATAGCGGCGGACTGTGGGCACAATTGGCTTTGGCGTCTTGGAACGCTCAACGGATGGGGAGGCAGGGACGACGGTGGCGGAACGGAGCACGGCTGCCGTCGACGTGGCAGACAACAGCGGCGACAAGCCGCTGACCGCACAAGCGGACCAGTCCACGGCCGACGGGGAGGCCCAGAACCGGGAGCGGGACACGGAAAGCTCGGCGAGCGAAGAGGCACAGGGGAGCGGCGGTACCGAGGGCCCTTCGAAGACGACACCGCCCGAACTGCACAGCGGCCACAAGCTCGCCAGGCGCTACCGCCTCGAAGAGTGCGTCACCCGTCTGGACGGTTTCAGCAGTTGGCGTGCCGTGGACGAGAAACTGCGTCGCGCGGTCGGGGTGCATGTGCTGCCCGCCGACCACGCGCGCGCTCGTTCCGTGCTGGCGGCGGCCCGCTCCTCGGCGTTGCTGGGTGATCCCCGTTTCGTCCAGGTGCTGGACGCGGTCGAGGAGAACGACCTCGTGTACGTGGTGCACGAATGGCTGCCCGACGCCACGGAACTGACGGCTCTGCTGGCTTCCGGTCCGCTGGAACCGCATGACGCGTACCAGATGGTCACGCAGATCTCCCATGCCATGGCCGCCGCGCACCGTGAGGGCCTGTCGCATCTGCGGCTCAACCCCAGTGCGGTGCTGCGCTCCGCCGCCGGCCAGTGGCGCATTCGCGGCCTCGCGGTGAACGCCGCGCTGCGCGGCATCAGCTCGGACACCCCGCAGCGCACGGACACCGAGGCGATCGGGGCACTGCTGTATTCGGCGCTCACCCAGCGCTGGCCGTACGAGAACGACGCGCACGGCCTCTCCGGACTCCCCAAGGGCGTCGGTCTCATCGCGCCCGACCAGGTCCGTGCGGGCGTCCACCGAGGGCTGTCGGAACTGTCCATGCGGGCGCTGGTCAACGACGGTGCCACCGCGTCCCGACACGAGTCTCCGTGCACGACGCCGGAGGAACTGGTGAAGGCGATCGGGGAGATGCCCCGCATCCGTCCGCCGGAGCCCGCGTTCACCGCGCCACCCGAGTACCAGCACACGACGTATCAGCAGGGCACGTACGGCCGCCCGTCCCCCCACGCCGGTATCACACAGCCCCTGCAGACTCCGCCTCCCCCGCTGCAGAGCCGGACCGGCAAGGCCCTCAAATGGGCCGTCTCGGCCCTGCTGATCGCCGCCCTCGGCCTCGGCAGCTGGCAATTGGCCGACGCGCTGATGGGCCAGGGTGGCCAGTCCAGCGAGCCGGACACAAGCCAGACGACCGACGGCAACGACAAGGGCACCGACAAGGCCAAGCCCGTCACGACGCTCAGCATCAAGGGCGCCGCGGAGTACTACCCGGACGGGAAAGCCCAGCACCCGGGCGATGTGGGCCTGACGTACGACAGCAGCGGGTCGACGTATTGGCGGACCTACTCCTTCAGGGACGGGCCCACGCTGGCTCCGTACAAGCAGGGCGTCGGCATCGTGTACGACCTCGGCTCGGCCCAAGAGGTCTCGGCAGCCTCGATAGGGCTGTACTACTCCGGCGACCACACAACGGCCACGCTCTACGCGGCCGACTCCCCGTCGTCGTCCGCTCCGCTCAGCTCCATGACGAAGATCGCCACCAACCAGACGACCGGCACGGAACTCAAGATCTCCGCCAAGAAGTCGGTGAAGACCCGGTACGTTCTCGTCTGGCTCACGGATGTACCCAAGGCGAACGGCGATCAGTACAGCGACCCTGGCTACAAGCAGGCGATCACCGACGTGAAGTTCATGGGCTGAGAGTTCACCGACGGGAGGGGGTCCGATGGCGCACAGCGCTGATCACAGCGGGACGAGCGATCAGGATCTCCTGGCCCGGCACGTGGAGGGTGACTCCGACGCCTTCAGCGAACTCGTACGACGGCATCGGGACCGGCTCTGGGCGGTGGCGCTGCGGACCCTGGGAGACCGCGAGGAGGCTGCCGACGCCGTCCAGGACGCCCTGGTGTCCGCCTACCGGGCCGCCCACACCTTTCGTGGCCAGTCGGCCGTCACGACCTGGTTGCACCGCATCACGGTGAACGCCTGCCTGGACCGCGCCCGCAAGGCCGCGTCCCGCAAGACCTCGCCGGTCGACGACACCGAGCGCCTGGAGCAGCTCCTGGAGCCGTACGAATCGGCGTCCGCTCCGGCCGAACGCAATGATCTGCATCGCCAGCTGCTGGAAGCTCTGGGCACTCTGCCGAAAGATCAGCGGGCGGCTCTCGTCCTGGTGGACATGCAGGGCTACCCAGTGGCGGAGGCCGCTCGCATCCTCGATGTGCCGACCGGCACGGTGAAGAGCCGCTGCGCCCGTGGCAGAGCCAGACTTCTGCCGCTCCTGACCCATCTCCGAGCGGATGGCGACGGGGAGGGCGGCAGAAAGTCGGGGCGTGGAAGGAACCGGGCGCAGGGGACATCCGTCCCACCCGCAGCGGGAGCACATGATGCAGGACCAAGCGATTCAGCTGCTGTGAAGGGCGGAGGTGGGCGAGCGTGACATCCACGACCGATACGGCCGGGCACCCGGAGGTCACGGAGATCTCCGACCTCAGCGAGGGGCTCCTTCCTCCTGCCCGCACTGCGGATGTACGTCAGCACCTGGACGAGTGTCCCCTCTGCTCCGACGTCTACGCGTCGCTGGAGGAGATCCGCGGTCTCCTCGGCACCTTGCCCGGCCCTCCCCGCATGCCCGACGACGTCGCGGGCAGGATCGACGCTGCTCTGGCCGCCGAGGCCCTGCTGAACGCCACGGGGCCCGAGAACGGGACGACCGAAAAGCTCGCCGATGTCTCACGGACCACTGCGAGCGAGAACGGCGCGCATGTTTCACGTGAAACATCGCCTGCCGTGGATCGTCCTGCCGGTCATCCACGCGCGTCCACCGGCCCTGGCCGGACGGGGCAGAAGCGGCGCAACCGTCGTAGGACGGCTATCGGTGCCGTCTTCGCGATCGCGGCCCTGGGCTTCGGTGCCGTTCTCGTCCAGTCGATCGGTGAGGACGACAGCCCCCCGGCCTCTGCTTCCGACACCTTCTCCGGCGTCAAGCTGGAGAAGCGAGTCGAAGACCTCTTGGGCAAGACCGAGAGCGGAAGCCCACCCAAGCAGGACCCCTTCGGGACTGCGGCGTCCCCGGACAAGGGCACGAAGACGTTCCTCACCGCCGACGTGCCCGACTGCATCGCGAAGGGCATCGGAGACACCACCGGTGCGATCGCTTCCGAGCCGGGTACCTACCGGGGAGCTGACGCGTACCTCGTGCTGCTGCCCGACCGCTCCGACGACTCACGCGTCACCGCCTACGTGGTCGACGCATCATGCTTGAAGGAAGCTTCGGAGCCTGTCGGCAACGTTCTCCTGCAACACACTTACGCCCGTCCCTGAGGACTGTCTCCCGCGCTGTGCCGCCTTCGGCAATCCCGTAGCGGGGTCGCGCTTCCGTGTGCCCGGACACACCGGGAATGCGCGCCCCTTAGGATCCGTTGGGTGGGGTGAGAGTTTCGAGAGCAGCTCCCACCGGCAGTACGCAGCAGTCTCCAGAGACGAGGAATCAAGCCGTGAGCGACGTCCGTAACGTGATCATCATCGGCTCCGGGCCCGCCGGCTACACGGCGGCGCTCTACACCGCGCGCGCGTCGCTGAAGCCGCTGGTGTTCGAGGGCGCCGTCACCGCAGGCGGCGCGCTGATGAACACCACCGACGTGGAAAACTTCCCCGGCTTCCGGGACGGCATCATGGGCCCCGACCTCATGGACAACATGCGTGCCCAGGCCGAGCGCTTCGGTGCCGAGCTCGTCCCGGACGACATCGTCGATGTCGACCTGAGCGGAGAGATCAAGACCGTCACGGACACTGCGGGCACGGTGCACCGCGCCAGGGCCGTCATCGTCACCACGGGCTCCCAGCACCGCAAGCTCGGGCTGCCCAACGAGGACGCTCTCTCCGGACGCGGCGTCTCCTGGTGCGCCACCTGTGACGGGTTCTTCTTCAAGGACCAGGACATCGCTGTGATCGGCGGCGGCGACACCGCCATGGAGGAGGCCACCTTCCTTTCGAGGTTCGCCAAGTCCGTGACCATCGTCCACCGCCGGGACACCCTGCGCGCCTCGAAGGCGATGCAGGAGCGTGCGTTCGCCGACCCGAAGATCTCGTTCGTCTGGGACAGCGAGGTCGCCGAGATCCAGGGCGACCAGAAACTCGCCGGTCTGAAGCTGCGCAACCTCAAGACGGGCGAGACGTCCGAGCTGCCGGTGACGGGTCTGTTCATCGCGATCGGACACGACCCGCGCACGGAACTCTTCAAGGGCCAGCTCGACCTGGACGACGAGGGCTATCTGAAGGTGGCCTCCCCGTCCACCAGGACGAACCTGGCCGGTGTCTTCGGCGCCGGCGACGTCGTCGACCACACGTACCGCCAGGCGATCACCGCCGCCGGCACCGGCTGCTCCGCCGCCCTCGACGCCGAGCGCTTCCTCGCCGCCCTCGCCGACGGCGACCAGGCCGCCGAGCCCGAGAAGACCGCCGTCTGACCCCCGTCCGCCCCACCGCACCAACCAGTTAGGAGCCCTCAGTGGCCGGCACTCTGAAGAACGTGACCGACGACTCCTTCGAGCAGGACGTCCTCAAGAACGACAAGCCCGTCCTGGTGGACTTCTGGGCCGCCTGGTGCGGCCCGTGCCGCCAGATCGCGCCCTCCCTCGAGGCGATCGCCCAGGAGTACGGCGACAAGATCGAGATCGTCAAGCTCAACATCGACGAGAACCCGGCCACGGCTGCCAAGTACGGCGTCATGTCCATCCCGACGCTGAACGTCTACCAGGGTGGCGAGGTCGCCAAGACCATCGTCGGTGCCAAGCCGAAGGCTGCGATCGTGCGGGACCTCGGAGACTTCATCGCCGAGTGATGTTTCACGTGAAACACGAAGGGGCCGACCCGAGAGGGTCGGCCCCTTCGTGTTGAGAGCGGCCGCGGTGCCGGTGCTTCAGAGCGGTCGCAGCGCCGGCTCCTTCTGCACGGCTCCCAAGAGCCGGTCCAGCGCCAGCTCGACGTCCTCCTTCCAGGAGAGCGTCGTCCGCAGCTCCAGCCGCAGCCGGGGATGAGCGGGGTGGGGCCGCACCGTCTTGAAGCCCACGGCCGTCAGATGGTCGGCGGGAAGCAGACACGCCGGTTCCTGCCAGCGGGCGTCTCCGAAAGCCTCGATCGCCTTGAAGCCCCGTCTCAGGAGATCCTTGGCTACCGTCTGGACCATCACACGGCCCAACCCTTGGCCCTGGTAACCCTGCATGATGAAAGCGGTCATCAGCTGGACGGCGTCCGGGGAGACCGGACTCGTGGGAAACGCCGTGGACCGGGGCACATAAGCCGGAGGCGCATACAGCACGAAGCCCACCGGTACCTCGTCCACGTAGACGACCCGACCACAAGACCCCCAGTCCAGCAGGACAGCTGAGATCCACGCTTCCTTCTCCAGGGCGGGAGTGCCGGCTTTTACCGCGGCTTCGCCGCTGACTGGGTCCAACTCCCAGAAGACACACGAGCGACAGCGCTTGGGAAGGTCCTGAAGGTTGTCCAGCGTGAGCGGTACGAGCCGACGCCCCATGAAGGTCGTTCCTCGCTTCCTTCGCTCGCAGCGTCGCGAGCGGCTGTCAGAGCGCTCCGCTCCCTGAGCAGACTGCCGACGAATCCACCGACGGCCCCCAGTCCCAGGCCTGCGGTCACCAGTCCGGAACGGCTCACGGTTCGCATGGCCCGCCTCTCCACAAAGATCCGCCAGGTCGATGCGCCATACCCGAACGCATCGTATCCACGATGCGATTACCTCGATACCGCCTCAAAGCAAAGAGCGGGCTGTGTCCGGTATACATCGGACACAGCCCGCTCAAGCGGTCGACGGGCCGAAAGACGCCCTGCGAATCGGAAGGTCAGACCTCTGGCTCCTCCGAGGCGTCGTCCAAGAGACTCCTCTGGAGAGCGAGCTTCTCGCCGGGGGCGAGGGTGCTCAGGATCCGCTCCAGGTCCTCCGTGGAGGCGAACTCCACGGTGATCTTGCCCTTCTTCTGCCCCAGGTCGATCTTCACTCGCGTTTCGAAGCGGTCCGAGAGTCGGGTCGCGAGCTCGCCGAGCGCCGGGGAGGGCACCGAGCCGGCCCGCGGGCCCTTGGACCGTGCGCTGCTCTTCGGATGCGATCCCATGAGGGTGACGATCTCTTCGACCGCTCGCACCGAGAGCCCCTCGGCCACGATCCGGTGAGCCAGCTTGTCCTGCTCCTCCGAGTCCTCGACGGAGAGCAACGCTCGTGCGTGCCCAGCGGAGAGAACACCGGCTGCCACCCGGCGCTGGACCGCCGCCGACAGCTTCAGCAGACGCAGGGTGTTGGAGACCTGCGGGCGCGAGCGACCGATGCGGTCCGCCAGTTGGTCATGCGTGCAGTTGAAGTCCTTGAGCAACTGGTCGTACGCGAAGGCTTCTTCCAGCGGGTTCAGCTGGGCGCGGTGCAGGTTCTCGAGGAGCGCGTCGAGCAGAAGCTTCTCGTCGTCCGTCGCCCGTACGATCGCCGGGATCGCGTCGAGCTCGGCCTCATGGCAGGCTCGCCAGCGCCGCTCACCCATGATCAGCTCGTAGCGGGCCGGGCCCACCTGCCGTACGACGATGGGCTGGAGAAGGCCGACCTCCTTGATGGAGGTGACGAGTTCCTGGAGAAGGTCCTCGTCGAAGACCTCTCGGGGCTGGCGCGGGTTCGGAGTGATGGAGTCGAGAGGCAGCTCGGCGAAGTAGGCGCCGACAGGCGCCGCAGGCAGTTCTGCTGCGGCATTCGGCGGCTGCTCCTCTGTTTCACGTGAAACAGGTGGAAGCGTGGCCAGCTTCGAAGCCGTCATCCCACGTTCGGGAGTGAAGACAGATGCCGCTGGTGGGGTAGCGGCGGGTGCACCGGCTGCCGGAGCCTCCTTCTCGCCCGTCGCGGCCGCTGGGATCAGTGCGGCGAGACCACGGCCCAACCCCCTCCGTCGATCGCTCACTGGATCCCCTCCACCATGCTCGGATTGTTCTGAGCACCGATGTGGGCGTGCGCCGGGTCGTACCCGACACCCACGCCCTTCAGTGCGATTTCTCGTGCCGCCTCAAGGTAGGAGAGGGCACCGCTCGATCCTGGATCGTAAGTCAGCACCGTCTGCCCATAGCTCGGTGCCTCGGAGATACGGACGGAGCGGGGAATGCTCGTCCGCAGCACCTCCTCGCCGAAGTGGGTGCGCACCTCGTCGGCGACCTGAGACGCCAGGCGCGTCCGGCCGTCATACATGGTGAGCAGGATGGTCGACACATGGAGGACGGGGTTGAGGTGCCCCCGTACCAGGTCGACATTGCGGAGCAGCTGGCCGAGGCCCTCCAGCGCGTAGTACTCGCACTGGATCGGGATGAGGACTTCCTGGCCGGCGACCAACGCGTTCACGGTCAGCAGACCGAGCGAAGGCGGGCAGTCGATGAGGATGTAGTCCAGAGGCTGCTCGTACGCCTGGATGGCTCGCTGCAGTCGGCTCTCTCGTGCCACCAGCGACACCAGCTCGATCTCCGCACCGGCGAGATCGATCGTGGCGGGGGCGCAGAAGAGACCCTCTACATCGGGAACGGGCTGGACGACCTCCGACAGCGGCTTGCTGTCGATCAGCACGTCGTAGATGGACGGCACCTCGGCGTGATGGTCGATCCCCAGCGCGGTGGACGCATTGCCCTGCGGGTCGAGGTCGACCACGAGGACACGGGCGCCGTGCAGAGCCAGCGAAGCGGCGAGGTTGACCGTCGTCGTGGTCTTTCCGACGCCACCCTTCTGGTTGGCGACGACCATGACTCGGGTCTGCTCTGGCCGAGGCAGTCCCTCACCGGCGCGGCCCAGTGCCTCTACCGCCAGTTGGGCAGCACGACCGATGGGAGTGTCGTCCATCGGGGGCGGTGTTTCACGTGAAACATCCTCCCCCATCGACTCGGTACGGGGACCGGGGACCGGATCGGTCATCGGTCCCGCGATGTTGGCGTCGGACCGCAAGGATTCACTCTCCTCGACTTCAGGCTCGCAATGAACAGAGCCTCCCATGCCTTCGGGGTCGTGAACCAGTGAGGCCTGGTGTTCTGTGGAGAATTCCACCTCTGTGGAAAACTCCGTTACCTCTCCGAGTGACCCGAGAGGCTTCCGGTCGCGCGGTTCGGCCGCGGCGCGGCCACGACTGATGATGCCGTGCAGCAGTGAGCGACGTTTCACGTGAAACACGATGCCCAGCGGCACAGGCCGCGCTCGCGCGACACTCCGAGATGCGTAGGTTGGGAAGCTTGTGTGGAGTACGACTCGTCGTCAGGACGGATCAGCGGAGGTCCAGATCAATGCCTAGCGGCGACGCCGTGCCCGCCCTGTCCGAGCCGCCTTCGCCCGTTTCGCCGCGAAGCGCACGCCACCCGGGCTCTCCCCGACCTCCACACGGACAACTGTGGACAGCGGATCGACGACGCCCTCGCCCACATGGTGGATGGAGGTCGCCACGGCGCCGAGCTTGCTCAGGGCTGTGGCTGCGCTCTTCAACTCCTCCTCCGCCGTGTCGCCCTTCAGTGCCAGCATCTCTCCGTACGGGCGCAGCAGCGGAATGCCCCAGCCGGCCAGTCGATCCAGTGGGGCCACCGCTCGCGCCGTCACCACATGGACCGGCTGCAGCGTCCCGAGGACTTCTTCAGCTCGGCCACGGACGACCGTCACATGGTCGAGACCCAGGAGTTCGACCACCTCTGTCAGGAAGTTCGTGCGCCGCAGCAGGGGCTCCAGCAGCGTGATCTTCAGATCGTTCCGGACCAGGGCCAGCGGGATACCGGGCAGTCCGGCACCGGAGCCGACATCGCACACTGTCACCCCCTCGGGCACGACCTCGGAGAGCACCGCGCAGTTCAGCAGATGCCTCTCCCACAGGCGGGGTACCTCCCGCGGGCCGATGAGCCCGCGCTGTACTCCCGCCTCAGCCAGGAGCTCGGCGTATCGGACCGCGTCCGCGTAGCGATCACCGAATACGTCGCGCGCCTGCTCGGGCGCAGGGGGGAGCTCCGCTGCCTCCGTCACGGGGACCGTCCTTCCGTACCGCAAGAGCGCACTGGGCGCTGACACCAGAACAACAGGCTGACAAAGTCCGGCCCCGCCTGCAGGCAGACGGGGCCGGAGAAGCGTTCGTACCGGATCAGGCAGGCAGGACGACGACGAAGCGCTGCGGCTCCTCGCCCTCGGACTCGCTGCGCAGACCGGCGGACTTGACCGCGTCGTGCACGACCTTGCGCTCGAAGGGCGTCATCGGCTGCAGCTTCACGGGCTCGCCCGTGCTCTTGGCCTCGGCCGCCGCCTTGGCACCCAGCTCGGAGAGTTCGGTGCGCTTATTGGCCCGGTAGCCGGCGATGTCCAGCATCAGTCGGCTGCGGTCGCCGGTCTCGCGGTGCACGGCCAGGCGGGTGAGCTCCTGGAGCGCCTCGAGCACCTCGCCCTCGCGGCCGACGAGCTTGTTCAGATCGCGGCTACCGGAGTCGCTGATGATCGAGACAGAGGCACGGTCGGCCTCGACGTCCATGTCGATGTCGCCGTCGAGATCGGCGATGTCCAGCAGACCTTCCAGGTAGTCCGCCGCGATCTCACCCTCCTGCTCCAGGCGGGTCAGGGTGTCGCCACCCTCGGAGGCGGCGGAGGTGGTGCCTTCCGTCACGGGATGGGCTCCTTCTTACTTCTTGGACGGGGACTTGGGGCGCTGCTGACCCTTGCGCTGACCGGACTGAGCCTTGCTGCGACCACCGGTGCCGGGCTTGGGCGCGGTCTTCTTGGCCGGGGCCGCCGGCTTGGCGTCCTCCGGCCCGTCGGACTTGGTCAGGGACGTGGGCTCGTCCTTCGGCTCGGCGTCGTCGGCGGATTTCGCTGCGCCGGACTGACGCTGGGCCTTGGTCTGACGCTTGGGCTGCTGGCGCCTGGGGGTCGTCGGCGTACCGTCCTCGGCCGTGGCGACGGCCGAGGCCTCGCTCTTGACGACGGTGCCGTCGGCCTGGGCCGCGAGGCCCTCCTTGCTCAGACCGGTGATGAACTTGCGCTCGTACTCGTTGCGGTCACGGCCCTTGGCGACGATCGCCTTGACGATGGCACGCTCACCGCGGCCGCGGGTCTTGCCGTGGTGCGTGACGTGCTTGAAGAGACGCTCCAGGTAAGCGGCCTGGGCCTTGGAACCCGGGGTCGGGTTGTTGTGGATGACGTACATCTGCTGGCCCATGGTCCACACGTTGGTGGTCAGCCAGTAGACGAGGACACCGACCGGGAAGTTGATGCCGAAGACCGCGAACATGATCGGGAAGATGTACATCAGCATCTTCTGCTGCTGCATGAACGGCGTCTTCACCGTGGTGTCGACGTTCTTCGTCATCAACTGGCGCTGCGTGTAGAACTGCGACGCAGACATCAGGACGATCATGATGGCCGTGACGATCCGGACCGTGGTGATCGAAGCGTCGAGCGCCTGGGCCTCGGCGGCGGAGTCCGTGAAGGTCGCGGCCAGCGGGGCACCGAAGATGTGCGCCTTCTGCGCGCTCTCCAGCAGGCTCGCGTTGATGACACCGATGGTGTCGTTGTTCGCGATGCTGTTGAGCACGTGGTACAGGGCGAAGAAGAACGGTGACTGCGCCAGGATGGGAAGGCACGAGGAGAGCGGGTTGGTGCCCGTCTCCTTGTACAGCTTCATCATCTCTTCGGACTGACGCTGTTTGTCGTTCTTGTAGCGCTCCTGGATCTTCTTCATCTCGGGCTGCAGCGTCTGCATCGCCCGGGTCGCCTTGATCTGCTTCACGAAGAGCGGGATCAGGCAGATACGGATCAGGATCACCAAGGACACGATCGACAGGCCCCAGGCCCACCCGGTGTCAGCGCCGAAGAGGGCGCCGTACACCGTGTGGAACTGGACGATGACCCAGGAGACAGGTGTCGTGATGAAGCTGAAGAGGCTGGCAATCGTGTCCACTAATCATGCTCCTTGGGCATGGGACGGGGTCTCTGCGGCCGGGCCCGAGGAGACATGCCCCTCGGTGGCCGGTTCGGCGGCGGAGGTCCCGCCCTTGCGTGCACGCCAGGCGCCACGCAACATCTCGTGCCACCGCGGCCGCTTGCGCGGCGGGACATGGTCCACACCGCCGAGCGACCACGGATTGCACCGCAGGATGCGCCAGGCGGTGAGTGCCGTTCCCTTGATCGCACCGTGCCGGTCGATGGCCGTATAGCCGTAGTGGGAGCACGACGGGTAGTACTTGCACACCGGCCCGAGCAGCGGACTGATCGTCCACTGGTACAGCTTGATCAGCACCAGCAGCGGGTACTTCATCGTGCGCCCCCTCCCAGCAGCCGCCCTATGGCGGCATCCAGGTCTTGGGCCAGTTGTACGTGGTCGGCGTCACCCGCTCCGGGCAGCGCTCGTACGACTACCAGGCTACCGGGGGGGAACAGGGCGACTCGATCGCGCATCAGATGGCGAAGCCTGCGCTTCACCTTGTTGCGCACCACCGAGCCACCGACGGCCTTGCTCACGACGAAACCCGCACGCGTCGGGGGAGCGCTCTCCCCAGGCGCGTGCGGGTCCGTGGCACCGCTACGTAGGTGAACGACGAGGAGAGGGCGTCCGGCCCGGCGTCCTCGTCGTACCGCGGTCGCGAAGTCCTCGCGCCGCCTCAGCCGATGCTCGGTAGGCAGCACGACGTCATGACCTGATCGGGATCAGGCGGACAGGCTGGCGCGACCCTTGCTGCGGCGGTTCGCGAGAATCGCGCGACCGGCACGGGTACGCATCCGCAGGCGGAAGCCGTGGGTCTTCGCGCGACGACGGTTGTTCGGCTGGAAGGTGCGCTTGCTCACTCGGGGGCTCCAGAAAGAAATCGGTGTTTGCGGGTGCCGTCCTGGCTGTCACCGTGCGCCCACGAGTAGCTCGTAAAAACGCCCGAGTGCACCGCTGTCCGATCACCTGACGCGATCTGTGCCCATCGGAGGCAGGCGGCAGCAGCCATCGACAACTCGACCTGGTTACGGTACGCGCGGCTACGCCATCCGGTCAAACCAGAGGTCACGGAGAGACACTGTCCACAGGCTGGGGACAACAACTTGAACCGTACCCGTCGCCGTGACTACCGTGACTGAACTCCGATTCGTTCCCTTTCCTTTGGCTGTTGGGACCCGACCCGCCCACCAGCACCTCATTCCGAGCGCCCCACCCGAGTTCCAAACCGACCTGTCCCAGAACCACACGTTCGTGGGACCTGTGAGAGAGCGTGCCCTGTGGCTGACGTACCTGCCGATCTTGCCGCAGTGTGGCCACGCGTACTGGAAAAGCTCCTGGGTGAGGGCCAGGGCCAGGGTGTCGAGGTGAAGGACGAGCGCTGGATCAAGCGCTGCCAGCCGCTCGCCCTGGTCGCGGACACGGCACTTCTCGCCGTCCCGAACGAGTTCGCGAAGGGCGTACTCGAGGGCCGTCTCGCACCGATCGTCAGCGAGACCCTGAGCCGGGAGTGCGGCCGCCCGATCCGTATCGCGATCACCGTCGACAGCTCCGTCGGCGAACCCCCACCCCCGCCGGTCCAGCACCGCTTCGAGGACCCCGAGCTCCCCTCCGTCCCGGCCCAGAACCGCGAGTCCTACGACAGCAGGGACACGTACGACAGCCAGGGGCGCGAGGCGCGCGGCGGATACGAGAAGCAGAACCCCTACGAGAGCCCGAACGGATACGACAACCAGGGGCGCGCCCCCTACGAGGGGTACGGGCGTCACCGGGCCGACGACCGTGGTCCGGGACGTGGCGAACAGGGGAGCGGCGGGCCGGGCGACCTGCTGCCGCCCCCGCGCTCGGACCAGAACCCCACCGGCCGCTCGGACCAGCTTCCGACCGCCCGTCCCGCGTATCCGTCCGAGTACCAGCGGCCCGAGCCTGGCGCCTGGCCGCGGTCGTCGCAGGACGACTACGGCTGGCAGCAACAGAGACTCGGGTTCCCCGAACGGGACCCCTACGCTTCGCCGTCGTCGGACTACCGCTCGCAGTCGATGGACCGGCCGCCGTACGACCAGCGCTCCGAGTACGGCTCCGGACGCTCCGACTACGACCAGCCACGCGGCGACTACGACCGGTCCGGCCCCGACTCCGACGACTACCCGCGACGGGACCGGCGTGAGCTGCCCGACCCACCACCCGGCTCGGGGCACGTGCACCGGGGCGGGCCGGCCAGCAGTGCGCCCGGCCCGCTGGCGGCGCAGCCCGCGCCTGCCCCCGGCCCGGGTGAGCCGACTGCTCGGCTGAACCCGAAGTACCTCTTCGACACCTTCGTCATCGGCGCCTCGAACCGCTTCGCGCACGCGGCCGCGGTGGCGGTCGCCGAGGCGCCGGCCAAGGCGTACAACCCCCTCTTCATCTACGGGGAGTCGGGCCTCGGCAAGACGCACCTGCTGCACGCGATCGGGCACTACGCGCGCAGCCTCTACCCGGGCACGCGGGTGCGATACGTGAGTTCGGAGGAGTTCACCAACGAGTTCATCAACTCCATCCGCGACGGCAAGGGCGACAGCTTCCGCAAGCGGTACCGGGAGATGGACATCCTGCTCGTGGACGACATCCAGTTCCTGGCGGACAAGGAGTCGACGCAGGAGGAGTTCTTCCACACCTTCAACACGCTCCACAACGCGAACAAGCAGATCGTGCTCTCCAGCGACCGGCCGCCCAAGCAGTTGGTGACCCTGGAGGACCGGCTGCGGAACCGTTTCGAGTGGGGTCTGATCACCGACGTCCAGCCGCCCGAACTGGAGACGCGGATCGCGATCCTGCGCAAGAAGGCGGTGCAGGAGCAGCTCAACGCCCCGCCGGAGGTGCTGGAGTTCATCGCGTCCCGCATCTCGCGCAACATCCGCGAGCTGGAGGGCGCGCTGATCCGGGTGACGGCGTTCGCGTCGCTCAACCGGCAGCCGGTGGATCTCGGGCTGACCGAGATCGTCCTCAAGGACCTGATCCCGGGCGGTGAGAACGCGTCCCCGGAGATCACCGCCACCGCGATCATGGCCGCTACGGCCGACTACTTCGGCCTCACGGTCGAGGACCTGTGCGGCACCTCACGCGGCCGCGCCCTCGTCACGGCCCGCCAGATCGCCATGTATCTGTGCCGTGAGCTGACCGACCTGTCGCTGCCCAAGATCGGCGCGCAGTTCGGCAACCGCGACCACACCACCGTCATGCACGCCGACCGCAAGATCCGCGCGCTCATGGCCGAGCGACGGTCCATCTACAACCAGGTGACGGAGCTGACGAACCGCATCAAGAACGGCTGACGGCTGCCGAATGGGCCGCAGAACCCAGTAGTACGTCGTCGCACAAGGCGCCCCGGGACGAGTTCCCGAGGGCGCCTTCGGCGTTCCTGGGCGGCCCAGGCGCGCCTCCTGGACCGCTTCGAGCCGTCTCCTCGACGGATCCGGGCCGGCTCCGGGCGGCTCCGGAGCCGTCGAGTCCGTCGCCGTCCCGTCATCACGTGTTCGATTACCTGCGGCGTTACGGCCTTCCTCCACAGATTCGGGGACTTTCTGCCGTCCACACCCTGGGGACCGGGAAGTTATGCAGATCGTGTCCACAGGGTGGGCTGTTGAGAGATCATCGGGCCAGGTCACCCCCCTGTGGATCCGTGGACGAAAGATCTCCACAGGCTGTGGGCGGAGCGGCGATCCACAGACTGTGGACGGAGTTGTCCACCGACGGCCCACAGGCTGCGGCTGGTTGTCCCCAGTGATCGTCGGCTTCTCCACATGCCTGTCCACTGTTCGGCAAGCCCACGCGCCTCCTCACCGTGTCGAGTGAAAGGCGTCACACGAAGTTGCCCGGTTGGGCTGTGGGAAAGACGGGTAAACCTGGGGACGCCGTTGGGGAGAAGTCCCCCGGGGCTGTGCACGGTGTGTGCAGAACTTTCTGTTCTCCACAGAAACCCCTGGTTGTCCACCGCCTCCGCCCACAGGCACGGTGGACAAAATTTGCCGCCTGAGCTGCGAAAACGGGGTTATCCACGGTTTCCACAGGCCCTACTACTACTCCCAACTAGAGAGAGCTGGGAATCCGTTTCGAAGTGGGTCCTGTGCACAACTCGCTCTCGGCTGCCTGACCGCGCCTCGTCACGACTTGACCCCGAGAGGCTCCGAGTGTCAGTGGTGTGCGTCAGACTGTTCCCCGGTGTCCTTCCCGTCACAGGAGCCAGCGACACCGAGACAGACGACGAAGCCAGGCAGGGCGAGAAGCGCCGGCAACAGCAGGAGGCGGCAACAGTGAAGATCCGGGTGGAACGCGACGTACTCGCGGAGGCAGTTGCCTGGGCGGCGCGCAGCCTCCCGGCCCGTCCGCCGGCGCCGGTCCTCGCCGGCCTCCTTCTGAAGGCCGAGGAAGGCCAGCTGAGCCTCTCCAGCTTCGACTACGAGGTCTCCGCACGGGTGTCCGTGGAGGCCGAGGTCGACGAGGAGGGCACAGTGCTCGTCTCCGGTCGCCTCCTCGCCGACATCTGCCGCGCCCTCCCCAACCGCCCTGTGGAGATCTCCACAGACGGTGTACGGGCGACGGTGGTCTGCGGCTCCTCGCGGTTCACCCTCCACACACTGCCTGTGGAGGAATACCCGGCGCTGCCGCAGATGCCGAACGCCACGGGCACCGTCCCGGGCGAGGTCTTCGCCTCCGCCGCCGCCCAGGTGGCCATCGCCGCCGGCCGCGACGACACGCTGCCCGTCCTCACCGGCGTACGCATCGAGATCGAGGGCGACACGGTCACGCTGGCCTCCACCGACCGCTACCGCTTCGCGGTCCGCGAGTTCCTGTGGAAGCCGGAGAACCCCGAGGCGTCCGCGGTCGCCCTGGTGCCCGCCAAGACGCTCCTCGACACCGCCAAGGCCCTCACGAGCGGCGACAGCGTCATCCTGGCGCTCTCCGGCTCGGGCTCCGGCGAGGGCCTGATCGGTTTCGAGGGCGCGGGCCGCCGTACCACCACGCGGCTGCTGGAGGGCGACCTCCCGAAGTACCGCACGCTGTTCCCGACGGAGTTCAACAGCGTGGCCGTCATCGAGACCGCCCCCTTCGTGGAGGCCGTCAAGCGTGTCGCCCTGGTCGCCGAGCGGAACACCCCGGTGCGCCTGAGCTTCGAGCAGGGCGTGCTGATCCTGGAGGCCGGCTCCAGCGACGACGCACAGGCTGTGGAGAGGGTCGACGCCCAGCTGGAGGGCGACGACATCTCGATCGCCTTCAACCCGACGTTCCTGCTGGACGGCCTGAGCGCCATCGACTCCCCGGTGGCCCAGCTGTCGTTCACGACGTCCACCAAGCCCGCGCTGCTCAGCGGCAAGCCGGCTGTGGACGCCGAGGCGGACGAGGCCTACAAGTACCTGATCATGCCGGTGCGGCTCAGCGGCTGACCGGCCGGACTCCGCCGCGGCCGAGCCGCAGCGGTTGTCCACAGCGCTGTGGGGCCCGGTCGATCACCGGGCCCTCGGCACGAAGCCGCAGGTGGGGGTGTACTTATGAGCGGGTATGCCCACAGGTGTGCGTGAGCGTCCGGGTTTAGGCTCGTGCGTGGGTACGCAGTTCAGGTGCCCTCCTGCCACGTCGCAACCTAAGGAACAACTGATGGAGCTCGGTCTCGTCGGCCTCGGCAAGATGGGCGGCAACATGCGCGAGCGGATACGCCGCGCCGGCCACACCGTCATCGGATACGACCGGAACCCGGACCTCGCCGATGTCCACAGCCTCGAAGAGCTTGTGGGCAAGCTCGAGGGCCCGCGGGTCGTGTGGGTGATGGTCCCGGCCGGTGCCGCCACCCAGTCGACCGTCGACGAGCTGGCCGAGCTGTTGGAGCCCGGTGATGTCGTCGTGGACGGCGGCAACTCCCGCTGGACCGACGACGAGAAGCACGCCGAGGAGCTGGCGGCCAAGGGCATCGGCTTCGTCGACTGCGGTGTCTCCGGTGGCGTCTGGGGCCTGGAGAACGGCTACGCGCTGATGTACGGCGGCGACGCGGAGAACGTCGCCAAGGTACGACCGGTCTTCGACGCGCTGAAGCCCGAGGGCGACCTCGGCGCGGTGCACGCCGGCAAGGTCGGCGCCGGCCACTTCGCGAAGATGGTCCACAACGGCATCGAGTACGCGATGATGCAGGCCTACGCCGAGGGCTGGGAGCTCCTGGAGAAGGTCGACTCGGTGACGGACGTCCGCGAGGTGTTCCGTTCCTGGCAGGAGGGCACGGTCATCCGCTCCTGGCTCCTCGACCTGGCGGTGAACGCCCTCGACGAGGACGAGCACCTGGACGGGCTGAAGGGCTTCGCACAGGACTCCGGTGAGGGCCGGTGGACCGTGGAGGCCGCCATCGACCACGCCGTGCCGCTGCCCGCGATCACGGCCTCGCTCTTCGCGCGGTTCGCGTCGCGCCAGGAGGACTCGCCGCAGATGAAGATGATCGCGGCGCTGCGGAACCAGTTCGGCGGCCACGCGGTCGAGAAGAAGTAGTTCACGGCAAGAAGCAACGCACGGCACAGAAGACGAGAACGACCACACTGCGGTCGACGAGAAATCGTCCACAGGACCGCACGGTGGTCCACAACCCCGGGGGAGGTCGGCACCCGACCATGCACGTCACGCACCTGTCGCTGGCCGACTTCCGCTCGTACGCCCGGGTCGAGGTCCCGCTCGACCCGGGCGTCACCGCGTTCGTGGGCCCCAACGGGCAGGGCAAGACGAACCTGGTCGAGGCGGTCGGCTATCTCGCCACCCTCGGCAGCCATCGGGTCTCGTCGGACGCGCCCCTGGTCCGCATGGGCGCCGACCGCGCGGTGATCAGGGCACAGGTGCGGCAGGGCGAGCGGCAACAGTTGGTCGAGCTGGAGCTGAACCCCGGCAAGGCCAACCGGGCCCGCGTCAACCGGTCCTCGCAGGTCAGGCCACGCGATGTGCTCGGCATCGTACGAACGGTGCTGTTCGCGCCGGAGGATCTCGCGCTGGTCAAGGGCGACCCCGGTGAGCGGCGCCGCTTCCTCGACGAACTGATCACCGCGCGAGCCCCGCGCATGGCGGGGGTGCGCTCCGACTACGAGCGGGTCCTCAAGCAGCGCAACACCCTCCTCAAGACGGCCGCGTTGGCGCGCCGACACGGCGGCCGTTCCATGGACCTCTCCACACTCGACGTCTGGGACCAGCACCTCGCGCGCGTGGGCGCCGAGCTGCTCGCCCAACGCCTCGATCTGGTCGCCGCGATCCAGCCGCTGGCCGACAAGGCGTACGAGCAGCTGGCACCCGGTGGCGGCCCTGTCGGGCTGGAGTACAAACCCTCCTCGCCGGGCCTCGTCGGTCACGCGCGCGAGGAGCTGTACGAGCAGCTGACGGCGGCCCTCACCGAGAGCCGGAAGCAGGAGATCGAGCGGGGCGTCACGCTCGTGGGACCGCATCGGGACGATGTGACCCTCAAGCTCGGTCAGCTGCCGGCCAAGGGCTACGCCTCCCACGGCGAGTCCTGGTCGTACGCCCTGGCGCTGCGGCTCGCCTCCTACGACCTGCTGCGAGCCGAGGGCAACGAGCCGGTGCTGGTCCTCGACGACGTCTTCGCCGAGCTGGACACCCGTCGGCGGGAGCGCCTGGCGGAGCTGGTCGCGCCGGGCGAGCAGGTCCTGGTGACCGCCGCGGTCGACGACGACGTACCGGACGTACTGACGGGGACGCGGTACGCCGTGTCCGACGGGACGGTGGAGCGCGTATGAGCGGATCCGAGGGAACCCCCGAGCCGCCCGAGCCCTCCGGTGTGGACCTCGCGCGCGTGGCGCTGCGCGCCGCGAAGGAGGCCGCACGCGCGCGTGGCGAAGCCACCCAGCAGCAGAAGCAGGCGCGGCGGGGCGGCGGGCTGCGCTCGGGCGCGCGTGCCGACGGCCGCGACCCCATGCCGCTCGGCCCCGCCATCAACCGGCTGATCACCGAGCGCGGCTGGGAGACGCCGGCCGCCGTCGGCGGGGTCATGGGCCGCTGGCCCCAGATCGTCGGCGACGACCTGGCCCGCCGGTGCGTGCCGGAGCGGTACGACGAGGACGAGCGGGTCCTGCACGTGCGGTGCGACTCCACGGCCTGGGCGACGAACGTACGCCTCCTCGCCCCGCAGCTCGTCGCCCGGCTCAACGAGGACCTCGGCCATGGCACCGTGCGGCTCCTCAAGGTCCACGGCCCCGCCGGCTCCGCCCGCCGCTACGGTCCCCTGCGGGCCCCGGGGAGCACCGGTCCCGGCGATACCTACGGGTGACCGAAGTCACATTTCCTGGCGCATCCACGCCCACGACCGGCGGTCGTCCGAGCGTCGACGGGCGCCCGTGTGCTCCGGCGCGGACGTTCGCATGCGGATGCGAACGTCGACCTGACCCGGGAGTAGCAAAGGGTTGACACCCGGAAGCGCTGAGTGCCGCTGTGAGCCTCTTGGAGCCCCGCTCGGCATATGGGGAGTCGGGAGGGACCGGTTCAGGGCGGCACATGCGGACTCAGGTACCGGCAAACCCCCATCACTGTCGGCGCTACCGGTAGACTGGAAGCTAATCCCGCCCCATTCGTGGGGACCGCTTCGGAAACACTGTGCATCGCTGACAAAGGCTTCCACCGCAACATGCCGCAGCCGCTCCGGCAAACCCGCCAAGAGCCTGGCTTGTGCTGTGCCAGAAAGGGCGCTTCGTGGCCGATTCCGGCAACCCCAACGAGAACATCCCGTCCACCGAGGCCCTGGCCGGAACGGCCGAGGCCTCGCCCACGGCGTACGACGCCAGTGCCATCACCGTCCTCGAAGGGCTGGACGCGGTCCGCAAGCGGCCCGGCATGTACATCGGCTCGACCGGTGAGCGCGGCCTGCACCACCTGGTGCAGGAGGTCGTGGACAACTCCGTCGACGAGGCCCTGGCCGGCCACGCGGACACCATCGACGTGACGATCCTTCCCGACGGCGGTGTCCGTGTCGTCGACAACGGCCGAGGCATCCCGGTGGGCATCGTCCCGTCCGAGGGCAAGCCGGCCGTCGAGGTCGTGCTGACCGTCCTGCACGCGGGCGGCAAGTTCGGCGGCGGCGGCTACGCGGTCTCCGGCGGTCTGCACGGCGTCGGCGTCTCCGTGGTGAACGCCCTGTCGACGAAGGTCGCCGTCGAGGTCAAGACCGACGGCCACCGCTGGACGCAGGACTACAAACTGGGCGTGCCGACCGCCCCGCTCGCCCAGCACGAGGCCACGGAGGAGCACGGCACCTCGGTCACCTTCTGGGCCGACCCGGACATCTTCGAGACCACCCACTACTCCTTCGAGACGCTGTCGCGGCGCTTCCAGGAGATGGCGTTCCTCAACAAGGGTCTGCGGATCAACCTCACCGACGAGCGTGAGTCCGCGAAGGCCACCGCCGGGGCGGACGAGGCCGGTGAGGACGAGAAGCACGAGGTCAAGACGGTCTCGTACCACTACGAGGGCGGCATCGTCGACTTCGTGAAGCACCTCAACTCCCGCAAGGGGGACGTGGTGCACCCGTCCGTCATCGACTTCGAGGCCGAGGACAGGGAGAAGTCCCTGTCCGTCGAGGTCGCGATGCAGTGGAACAGCGGTTACAGCGAGGGTGTGTACTCCTTCGCCAACATCATCCACACGCACGAGGGCGGTACGCACGAAGAGGGCTTCCGTGCCGCGATGACCGGTCTGATCAACCGCTACGCGCGCGACAAGAAGCTGCTCCGCGAGAAGGACGACAACCTCACGGGTGACGACATCCGCGAGGGTCTGACCGCGATCATCTCGATCAAGCTGAGCGAGCCGCAGTTCGAGGGCCAGACCAAGACCAAGCTGGGCAACACGGAGGCCAAGACCTTCGTGCAGAAGGTCGTCCACGAGCACCTGACGGACTGGCTCGACCGCAACCCGGTCGAGGCCGCGGACATCATCCGCAAGTCCATCCAGGCGGCCACCGCGCGCGTGGCGGCCCGCAAGGCGCGTGACCTGACCCGTCGCAAGGGCCTGCTGGAGACGGCGTCCCTGCCGGGCAAGCTGAGCGACTGCCAGTCGAACGACCCCATCAAGTGCGAGATCTTCATCGTCGAGGGTGACTCCGCCGGCGGCTCGGCCAAGTCCGGCCGCAACCCGCAGTACCAGGCGATCCTCCCGATCCGCGGCAAGATCCTCAACGTCGAGAAGGCGCGGATCGACAAGATCCTGCAGAACCAGGAGATCCAGGCGCTGATCTCCGCCTTCGGTACCGGGGTCCACGAGGACTTCGACATCGAGAAGCTCCGCTATCACAAGATCATTCTCATGGCGGACGCCGACGTCGACGGCCAGCACATCAACACGCTGCTGCTGACCTTCCTGTTCCGCTTCATGCGGCCGCTGGTCGAGGCCGGGCACGTGTTCCTGTCGCGTCCCCCGCTCTACAAGATCAAGTGGGGCCGGGACGACTTCGAGTACGCGTACTCGGACCGTGAGCGCGACGCCCTGATCGAGCTCGGCCGGCAGAACGGCAAGCGCGTCCGGGAGGACTCGATCCAGCGCTTCAAGGGTCTCGGCGAGATGAACGCCGAGGAACTGCGCATCACGACCATGGACCAGGACCACCGCGTCCTCGGCCAGGTCACGCTGGACGACGCCGCCCAGGCCGACGAGCTGTTCTCGGTGCTCATGGGTGAAGACGTCGAGGCCCGGCGCCAGTTCATCCAGCGCAACGCCAAGGACGTCCGCTTCCTCGACATCTGAGTCGGTCTCAGCTGACCGCACCAGGAAGGATCCCCACCAGCAATGGCCGACGAGAACCCCCCCGTCACGCCTGACGACGCCGGCGAGACGACCGTGCGCATCGAGCCCGTCGGGCTCGAGACGGAGATGCAGCGCTCGTACCTGGACTACGCGATGTCCGTCATCGTGTCCCGCGCGCTGCCCGACGTACGCGACGGTCTCAAGCCCGTCCACCGCCGTGTCCTGTACGCCATGTACGACGGCGGCTACCGGCCCGAGAAGGGCTTCTACAAGTGCGCCCGCGTCGTCGGCGACGTCATGGGCAACTACCACCCGCACGGTGACTCCTCGATCTACGACGCGCTGGTCCGCCTCGCGCAGCCGTGGTCGATGCGGATGCCGCTGGTGGACTCCAACGGCAACTTCGGCTCGCCGGGCAACGACCCGGCGGCGGCCATGCGCTACACCGAGTGCAAGATGGCGCCGCTGTCGATGGAGATGGTCCGTGACATCGACGAGGACACCGTCGACTTCACGGACAACTACGACGGCCGCTCCCAGGAGCCGACCGTCCTGCCGGCCCGCTTCCCGAACCTGCTGATCAACGGCTCGGCGGGCATCGCGGTCGGTATGGCGACCAACATCCCCCCGCACAACCTCCGCGAGGTAGCGGCCGGCGCCCAGTGGTACCTGGAGAACCCCGAGGCCTCTCACGAGGACCTCCTGGACGCGCTGATCGAGCGCATCAAGGGCCCCGACTTCCCGACCGGAGCCCTGGTGGTCGGCCGCAAGGGCATCGAGGAGGCCTACCGCACGGGCCGCGGCTCCATCACGATGCGCGCTGTCGTCGAGGTCGAGGAGATCCAGAACCGGCAGTGCCTGGTGGTCACCGAGCTGCCGTACCAGGTCAACCCGGACAACCTCGCGCAGAAGATCGCCGACCTCGTGAAGGACGGCAAGATCGGCGGCATCGCGGACGTCCGCGACGAGACGTCGTCCCGTACGGGCCAGCGTCTGGTCATCGTCCTGAAGCGCGACGCCGTCGCCAAGGTCGTGCTGAACAACCTGTACAAGCACACCGACCTGCAGACCAACTTCGGCGCCAACATGCTGGCCCTGGTCGACGGCGTGCCGCGCACCCTGTCCCTGGACGCGTTCATCCGCCACTGGGTGACGCACCAGATCGAGGTCATCGTCCGCCGGACGAAGTTCCGGCTGCGCAAGGCCGAGGAGCGGGCGCACATCCTGCGCGGTCTGCTGAAGGCCCTGGACGCCATCGACGAGGTCATCGCGCTGATCCGGCGCAGCGACACCGTCGACATCGCACGCACGGGCCTGATGGACCTCCTGGAGATCGACGAGATCCAGGCCAACGCCATCCTCGAGATGCAGCTGCGCCGCCTGGCCGCCCTGGAGCGCCAGAAGATCATCCAGGAGCACGACGAACTCCAGGCCAAGATCCGCGAGTACAACGCGATCCTCGCCTCCCCCGTGCGCCAGCGCGGGATCGTCAGCGCGGAACTCGCCGCGATCGTCGAGAAGTACGGCGACGACCGCAAGACGATGCTGGTCCCCTACGACGGCGACATGTCCATCGAGGACCTCATCGCCGAGGAGGACATCGTCGTCACCGTCTCGCGCGGCGGTTACGTCAAGCGCACCAAGACGGTGGACTACCGGGCGCAGAAGCGCGGCGGCAAGGGCGTACGCGGCACGAAGCTCAAGGAAGACGACATCGTCGACCACTTCTTCGTGTCCACGACCCACCACTGGCTGCTGTTCTTCACGAACAAGGGCCGCGTGTACCGGGCCAAGGCCTACGAGCTGCCGGACGCCGGGCGTGACGCGCGTGGACAGCACGTCGCCAACCTGCTGGCCTTCCAGCCGGACGAGGCGATCGCCGAGATCCTCGCGATCCGCGACTACGAGGCCGCGCCCTATCTGGTGCTCGCCACCAAGGGCGGACTTGTGAAGAAGACGCCTCTGAAGGATTACGATTCGCCCCGTTCCGGCGGTGTCATCGCGATCAACCTCCGTGAGAAGGAGGACGGTTCCGATGACGAACTGATCGGAGCCGAACTCGTATCGGCAGAGGATGACATCCTTCTGATCAGCAAGAAGGCACAGTCGATCCGCTTCACGGCGACGGACGAGGCGCTGCGGCCCATGGGCCGTGCCACCTCGGGTGTCAAGGGCATGAGTTTCCGTGAGAGCGACGAGCTGCTCTCGATGAATGTTGTTCGACCCGGTACGTTCGTGTTCACTGCCACAGACGGCGGGTACGCGAAGCGGACCGCCGTCGACGAGTACCGCGTCCAGGGTCGCGGCGGCCTCGGCATCAAGGCCGCCAAGATCGTCGAGGACCGCGGATCGCTCGTCGGCGCGCTGGTGGTCGAGGAGACCGACGAGATCCTCGCCATCACGCTGTCGGGCGGTGTGATTCGTACGCGAGTCAACGAGATCAGGGAAACCGGCCGTGACACCATGGGCGTCCAACTGATCAACCTGGGCAAGCGCGATGCCGTGGTCGGCATCGCTCGGAACGCCGAGGCGGGGCGGGAGGCGGAGGAGGTCGACGGCGACGTTGCCGTGGACGAGACCGCCGAGGACGCCGTGACGACCGGTACGGACGAGGGTGAGGCGCCCTCGTCCGAGTAGCACGAGGAGTGAGTCAGCGTGAGCGGAGCCACGGGCGCGGGATCGTCCGGTACTTCGGCCGGCACTTCGACCGGGTCGGAGGCGGACGGCGGCGGCCGTGGCTCCGCCGCGCGTGCGATGGACACGCACACGACCCAACTGAAGGCCATCAAGCCGGACGCGAAGGATGCGGCCGCGCCCGCGTCGGAGAAGCCCGGACCCCAGGGGGCGACCGTGACGGACACCCGTGGTCCGCAGACCCAGAAGCCCGCGTCCGGCAGTCCGGCCGCGGCTCAGGGCGGATCCGGCCGTCAGGCCCCGGCACAGCCCCAGCCGCAGGCCCCGGCACAGGCCGCTGCCTCCGCGCTGCCAGGTGAGCGGCAGTCGCAGCAACAGGCGGGCCCGTACCACCCGCCGCAGGCCTACGCGCCGGCTCCGGAGGCTTCCCGCAAGCCCCGGACGGGGGCGCGCACGACCCCGCGCACGCGCAAGGCGCGGCTTCGGGTGTCCAAGGCCGACCCGTGGTCCGTGATGAAGGTCAGCTTCCTGCTCTCCATCGCCCTCGGTATCTGCACGGTCGTCGCGGCCGCGGTGCTGTGGATGGTCATGAACGCGATGGGTGTGTTCTCGACGGTCGGCGCCACCATCTCCGAGGCGACCGGGTCGAACGAGTCCAACGGATTCGATCTGCAGGCGTTCCTGTCGCTGCCCAACGTGCTGATCTTCACCACGATCATCGCGGTCATCGACGTCGTCCTCGCCACCGCCCTGGCCACCCTCGGCGCCTTCATCTACAACCTCTCCGCGGGCTTCGTGGGCGGCATCGAGCTGACGCTCGCCGAGGACGAGTAAGCGCGGCTCACCGCGTCGCGGTGGCCCCGCGGGTATCGATTTTGGGACTGCCCACGTCGTGCGCTAATCTTCAGGAGTCAGCGCGCGGGACACACACCGCAGAGCGCGGCGGGGCTATAGCTCAGTTGGTTAGAGCGCATCCCTGATAAGGATGAGGCCACAGGTTCAAATCCTGTTAGCCCCACCGGACTGAAGACCCCCAACCGATTGCGGTTGGGGGTCTTTGCTGTCGTCGGGTGGTACGTAGGGGGTCTCACCAACAAGGCGTCGGAGCAGACGTCTTGCTCCCCTTGGCCGGTGGTCCCACACATCCTGTGCGCCGGTGGTCCCCACATTCTGTGGGCCGGTGGTCCCGGTACATCCCGAGGACCGTGCTCGAACGCGCTCCACGCACGGAAAGACCCTCAGCCGCCGCTGGCTGAGGGTCTTCGTCGTTCAGGCTCTTCTACCGGGCGTCGTACGCAAGATCGCCGCTGGGTGGGTGTCTTCCTGCCGGGGATCAGCGCTGGAGAGGTGCGCCTGGATGCTCGGCCTGTGGGAGAGGCGCCTCCGGGGCGGCAACCCGGCCCGTGACGTTCGCGGCGGTGTCCGCGGCCGTGTCCAGGGCCGTGCGGTGGCGGCAGGAGGGGGAGGAGCCGTGGGCCTCGGCGCGGATGCGCTGTTTCATCGTGGGGGGCAGGGCGCGGTCGTGGGGCCGGACCGGAAGGGGCATCGCCGGGGTCGTCGCGAGAGCCGCGCAGGTGCGGGTGGTCTCGGTCTGCGGTACCGCGGCCGAGGCCGTGGTCGTGACGAGTCCGAGCGCCGTGCACAGCGCGAGGAAGGCGGTGACGATGGCGGTCCACAGCTTCATGACCTTGTTCTGGGCCATGGCCCCTCACTTTCGGGTTGGGCGATTTGCGTACTTTCCTCATGATGTGTATGTGGGCTCCGAAATCATGGACCGACGTCCATGGCGCGTCGATCTTCGGATGAACACCACTCGGATGGGTGCAAGGAGGTCTGAGGAGTTGCGGCAGGCCGAGATCCATGGGATCCGCCGAGGTGTGCGAGATGTGATGGACCTGTGTGATGAGCCTGCGATCGGAACAGTGGCGTCCGGTTCTACTGCGGCCTTCCCGGCGGGAGTTGGGGGTGCCGACGCAGGTCACCGATCGGTATCGGTCGGTGTGTATAGTCGGGCGCCAGAGGTCCCCTACGTCAAGGAAAGACGAGGTCGCGCGGTGAAGAAGCTTCTCCTGGTCGCACTGGCCGCCATCGGCGGGCTCCTCGTGTACCGCCAGATCCAGGCGGATCGCGCCGAGCAGGATCTGTGGACGGAGGCGACTGACTCCGTGCCCACGGGTTCGTGAACATCGACATCAGTCTCAGAGCAGACCCCGGCCGCCTGGCGGCCGGGGTTTTGTGTCGCTCGGGGGTACCTCTCCTCCCTTCCGGAACATTCGGCGACAATCCGGCAGGCTTTGATTCGCCTTCGTGAACGATGTGCTTGCAGGAGCAAGGTGTCGGTCCGGGCAGCAGCCGTTTTCAGCCGCCTCTCCCCAGGAACACCCGCATCGGCGCGCACGGCCCGGCAGGATGGGCGCGTTCGGGGCCGTGACCACCTGGTGGGGCCCCGGAATCACGGTCTACGACGAGGGGTGGCGCTTGATGGGGCGGCGCACTGTCTGGTGGCGAGCTGCGGCGGCCGTGGGAGCCGCCCTGTGCGTGACGACGGCGCAGCCCGGGCTCGCCGCGGCGGCCGACGCACCTAGCCCGTACTCCTACGCCGAGGACGCGACGACGGTCGAGGGCGCCGCCGGCAGCACGGGAGCCGTGCGGCTGGCGGCCGGCAAGACCTACCGGAGCTCCATCGGACCGGGCGGCAAGCTGTATTTCCGCCTCGATCTCGGCGCCGCCGCCAACGCGTACGTCTCGGCCACGGCCGTACCTGAGCCGGGAGCGGCGGTCGGCTCCGCGGACGGGGTCAGGGTGTCCCTGCAGGACGCCGACGCACATCGCTGCTCCTACGAGACCGCCCGCTTCGGACCGACCCGCAGCGGGCATCCCGTCACCGCCTGGGCCTCGCGGGAGGTCGGCAGCGACGAGTACATGTGCCAGGGGGCCGGGGTGTACTACGTCGTCGTCGAGCGGGTCGGTTCGGTGACCGGGACCGGGATCGGACCGGGGGCAAGTACGGGCTCGGCTTCGAGCGCGGGTTCCAGCGCGGCTTCGGGCTCGGTGGCGGGATCCCCCTCGAAGGACGCGTCGGAGGAGTGGGGGCTGGAGCTCGGCTTCGTCTCGGAGCCCGCCGTGACGAAGGGCGGCCCGACGACCGCCCCCCAGAGCTGGAACTCCGCATCGCCCGATGCCGTGTCCGGTGACCCCGAGCCCCGCCGGGGCGGGAGCGGCTTCGCCACGGCAAGCCCCCTGGCAGAGGGCGTCTGGCAGGACGAGGCCGGCATCAGAGCAGGGGAGACGCTCTTCTACAAGGTGCCCGTCGGCTGGGGGCAGCAACTCCACGCCACCGCCGAACTGGGCAGCACGACCGAGGGCGACGGCTATGTGGGGAACGCGTTCGTCATGTCGCTCTACAACCCCGTACGCGGCTCCGTGGACGACAGAACAGCCAACTACGGGGGCGACCAACGGTCTGTCGCCCTGGACCCGCTTCCGCCCGTCGCGTACGAGAACCGTTTCTCCCACGACGAGGAAGTGGGCGGGATGCGGTTCGCGGGCTGGTACTACCTGGCGCTGCACCTCGGGGCGCCGGTCGCCGCCCGGTTCGGCGACGAGCCGGTCGGGCTGACGCTGCGGGTGCGGCTGGAGGGCGAGGCAGGGGCCGGGCCGGGGTATCTGGGCGCTTCCGAACCGCGTGGGGTCTTCGAGGTCACCGAGGGGGACCGGCAGGCCGCCGAGGATGGCACCACGGGGGAGACGCTGGAGGGTGGCGCGGGGGGCGGCGGTGACGACGGGGACACGGGGAGCACCAGCGAGGGGGAGGGCTCCGGGAACTCCTCGGGCAGCGGAGACCAGCGCCTGGCCATGACCGTCGTCGCGGCGGGCGGCATCGGCACGGGGAGTCTGCTGGTTCTCGGGCTGCTGGTGTGGACGGTCGTGGCCCGCAGGCGGGCGCCCGCCGCCACCGAGCCCGAAGGGCCGAGGCCGG
Source organism: Streptomyces sp. SP18BB07 (assembly GCF_036322545.1). Lineage (NCBI taxonomy): Bacteria > Bacillati > Actinomycetota > Actinomycetes > Kitasatosporales > Streptomycetaceae > Streptomyces > Streptomyces sp. SP18BB07. The sequence continues at coordinate 335,963 of NZ_JAQYWT010000340.1, forward strand.
GCACGGCTGCGCGGGGGCGGCATGGGGTGTCCCGGGGGCGGTAGAACCCACGGGTGTGGGTGGCGCGTCGGTCGGGGGGCGGGGGGTGGCCGAGATGGGGATCTTCTACGGTCGGTGGGTCGGTGGGTCGGTGGGTCGGTGGGTCGGTGGGGGCATCGGGGTCGGCAGGCCCCCGGGATCAGAGTCGGCTCAGTGCCCAGAACCCCACAGCGAAGCAGGCCAGGGCGAGCAGCAGGACCGGGACGACGACCTTGACGGGCGGGCCGGGACGGCGCCGGGGAAGCGCTCTGGACCGACGTGGAACCTGCGAGGGCCGAGCGGTGTATGAACCAGTAGAGGCGTACGCGTGCTGCTGCACCGCCGAGGCCGGGGCCTGAGAGGGGCCCAGCGGCGGGTGCGCCTGGGGGGAGGGCACATGCGCGGGTTCGGGATGTTGCGCCGGGGCTGTTCGGACGGGAGCCGTCCCGGCCGGAGTACTGGTACTGGCCTGCTGCTCGGGCTGTTGTTGTGGGTGGCCAGGACCGGGGGCGTGCTGCTCGACCTGGCGCGACGGCGCGTCGGCGGTGAGCACCTGGGGCGGAGGCAGATGGAAGCTGCCGGTGTCCGACATCGTGGAGGGCCGCAGAGGTGCAGGGGCGCGTTCGGGGCGCGGTGGTACGGCGGAGCTCGGCGGCTCTGGCGACGGCTGACCGGAGTGGGCCGAAGACGTCGAAGACGCGGGGCCGGGATCTCGGGGCCAGTGACCGGTTCCTGGCCCCGTGCCGACGCCTGAACCCGTGCGAGGGTCGGTGTCCGTGGGACCGGCACCGAAGCCGGAACCATTGCCTGCGCGGTTGCCTGAGCCAATGCCTGATGTGTTGCCGGAGCTGGAGGAGTCGGTCTGGGGCGGGGCGGTGGTGGGCATGGGGGGCGGAGATATGGAGCCCGTGGCCGTGTACGGGGGCTGAGGGGCGGCTCCTGGGAGCTGTGCCGGTAGCGCGGGGCCCTTCCCGGGCTGGGACGGTGGGCCCATGGGCGGCGGGCCGTATGTCGGCGGATGGTGAGGCGGTGGTGGTGTCGCGTCCGTGCCGGACGCCGTTCCGGTGCTCGTGCCCGTTGTGTCCAGCCCCGATGCCCTGTGCAGGGGGCCCTCGGGGGTGAACCCCGTGGGAAGCGGGCCGAGTTGGTCGAAGACTTCCACCAGCTCGTCGTCCGGCCCCGGCTCAGGCAGCAGTTCGACGGCGGCGGCAAGGGCCTTGCGGGCGCCTGTGGCGGTGCGGAAGCGGGAGTTGGGGTCCGGCTGGAGCAGCGTGGCGATGACCTGCCACAGCGGCTCGGGGATGCCTCGCGGCGCCTTCGGAGTGCCATGGGCGGCGAAGTGCTCGATGAGGGCCTTGGCGTCGGGCTTGGCGCCCTCCAGGAGGTACAGGGCGACGAGGCCCACCGCGAACAGGTCGGCCGGGAAGTCCGGATCTGCGCCCAGCATCTGTTCGGGAGCGAAGTAACCCGGCGTTCCCACCACGTAGTTGGTCTCGGTCAGGCGGGGCTCGCCGAGACGCATGGCGATGCCGAAGTCGGACAGGCGCAGGCGGGGGCGGGCCGTGCCCGTGGCCTCCAGCAGCACGTTGGCGGGCTTGATGTCGCGGTGGATGACGCCCTCGGCGTGCACGGCGGCGAGGCCGGACAGCAGCTGGTCGAGCAGGTTACAGACGTAGGAGGGCGGAAGGGGACCGTAGTCGTTGACGAGGTTGACCAGTGATCCTCCGGCCACCAGGTCCATGGTGAACAGGACCTTGTCGTCGTCGGCGGCCCAGCTGGCGGGGGCGAGCACATGCGGGTGGTCGATCCGTACGGCCTGCTCGCGGACGAAACGCAGCAGGGCGTGCGCGTCGCGCTGTTGCAGAACCTTGGCGGCCACATAGCGGCGGCGGCGGTGGTCCCAGGTGCGCCAGACCGCGCCGACTCCCCCGCGCCCGATCGGGTCGACCAGTTCGTACCGGCCGGCGAAGACCTCACCCATGGCTGTGCGTCGTTCCCCCTTCGGCTCCCCTCTTGGCTGCCCGTCGGCGGAGGGCACGGCGCTCGCACCGCCCTCCACGGAGCCGGCTCGCACGTGCCCGGCTTCCCTCGGAGCTTGTACCCGCTTCTGTCCCCCTGCCGCTCTGTTGCTGTTCCTGATTCCGGTTCTTGCGCGGAGCCTACGTCCACGACGCCGTGGCTCACGAGGGGCCTACAGACCCCTTGTCCCCTCTTCGGCCTCGGCCCGGTCGCCGAACCCCCTTTCGGGGACCGGGCCTTGGGCTCAGTTCTGGTGGGACTGGTAGTGCGCCACCGCGTCCGAGGTGCGGCCCGCGCCGTACACCCGGAGGAACTCTGCCAGCTCCGGGTGGGTCGGGGCGAGGGTGTCCGCCGCCTCGATGATGTCGCCCGCGGCCGCCACCGAGCGAAGCAGCGACTGGATCTCGCGGACGACCCGCTTCACCGTGGGCGCCCCCGAACTCGTCGTCGACTGCGTGGTGTTGCTGAGCACCGATCCCCCCTGCGACTTCTTGATCTCGTCCATGCGCTCGGTCGCCTCGGCGGCGCTCACGCTGCCGTCCGCGACCTGACCGGCCAGGTCCTGCAGCAACTGCACCCGCTGGACCACAGCCGGGTTGCCGATCTTGGCACGCTGACCGCTCATCAGCTGCGACAGCATCGGTGCGGACAGGCCCAGCACCCCCGCGAGCCGGGCCTGGTTGAGACCCAGGTCCTCGATGAGCCTACGGAAGAGCGCCCCCAACGGCTCTCCGTACCAGTTCCGCTGCAGCTCCCGGGCTCTTGCGGTCGCTTCCTGTTGTGCGGCGTCCATTGCGTCTCCCCATCGCTTCCCCAAATACCGTGGTTCGCTGTAGCGAACCACGACGAGCATCTTACGGAGAGTGGTCGTTCACGGGGACCCCCAATCTTTTTGCGAGATCCCGGGGGTGACCCGGTACTCTGGTCTGCGAAGCCTCCCGGTGGTCCTTCTCTCCGGGCGCATGCTTCCCTTCCGGGGCCTTAGCTCAGTTGGTAGAGCGCTGTCTTTGCATGGCAGATGTCAGGGGTTCGACTCCCCTAGGCTCCACAGCGGACCGGGCCGGATGTCGTACGACATCCGGCCCGGTCTTTTTCCTGCCTCTGGAACCAGGGTCGGCGGTGGTGCCCCGGGAGGGGTTCATCGCGATCGCTATCTGTGCACTCGGCCGAGACAACGCCGCTGGAACGGGGCAATGGATGGTGGCACGTGTCGACGTGCGCATATGCGAAACCAGTGTTCTGGGTCACAAGGATGGGCGGCTGAATGTGTGCGTCACCCTTCGCAACCGGATCAATACATTCCGGCCGGTGGGGCGGCTGGGCCTAGCGAGGCGGTGCTGTTTCACGTGAAACAGCCCTGTGGGGCAGAAGACCCGCAAGTCTTCTGCCCCACAGGGCTGTTGAAAGATGTCCCGCCGAACGCACCCTCGGGCAGGGCCGAGTCGGGAAGGAACGCATCCTCCGCCGCGGACACCCGTGGGAAAAATGCCCTCGGCTGCCGGTGCTCAGTGGGTGCTCAGTCGGTTCTCAGTGGCGGTTGTCCCGGTCGGCGGCCTCGTCCTCAGCCTGCTTGGCCTGGACCTCGGGGTCGAGGACGGACTGACCGCTGCCGTCCACGGAGGTCAGGCGACCGGAGTCGGAGACCTCGGTAGCGGCGGGGGGCTCGACCAGCCAGTCGGGGTTGGCCTGCTTGTCCCACCACTTCCAGGCGGCGAAGGCGCCGCCCGCCAGGACGCCCAGGATGGCCACGCCCTTGGCGGCACGGCCGAGCCTCGCCCGGCGCTGCTGCTTGCGGACCAGCCGCTGGATCTGCTTTGGCGAGACCTGCCCACGCAGTGCGGCCAGCGCCGCGACACTGCGAGCGGTGGCCTCCTCACGGACGGGGCCGGCGGCGGCCACGGCCTGCTCGATACGGGGACGGGAGTAGTCGGCGGCCTGGCGGGCCGCCTTGCGGGTGCGTGCGGCGGCTTCATGGGCCGCGTGGTCGACCTTCGGCGGTACATGCGTGCGAGCCTGCTCCAAGCGCGGGACGACATGGGCGCCGTACTGGACGCGTGCCTGTTCCGCGGCCTGCGACACCTTCGGCGCGAGTCGTACACGTGCCTCCTGCGCGTAGTGCGAGGCCTTGTCCTTGGCCGTGTCGGCGTAGGGCGCCACCACTTCCGCGGCGTGCAGCACGCTGTCCTTCGCCGAGCCGGTCGCGGCGCGCACGCTGTCGATGCGGGTCACGGGATCCTCCTCCTCGGTGGCGTACGTAATTCGACTTTCCACCCTTTTGGGGATCATGCCTCTCGGAGCGCTCCGGGGCATGTGCGGGCGGGCATCCGGGTCATGGTCTCGACCCCGGCCGATCATCGACAGGAGCCGCTCATGAATCCGGTCACGTGCAATAGAGGATGAATGCGGGACAACGGGAACTTGTCCACGACAGGGCCGACAATGCCACGGATCGCCGCGAAGCGCGCCGGTACCGGGGGTACTCGGCCAGTTTTCCGTGCGCCCGCCGTACAAGAGCGTGGGCGTCGGGGGACGGACGGCGTCGTCCGTGCGAGGATCGGGGCAGTCACAAAGGACAACGGAAGGCAGATCGTGGCAGAGCAGCTTTACGCCACCCTGAAGACCAACCATGGCGACATCGAGGTGCGGCTGCTGCCGAACCACGCGCCCAAGACGGTCCGTAACTTCGTCGAGCTCGCCCAGGGCGAGCGTGAGTGGACCAACCCGGCCACCGGCCAGAAGTCCACGGACAAGCTCTACGACGGCACGGTCTTCCACCGGGTGATCAGTGGATTCATGATCCAGGGCGGTGACCCGCTGGGCAACGGCACCGGTGGTCCCGGCTACCAGTTCGCGGACGAGTTCCACCCGGACCTCGGCTTCGACAAGCCCTACCTGCTGGCCATGGCCAACGCCGGCCCGGGGACCAACGGCTCGCAGTTCTTCATCACTGTCTCCCCGACGGCATGGCTGAACCGTAAGCACACCATCTTCGGTGAGGTCGTCGACGCGGCCAGCCAGAAGGTCGTGGACGCCATCGCCGGCGCCCAGACCAACCCGCGCACCGACCGTCCGGTCAACGACGTCGTCATCGAGTCGGTCGTCGTCGAAACCCGCCAGGGCTGAGCCCTCGGGCCCGCCGCCCGGGTCGAGCATCAACGGTTCTCCACCGGGACCGGACCCCGAAAGGTTCACAAGGTCCCGAAGGGAACCAATCGCCCCGCCCATCCGTAAGGATGAGCGGGGCGATGCGTTCCACCCAGGAGACGGAGGGGCCCGATGGATCAGGTGCCGAGCAGCCCGCAGGACGCGCAGAGCCTGCCCACCTGTTACCGGCATCCGGACCGCGAGACGGGTATCCGCTGCACCCGCTGCGAGCGCCCCATCTGCCCCGAGTGCATGGTGAGCGCCTCCGTCGGCTTCCAGTGCCCCGAGTGCGTCCGCGACGGCTCCGGCACGGGCCACGCGCCCTCGGCCTCCGACCCGCGCACTCTCGCGGGGGGCACGGTCGCCGCCGATCCCCGGCTCCTCACCAAGATCCTGATCGGCGCGAATCTGCTGCTCTTCCTGGTGCAGCAAGCCATCGGCGACGCCGTCGCCGAGCGGTTCGCCCTCGTCGGACGGGCCTGGGACTCCGATCTCGGCTCAATCCAAAGCGTCGCCGAAGGCCAGTGGTACCGGCTGGTCACGTCGATGTTCCTGCACGGCGGTGTCATGCACATCGCCTTCAACATGCTCAGCCTGTGGTGGATCGGCGGCCCGCTGGAAGCCGCCCTCGGTCGAGCCCGCTATCTGGCCCTCTACTTCGCCTCGGGCCTCGCTGGCAGTGCGCTCACCTACCTGCTTGCCGCGCCGAACCAACTGACGCTCGGCGCGTCCGGCGCCATCTTCGGCCTTTTCGGCGCGACAGCCGTCCTCATGCGTCGGCTGAAGTACGACATGCGCCCGGTCATCATCCTGCTGGTCATCAACCTGGTCATCACCTTCGGCTGGTCCGGCATCGCCTGGCAGGCCCATGTCGGCGGTCTCGTCGGCGGTGTGCTGATCGGCTATGCGATGGTGCACGCGCCGCGTGAGCGACGGGCGCTGATCCAATACGGCGCGTGTGTCCTGGTCCTGCTGGCCGTGGTCGTCATGACTCTGCTGAGGACCGCGCAGCTGACCTGAGGTGATGCCGGACCGTCACCGGTCGGGCGCTCCGTCGACACCGTTACAGCACTGTTGTCCACAGACCGTGGCGGATCTTGTGCATAGGGTGCGGGAACAGGTGTGCCCCCTGTCGCTCACCTGCGTTTTCGCAGGTCAGGCAGGGGGCGAACATGTTTGCGGGTGCCGGTAGGTCAGTCGTACCGGCGTCAACGCCCAGTGAGTTATCCACAGATCGTCGTTCTTTTTCCCCACTGTGGAAAACGCCTGTGGATAACTCCGTGGATTGCTCTGGGGAGAACTACCTCCACCGAGCGGAGACCACTACTTCCACTGGGTCGAGACGCCGAATCCGGCGGCGATGAAGCCGAAGCCGACCACGATGTTCCAGTTGCCGAGCGAGTCGATCGGCAGCGAGCCGTCCGTCACATAGAAGACGACGATCCAGGCGAGCCCGATGAGGAACATGGCCAGCATGACCGGAGCCACCCAGCCACGGCTGTTCAGCTTGATGTTCGTGGCCTGCTTGGACGGCGGCGGCGTGTAGTCGGCCTTCTTGCGGATACGTGACTTCGGCACGAGGGTCTCTCCTGTCGATGCGCTGCGTGGCCGCGCAGGGAACTGTGGCGGGCTCCGGGGCAGCGTACAAGGGGACACTGAATGCTCCCCCGGGCGTCCGTTAGCGTAGTGCTTCCGCGGCGCCTAAGGAGATAAGGGTACGTTGAGCAATTCAGCCGACTCCCCCGAGGCGGGTTCCGGCACTTCCTTCAGAGGTGGTCTCCGGCCCGTGCGCGTGCTCACCGTCGGGGTCTTCGCCCTCGCCGGGCTGATCTTCTTCACCAGCTTCGACACGGCCAAGGGCACCAATATCCGCACGGACGCCTCCCTGCTGAAGCTCTCCGACCTGATCCAGGAGCGCAGCCACAAGAACGGGCAGCTCGACGAGTCCAACGCGGTGCTCCGGGACGACGTGGAGGCCCTCGCGGAGCGGGACGACGGCAGCACCAAGGCCGAGGACGCCCGGCTCAAGGCGCTGGAGAAGAACGCCGGCACCCAGAAGCTCAAGGGGCAGGCCCTGACGGTCACCCTGAACGACGCCCCGCCGGACGCCACCGCCAAACTCCCCGGCTACCCCGAACCGCAGCCCGACTACCTGGTCATCCACCAGCAGGACCTGCAAGCCGTGGTGAACGCCCTGTGGCTGGGCGGCGCCCAGGGCATCAAGGTCATGGACCAGCGGCTGATCTCCACCAGTGCCGTCCGCTGCGTCGGCAACACATTGATCCTCCAGGGCCGGGTCTACTCACCGCCGTACAAGATCCAGGCCGTGGGTGACCCTGAGAAGCTCCAGAAGGCGCTCACCGCCAGCGAGGCCATCCAGAACTACATGGTGTACGTGAACGTCTACGGGCTGGGCTGGAAAGTCACCGAGGACGGGCCGGTGACTCTTCCCGGCTACTCGGGCACAGTGGATCTGAAGTACGCGAAGCCCGTGGAGTGACGGCAGCCGGGGGGCCCGTGTCGGTGCGCGTGATCGTGAGGACGGCCAGCGAGCTCTGCATCACCGTCGGCACCCTGATCGTGCTCTTCGTGGTCTACGTGCTGTTCTGGACCGGCGTGAAAGCCGACACCGAGATGGACCACCAGGTCGACCTGCTCCGGGACCGGTGGGCGCGGCAGCCGGTCGGGCCGACGTCCGGCCCGGGCCCCTCGGCGGCTCCGGAGCCGCCCGCCCCGTACGAGAGCGGCGAGGCCTTCGCGCTCATGTACATCCCGCGTCTCGGTTTCACGTGGAACAAGCCCGTCCTGGAGGGCACGAAGACGGACACTCTCAAGAAAGGGCTCGGCCACTACGCGAACACCGCGCAGCTGGGACAGAAGGGGAACTTCGCGGTCGCCGGCCACCGCCGCACCTACGGCGATCCCTTCAAAGATTTTTCCAAGCTGCGCCCCGGTGACGAGGTCGTCCTGACCGACGGCGCGGACTGGTTCACGTACGTCATCGACAAGGGGCCCTACCGGACATTGCCCACGGACGTCCAGGTCATCGACCCCGTGCCGGCGAAATCGGGCTACACGCGCGTGGGTCGCTATCTGACGCTGACGACGTGCGACCCGGAGTGGGGACACAGCCATCGGCTCATCGTGTGGGGCCATCTGGATTCCACACAGCCTGTGGAGTCAGGGAAACCGGAGGCACTGCGCCGTTAGTCTGGTGGCGGTACGGCGTGAGTCCGGTGCCGTGGTGTGAAGGAAGGGACGGCATGTACGGCTGGATCTGGCGACATCTGCCGGGTAACGCGTGGCTGAAGGCGCTGATCTCCATCGTGCTGACCCTGGCCGTCGTCTATGTCCTCTTCCAATACGTCTTTCCCTGGGCCGAGCCCCTGCTGCCCTTCAACGATGTGACGGTGAACGACCAGTGAGTGCCGCCCGACCCGCCCGGGTCCTCGTCGTCGACAACTACGACAGCTTCGTCTTCAACCTGGTCCAGTACCTGTACCAGCTGGGCGCCGAGTGTGAGGTGCTGCGCAACGACGAGGTGGCGACCGCCCACGCCCAGGACGGCTTCGACGGAGTGCTCCTGTCCCCCGGGCCGGGCACCCCCGAGGAGGCCGGCGTCTGCGTCGACATGGTCCGCCACTGCGCCGCCACCGGCGTCCCCGTCTTCGGAGTCTGCCTCGGCATGCAGTCCATGCAGGTGGCGTACGGCGGTGTCGTGGACCGCGCGCCCGAACTGTTGCACGGGAAGACCTCGCTGGTGGAACACGAGGGCAAGGGGGTCTTCGCGGGCCTGCCCACCCCCTTCACCGCCACCCGCTACCACTCCCTGGCCGCGGAGCCGGCCACCGTGCCGGCCGAGCTGGAGATCACGGCGCGCACGCACGACGGGATCATCATGGGCCTCCGGCATCGGGAACTGCCGGTCGAGGGCGTGCAGTTCCACCCCGAGTCGGTGCTCACCGAGCACGGCCACCGCATGCTCGCCAACTGGCTGGCCGAGTGCGGTGACCAAGGGGCCGTGGCCAGGTCGACGGGGCTCGCCCCCGTGGTGGGCAGGGCCACGGCGTGACGGCACTGCGCCCCGAGCGCGAGAGTGCCCCCTACGGCGGCGAGGCCGCGTACGGGGGCGCCGAGTCGTTCGAGGCGGAGGCCTTCCAGCCAGGGGCACCGTTCGGTGACACGGCTGATCCTCGCCAGTGGACCGCCCAACCGACCCCGCAGTACGGGCAGGACGACTGGTTCGGGCAGCAGCAGCCGTACGCGGAGCCTCCGTTCGAGCCGTACGAGCCGTACGAGACCTACGAGCCGCGCCCCCAGCCCGCGTCCGAGGGGCTGTACGAGACCTATGACACGGCCGGCCCGGCGGGCACCCGAGGCGGCACCCCGACCGAGACCGCTCTGCAGCACCCTCCGATCGACGAGGAGACCGTGGCGCTCCGGGTGGAGGAGGCACGACGGATAGCCGCCGCGGCCGAGCCGATACCCGCGCCCCCGGCTCCCGGAGGCCGTGCGGCCCGCCGTAAGGCCGCGAGACGGCACGGGAGGCACGGGGGCTCCCCGGGGGCCCACGCGAGCTCCGGAGCCGCTCAGGGGCCCGAGGAGGGCTTAGGAGAGGACGGGCGGCCGTCGCCCCGTTCCAGGGTCGAGGCGCGACGGGCGGCGCGGGCACGCAAGCCCAGCGCGGGAGTGATCGCGAGCCGGGTCATCGGCGAGGTGTTCATCACCACCGGCGTGGTGATGCTGCTCTTCGTCACCTATCAGCTCTGGTGGTCCAACATCCGCGCCCATCAGCAGGCGGGCCGGGAGGCGACGAGCCTCCAGGAGGAGTGGAAGAGCGGCAAGCGCGCTCCGGGCGCCTTCGAACCCGGGCAGGGCTTCGCCATCCTGCACATTCCGAAGCTGGACGTCGTCGTGCCGATCGCCGAGGGCATCAGCAAGTCGAAGGTCCTGGACCGCGGCATGGTCGGCCACTACGACGAGAACAGCATCAAGACGGCGATGCCCGAGGACAAGACGGGTAATTTCGGTATCGCCGGCCACCGCAACACCCATGGTGAACCGTTCCGGTACATCAACCGACTCGCGCCGGGCGACCCGATCGTCGTGGAGACGCAGGACACGTACTACGTCTACGACATGGCCTCGATCCTGCCGGTGACCCCGCCGTCGAACGTCAGCGTGCTCCAACCCGTGCCCCCGGGCTCCGGCTTCACCCAGCCGGGTCGCTACATCACGCTGACCACGTGCACGCCGGAGTTCACGAGCAAGTACCGCATGATCGTGTGGGGCAAGATGGTGGAGGAACGGCCGCGCAGCGAGGGCAAGCCCGACGCGCTCGTCCAGTAGGGGCTCGACCAAGGGCGGAAGAACTGTGGCAGTGACCACTGACGACACCGAAGAGAAGACGGACGCGTCCGAGGCCACGCCGCGGCGCCGCGGCATGAGCCGGATCGCCATGGCGGTCAGTGTCTTCGGTGAACTCCTCATCACGGCGGGCCTGGTGCTCGGTCTGTTCGTCGTCTACTCGCTGTGGTGGACGAACGTCCTCGCCGACCGCGAGGCGGACAAGGAAGCGAACAAGGTCCGCGACACCTGGGCCTCGGACGACGGCCCGGGCGCCCTGGACACCAAGGACGGCATCGGGTTCCTGCACGTCCCCGCCATGAAGAACGGGGAGGTCCTGGTGAAGAAGGGCACCTCCCCCAAGATCCTCAACGGTGGTGTCGCCGGCTACTACACCGATCCGGTCAAGGCGACCCTCCCCAGCTCCGACAAGGACGGCAACTTCACCCTGGCCGCCCACCGCGACGGACACGGCGCGAAGTTCCACAACATCGACAAGCTCGAGAAGGGCGACTCGATCGTCTTCGAGACCCGCGACAACTGGTACGTCTACAAGGTCTACGACACCCTCACCGAGACCTCGAAGTACAACGTCAAGGTCCTCTCGAACATCCCCAAGGAGTCCGGCAGGAAGAAGGCCGGCAAATACATCACCCTCACCACCTGCACGCCCGTCTACACGTCCCGGTACCGGTACATCGTGTGGGGCGAGCTGGAGCGGGTGGAACGGGTGAACGCGGAACGCACACTGCCGAAGGAACTCCGCTAGCTGCGCGGCGGGTTTGCTCCTCGGTAGGCATGTTTCACGTGAAACATCCGGTTTCACGTGAAACATCGAGACGACGAAGGAGCCCCGTCACCCTCCTCAGGGAGGGTGACGGGGCTCCTTCGTCGTACAGGACAGCGGGCTCGAATCAGTCCCTCTGCCGTGGGCGGGTGGCGCTAACCGAAGAAGCCTCCGCCGTCGCCCCCGCCATTGTTGTTGTTGCCGTTGTTGCCGCCGAAACCGACCGACGCGAGCGTGATCGTCGTCTGGGCCGGGTCGGCCTTGTTGCCGCCGTCGGGGTCCTGGTCGGTGACGAGCGCGGTGTCGCTCTGGTCGCTGCCGTTGGCGAACTGGATGTTGGTGAAGCCGGACGCCTGGAGGATCTGCTTGGCCTGGCCCACGGTCCGTCCCACGACGTTCGGGACCTCGGCCTTCTGCTCCTCCTCCTCGGCCGCCTTACCGATCTGGATGGTGACCGTGTCGCCCTTGTTGAGCTCGGAGCCCGCCTCGGGGCTGGTCGCGACGACCTTGCCGACGAGGTTGGGGTCACTGGTCTCGACCTCGGTGCAGGTGCCGACGAGGTTGTTGGCCTCCATCTGGGACTTGGCATCGTCACAGCTCCGGCCGGTGACGGTCGGCACGGTGGCCTTCTCCTCGGCCTTGGCGACCTCCAGGGTGACCGTCGATCCCTTCTCCAACTCCGTGCCCGGATCGGGGTCCTGGCTGAGGACCGTTCCGGGGTCTTCAGAAGACTCCGTCGACTCGGTCTCGACCTGCATGCCCTTGTCTTCGAGCAACTTGGTGGCCGCGTCGATGTCCTTGTCGATGACGTTAGGGATAGCGACCTTCGGAGCACCCGTAGAGATCACCAGGGCGATGGTGTCACCCTTCTTGACTGGGTCGCCCGCGGCCGGGTTCTGCTTGCAGACATTGCCGGTCTTCTCGTCTTCGCACGCGTCCTTGGTGGTCGTCACCTTCAGGTCGACGTTGGTGGCGGCCTGTTTCGCCTCCGCCTCGCTCTGCCCGACGAAGTTGGGTGCCTTGAGGGTGTCGTTGCCGGTGCCGTTGCCCGAGAACATCCATTGGCCGATGAGGACCGCGCCGATCAGCACCAGCACACCCGCGACGACCAGGAGGATCGTCGAGGTGTTGTTCTTCTTCGGCTGCTGGCGGCGACGGCCCTGGCGGTCGTCGTAGCCGTAACCGTCGTCCGGGCCGACGGGGGGGAGCATCGTCGTGGCTCCGGCGTCGGCCCGCAGGGCGGTGGTCGGCTGGTCGTCCGGGTAGCCGCCGTAGCCGACCGAGCCCATGGCCGCCGTCGCCGCGACGGGCTGGCCGTCGAGGCAGGCCTCGATGTCGGCACGCATCTCGTCGGCGGACTGATAGCGGTAGTCCGGGTCCTTGACCAGGGCACGCAGGACGATGGCGTCCATCTCCGGAGTGATCTCCGGGTCGAAGACGCTCGGAGGCTGTGGCTCCTCCCGCACATGCTGGTAGGCGACCGCCACGGGGGAGTCACCCACGAACGGCGGGCGGACCGTCAGCAGCTCGTAGAGCAGACAGCCGGTCGAGTACAGGTCGGACCGGGCGTCCACCTGCTCGCCCTTGGCCTGCTCCGGCGAGAGGTACTGGGCGGTGCCGATGACAGCGGACGTCTGCGTCATCGTCATACCGGAGTCGCCCATGGCGCGGGCGATACCGAAGTCCATGACCTTGACCTGGCCGTTGCGCGTCAGCATGACGTTGGCCGGCTTGATGTCGCGGTGGACGATCTGGTTGCGGTGGGCGTACTCCAGTCCTTGGAGGATGCCGATGGTCATCTCCATCGCCCGCTCCGGCAGCAGCTTGCGGCCGCTGTGGAGAAGCTCACGGAGTGTGGAGCCCTCGACGTACTCCATGACGATGTACGGGATCGAGACCCCGTCGATGTAGTCCTCGCCCGTGTCGTAGACCGCCACGATCGCGGGGTGGTTGAGCGAGGCGGCCGACTGGGCCTCCCGGCGGAACCGGGCCTGGAAGGTGGGGTCGCGCGCGAGGTCCGCTCGCAGCGTCTTCACCGCCACGGTGCGGCCGAGGCGGGTGTCCATCGCGAGGTAGACCTCCGCCATGCCACCACGGCCGAGCACCTGGCCCAGCTCGTACCGGCCGCCGAGGCGACGCGGCTCTTCCATAGCTTCCTACCAGCCCTCTCCGTCGGTCCCGACCGCACCCATGTGTGGTCCGGCGGCTGTGCTCCGGGCATACGGTACCCGGCTCGCCTTCTGTGACCTGGCCAACCGCGTCACCCGATACAGGACCGGTATCGCAACGTGCACCGATGTGAAGGCGACGTGAGCGGCGTCACTTCTTGCTGTTGATCACTGCCTGCATCACGCTCTTCGCGATCGGGGCGGCGAGACCGCCACCAGAGATGTCGCCACGCTCCGCGTCGCTGTCCTCGACGACCACGGCCACGGCGACCGGCGAGCTGCCGTCGCTGAGCTGGGCGTAGGAGATGAACCAGGCGTACGGCTTCTCACTGTTGTTGAGGCCGTGCTGCGCGGTACCGGTCTTGCCGCCGACGGTGACACCGTTGATCTTCGCCTTGCCGCCCGTGCCCTGAGGGTCGTTGACGACGGTCTCCATCATGTCCTGGAGCTTCTGGGCGGTCTCACCCGAGACCGCCTGGGACAGGGTCTCGGGCTCATGCGTCTCGATGATGTCGAGGTTGGAGGCGCGCAGCTGGTCGACCATGTAGGGCTTCATCAGCTCGCCGTCGTTGGCGACGGCGGAGGCGACCATGGCCATCTGCAGCGGGGTGGCCCGGTTGGAGGCCTGACCGATGCCGCCCATGGCGTTCTGCGGATCGTTGTCCTCGGGGTAGACGCTCTCGGCGGCGCGGACCGGGACGTCCATCTCTGCCTCGTTGAAGCCGAACTTCTCGGCCTGCTCGATCATCTTGTCGTTGCCGACGTTGTGCGACATATTCGCGAAGACCGTGTTGCAGGAGACCATCAGCGCGTACCGCAGGCTGGCGTTCTTGCACACGCCGTGCTCGTTGGTGAGGTCGGTCGTCGTGCCGGGCAGCTGGTACGGATCGGGGGTCTTCGTCTTGTCGTCGATGCCCGAGACGATGCCGTTCTCCAGGGCCGCGGCGGCCGTGACCACCTTGAACGTGGAGCCCGGCGGGTAGGTCTCGCGCAGCGCGCGGTTCAGCATCGGCTTGTCGGGGTCCTTCTCCAGCTTGGAGAAGGTCTTGCTGTCCTTGGTGCTGATCCCGGCGAACGTGGACGGGTCGTAGGACGGCGTGGAGGCCAGGGCGAGGATCGCGCCGGTCTTGGGGTCGAGCGCGGCGACGGCGCCCTTCTTGTTGCCGAGGCCCTCGAAGGCCGCCTTCTGCGCGGCGGCGTTGAGGGTGGTGACGACGCTGCCGCCCTCCTTCTTCTTGCCGGTGAGCATGTCCAGCGTGTTCCGGAAGAAGAGCCGGTCGTCGTTCCCGGTGAGGATGCCGTCCTCGAGGCTCTCCAGCTGGGTGGCGCCGATGATCTGGGAGGAGTAGCCGGTGACCGGCGCCCACATCTCGCCGTTCTTCCAGGTGCGCTTGTACTTGTAGTCGAGCCCCTCGGAAGCGACGGACCCGGTGATGGCCTTGCCGTCGACGATGATGTCCCCGCGAGGCGTGGCGTAGCGCTCGATGGCCACGCGACGGTTGTTCTTGTCGGTGGCGAGAGAGTCCGCCTGGACGTACTGGAGCCAGTTGTTGCGGATGAGCAGGGCGAGGACCAGGAGCCCGCAGAAGATCGCGATGCGGCGCAGGGGCTTGTTCATGACGGGCGGACCACCTGGGTCATCTCGGCGTCGGGGTTCGGTGCGGGCGCGGGCGCGGGCCGGCGTGCGGTGTCGCTGATTCTGATCAGGATGCCGATGAGGGCCCAGTTGGCGATGACCGAGGAACCGCCGTAGGCCATGAACGGCATCGTCATACCGGTCAGGGGGATGAGGCCCATCACACCGCCGGCGACGACGAAGACCTGGAGGGCGAACGCGCCGGACAGACCGACGGCGAGCAGCTTGCCGAACGGGTCGCGGGCGGCGAGGGCCGTGCGGATGCCGCGCTCCACGATCAGACCGTAGATCAGCAGGATCGCCATCACGCCGGTCAGTCCCAGTTCCTCACCGAAGGTGGCGAGGATGAAGTCGGAGTTCGCGGCGAAGCGGATGAGTTCGGAGTGGCCCTGGCCCCAGCCGGTGCCTAGGGTGCCGCCGGAGCCGAAGGCCCACAGGGCCTCCATGGACTGCGCGGAGTGGCCGACCACGGTCTTGGAGAGCTCCCACTCGCCCATGGGGTCCAGCCAGGCCTGCACACGCTGCTGCACGTGGATCTCGAACGAGGCCACGCCGACAGCGCCGGCCGCGGACATCAGCAGGCCGAAGACGATCCAGCTGGTCCGCTCGGTCGCGACATACAGCATGATCACGAACATGCCGAAGAACAGCAGCGAGGTACCGAGGTCGGTCTCGAAGACCAGGATGAGGATCGAGATCGCCCAGACGACGATGATCGGGCCGAGGTCGCGGCCGCGCGGCAGGTACAGGCCCATGAAGCGGCGGCTGGCCAGTGCGAGCGCGTCGCGCTTCACCATCAGGTAGCCGGCGAAGAAGATCGCCAGCACGATCTTGGCGAACTCGCCGGGCTGGATGGTGAAGCTGCCGACCTGGATCCAGATCTTGGCGCCGTAGGTGAGTTCTGCGCCGAGGCCCGGCACCAGGGGGAGCAGCAGGAGGACCAGCGCGCCGGCCATGGAGATGTAGGTGTAGCGCTGGAGGGTGCGGTGGTCCTTGAGGAAGATCAGTACGGCGATGAGGAGCGCGATGCCCATCGCTGTGTAGACCAGCTGGTTGGTCGCCTTGCCGCCGGCCTGTCCGATCTGCTGGAGCAGTTTCGACTGGTCCAGTCGCCAGATCGCCACCAGCCCCAGCCCGTTCAGCAGCGTGGCCAGCGGCAGCATCAGCGGGTCGGCGTACGGCGCGAACTTGCGGATGACGAGATGGCCGATGCCGGCCAGCACCCCGAGGCCGATGCCGTAGGCGGCGAGTCCGGCGGGCACCTGGTCGTTCAGGGCGAGCCCCACGTTGGCGTAGGCGAACACCGGGATGACGACCGCGAACGCCAGCAGCGCCAGCTCGGTGTTGCGTCGGCTCGGTGTGCCGATCGCGCCGATCGTGGACGTGTGCTGCGTCGACGTGTTGGTAGTACTGCTCATGGTGTGCGTGGGCCCCTCGCGGCTTGCCTACTGCTCACCGCACCGTGAGACCAGCTCCTGCTCCTCCTCCGAGAGGGTGGGGCCGGCCGACGGTGTGGGTGCGGTCTGGGTCTGGGTCGGGGTCGGGGACGTCGACGACGTCGGGGACGGTGTGGCCTTGGACGTCAGGGAGGTCTTCGTGGTTCCCGTGACTCCGCCCGCCTCGCCCTCGCCCGTCTTGGCGTTGTTGTCCGCCGCCTCGCGGCGCTCGGCGTTCTTCTTGCACGCCGACGCCTGTGTGGACAGCTCCTCGATCTTCTTCCGGGCGTCGCTCAGACCGCCCTCGGCGATCGTGGCCTCGACCAGCTTCTGCTGGTAGGGCGGCAGGTACTTGAGTTCGATCTCGGGGTGGTCCTTCTCGACCTTCGAGAGCGAGATCCAGGCCAGGTCCTGGCTGATGCCGCGGTACAGCGCCACGTGGTCGTCCTTGGAACCGACGTAGTACTGCGTCTGCGTCCAGCGGTAGCCGCCGTACAGGCCCCCGCCGACCACGGCGAGGGCGAGGATGCCGAAGAAGGATCTCTTCAGCCACCTGCGCTTCTTGCGCGGCTTGACGAAGTCGTCGTCGGAGTAGTCGCCGAAGCTTCCCGCCGCGGGCATGTACCCGGTGGTGTCGCCGGAGCCCGGCGGACCGAACTCACCGCCGCCGCCCTGTCCGTGCCCCTGACGGCCGAGACCGGAGGCCCGGCCGGCCGGGGTCTGCATGATGCCGTTGTCCTGGAGGTGCAGCTGGTTCTCGGCGACCGCGCCGACCACGACCGGGGTGTCGGAGAGCTGCCCGGCGAGGGTGTCTCCGGTGTCGAGGTCGAGGACGTCGGCGACGATGACCGTGATGTTGTCCGGGCCGCCACCGCGCAGCGCGAGCTGGATCAGCTCCTGCACGGTCTCCTGCGGGCCCTGGTAGCTGGCGAGGGTTTCCTCCATCGTCTGGTGGGACACCACGCCCGACAGACCGTCGGAGCAGATCAGGTACCGGTCGCCGGCGCGGACCTCGCGGATGGAGAGGTCGGGCTCCACGTGGTCGCCGCTGCCCAGCGCGCGCATCAGCAGGGAGCGCTGCGGGTGGGTGGTGGCCTCCTCCTCCGTGATGCGGCCCTCGTCGACCAGACGCTGCACCCAGGTGTGGTCCTGGGTGATCTGGGTGAGGACGCCGTCCCTGAGGAGGTAGGCGCGGGAGTCGCCGACGTGGACGAGGCCGAGTCGCTGGCCGGTCCACAGCAGGGCGGTGAGCGTGGTGCCCATGCCCTCCAGCTGCGGGTCCTCGTCGACCATCGAGCGCAGCTGGTCGTTGGCGCGCTGCACGGCGGTGCCGAGGGAGGTGAGGATGTCGGAGCCGGGGATGTCGTCGTCGAGCGTGACGAGGGTGGAGATCACCTCGGAGGAGGCGACCTCACCGGCCGCCTGACCGCCCATGCCGTCGGCGATCGCGAGCAGCCGCGGACCGGCGTAGCCCGAGTCCTCGTTGCCCTCGCGGATCATGCCTTTGTGCGATCCGGCGGCGAAGCGCAGTGACAGACTCATGCGCACCTCGCCCGTCGGCTCCGGGTACATCCGCACGGTGCCCACCCTCCGGTCGGGAGCGCGCCGGGAGCCCTGGTGGGGGCTGCCCCTGCGTGCTCGCTCCGCTCGCGCCTATTCATGATGTAGCACTACTTCCGCAGCTCGATGACGGTCTTGCCGATGCGGATCGGCGCGCCCAGCGGAATCGGCGTGGGAGTCGTCAGTCGGTTCCGGTCGAGATACGTGCCGTTGGTGGACCCCAGGTCCTCGACGATCCACTGGCCGTCGCGGTCCGGGTAGATCCGGGCATGCCGGCTGGAGGCGTAGTCGTCGTCCAGCACGATCGTGGAGTCGTGTGCGCGGCCCAGGGTGATGGTCTGGCCCTGGAGCGCCACGGTGGTCCCCGTGAGCGTGCCCTCGCTCACGACGAGCTTGGTCGGGGCGTTGCGCCCACGACGGCCGCCACCGCCGGCGGGGGGTGCGGGCTGTTGGCCGCGCTGCTGCGGGGGCGCGGCCTGGCGGGCGGCCGCCTGCGGCCGCGCGCTCTCCCTGCGCGACCCCCGCTGGGTGACACGCGTACCGAACAGGTCGCTGCGGATGACCTGCACGGCCACGATCACGAACAGCCACAGTACGGCCAGGAAACCCAGCCGCATGACCGTGAGGGTCAGCTCTGACATTGCCCCCGCTTCACCCTTCGGCTTGCCGGTAAATGATGGTGCTGCTGCCCACGACGATCCGCGAGCCGTCGCGGAGCGTAGCGCGGGTGGTGTGCTGCCCGTCCACCACGATGCCGTTGGTGGATCCGAGATCCTGGATCGTCGAGGGCGTTCCGGTCCGGATCTCGCAGTGCCGGCGGGAGACGCCGGGGTCGTCGATCCGCACGTCGGCTTCGGTGCTGCGTCCCAGCACCAGCGTCGGGCGGGAGATCTGATGGCGGGTGCCGTTGATCTCGATCCAGTAGCGCGTGCGCCCCCCTCCCGCCGGCGCGGCAGGAGGCCGCTGGCCGAGCGGGGCGGGGCGGCCGCCGGGCGGCGGCGTGGCCGGCATGGGCGGGGCGCCCGCTGGTGCCGCGGCGGGCGGGTAGCCGTAGCCGCCGGGGCGGCCCGCGGCGGGGCTCGCCGGGGCGCCCGAGGGGGCCTGCTGGTTGGTGGAGGAGGCGAGCGTCCGACTGCGCACCCGGTACAGACCGGTGTCGAGGTCGTCGGCTTTTTCCAGATGGACCTTGATGGGTCCCATGAAGGTGTAGCGCTGCTGCTTGGCGTAGTCGCGCACCATGCCGGCGAGCTCGTCGCCGAGCTGGCCGGAGTAGGGGCTGAGGCGCTCGAAGTCGGGCGTGCTCAGTTCCACGATGAAGTCGTTGGGGACGACCGTACGGTCGCGGTTCCAGATGGTCGCGTTGTTGTCGCACTCCCGTTGGAGTGCTCCCGCGATCTCCACGGGCTGGACCTCGGACTTGAACACCTTGGCGAAGGTGCCGTTGACCAGACCTTCGAGACGTTGCTCGAACTTCTTCAGGACTCCCATGGGGCACCTCCTCCGTCGTCACCGCTCTGCGTACCGCATCGGTACTGCTTACTGATCGTATCCACGCGCCGGGAAATCGGCTGGTTCCCTCTGTCGGCCCGGTCGACCGGTATCACCCGGCCTCGACGCCCACTGAGGTCCTCTCCCGGATTCCCATCGGAGCTCCTCTTCGAACTACCCCGTCCGAACTCTGCCAAGGATCGTAGAGGCGGCGCGAGACCAGTGTCCCGCACCGGACTGTGCGCCCCGTCCCTCCCCCATGGAGATGGCCGGGACCGGTACGAGGTTGATACGCGAACCAGCACTCGTTGATACGTGGCAGGAGGGAGCGTGTGTTCGGTCCGTACTGGTCGGCCGGTCCAGGCGGTGCGGCATGGGGCCGACCGCGAGACAAGTGATGTGAAGCCACCCTCTCCAGCGTGCTAATCTTCTCGATGTCGGAAGGCGCCAACACCGCAAGGAACGGGGCCTGAAGACACACCTAATGCGCGGGTGGCGGAATAGGCAGACGCGCTGGATTCAGGTTCCAGTGCCCGCAAGGGCGTGGGGGTTCAACTCCCCCCTCGCGCACAGCGAAGCGGTCCCATCGTGATCACGATGGGACCGCTTCTTTTGTCATCGGATCTGCGCGCGGAGCGGCAGGTCGGCTGGCTGCCCAGGGCTCTGGAGTGTGAGGAGTCTCTCAGGGGATTCGGTAAGGGCTTTCGGCTTCCGGTAGTGCGGGGCGGCATGGGGGCGTGCCGTGCTCCGTGCGCGCGGTCGGGAGTGTCAGGGGAGTCAGCATCGCGTGAATCGTCGTAGATGCGGGCACGGACGATGTTTCACGTGAAACGGTGCCGAGGGCGTGCAAGTGGCCATGCGATATGGGGTGTTGGCCTCAGGGAATCCGTCAGTACCGTTGACGCTCGTCTGCCGCCTACCTATCTTCTGGTCGGGAATTCGCACAACGTTCGCGATTTCGAACGTGCTGCTCGCTTTGTCCGTCCCCCCACCCCTGCCAGAGACGAGGCGCACATGGCACCGCCCCTCTCCAGACGTTTCCTCCTCCAGTCGGCGATGCTTGCCGCGGCCGTACCCGGTGTCTCCCTGGGTGCGGGCGGCGGCCGTGCGGCCGCCGCCACGGTCCCGGTGCCGTCCGCCTGGTCGGTGCGGCCCTTCGAGCTCAAGGACGTGCGGCTCGGCCAGGGCCTTTTCGCCGACAAGCGGCAGCTGATGCTCGACCACGGCCGCGGCTACGACGTCGACCGCCTGCTGCAGGTCTTCCGCGCCAACGCCGGACTCTCCACCAAGGGCGCGGTCGCCCCCGGCGGCTGGGAGGGCCTGGACGGCGAGGCCAACGGCAATCTCCGCGGCCACTACACAGGGCACTTCCTGACGATGCTGGCGCAGGCGTACGCGAGCACCGGAGAGCAGGTGTACGCCGACAAGATCCGCGCCATGGTCGATGCGCTCACCGAGGTGCGTGAGGCGCTGCGCAAAGATCCCCGCATGCTCGCCGTCAGCGGGAAATGGGGTGGCGCGCACGAGAACGTCCGGGGCTCGTACCAGTACGTCGACCTGCCGGCCGCAGTGCTCGGCGGTGCCTCGGCGATCACTCTGTCGGTCTGGGTGAAGCCCACCCACAATGCCAACTGGCAGAGGATCTTCGACTTCGGCAACAACACGACCCGGTACATGTACCTGGCCTCCCGCAACGGCAGCGGGGTGCCGCGTTTCGCGATCACCAACAGCGGTGCGGGCGGGGAGCAGGCCCTCAACGGCACCGCCGCCCTGCCGCTCAATCAGTGGAGTCACCTGGCCGTCACGATCAGCGGCACCACGGGCACCCTGTATGTCAACGGCACCGCTGTGGCCCAGAACACCTCGATGACGCTCAACCCGTCCGTCCTCGGCACCTTGACGAACAACTGGCTGGGCCGCTCGAACTACGCCGACGACCCGGTCTTCGCGGGCGCCTTCGACGAGTTCAACGTCTGGTCGAGGGCGCTGACCACGGCCGAGATCACCTCGCTGCAGACCAACGAGGCCAAGAGGTCCTCCGCGGGGCTCGGCAACCTCGCGTCGT
Organism: Streptomyces sp. SP18BB07; assembly: GCF_036322545.1. Taxonomy (NCBI): domain Bacteria; kingdom Bacillati; phylum Actinomycetota; class Actinomycetes; order Kitasatosporales; family Streptomycetaceae; genus Streptomyces; species Streptomyces sp. SP18BB07. The sequence goes on from NZ_JAQYWT010000340.1 coordinate 357,630, forward strand.
ACTACTTCTTCGCGACCTCCGGCGGCACGTTCGACGACGCCTCCGGACGCGGTCTGACCGCCACGCTGCGCCGCACCTGGGGCGGGCCGAGCCACCCCGGCTTCCTCGCGGCGTACCCGGAGACGCAGTTCATCGACCTGGAGACGCGGACCACCGCCGACTACACCAAGGTGTGGGCGCCGTACTACACCGCACACAAGATCCTCAAGGGCCTGCTCGACGCCTACCTCGCCACGGACGACGCCCGCGCGCTCGACCTCGCCTCCGGCATGTGCGACTGGATGTACTCGCGGCTGTCCAAGTTGCCCGACGCCACGCTGCAGCGGATGTGGGGCATCTTCTCCAGCGGTGAGTTCGGCGGCATCGTCGAGGCGATCGTCGACCTGCACACGATCACAGGCAAGGCCGAACACCTCGCACTGGCCAAGTTGTTCGACCTCGACCGGCTCATCGACGCCTGCGCCGCCGACACCGACATCCTGGACGGCCTCCACGCCAACCAGCACATTCCGATCATGACCGGTTACGTCCGGCTGTACGACGCGACGGGTGAGGCGCGCTATCTGACCGCCGCGAAGAACTTCTGGGGCATGGTGATCCCGCAGCGCATGTACGGGATCGGCGGCACCAGTACGGCCGAGTTCTGGAAGGCTCGCGGGGTCATCTCGGGGACGATCAGCGACACCAACGCCGAGACCTGCTGCGCGTACAACCTGCTCAAGCTCAGCCGGAGCCTGTTCTTCCACGAGCAGGACCCGAAGTACATGGATTACTACGAGCGGGCTCTGCTCAACCAGGTCCTCGGCTCCAAGCAGGACAAGGCCGACGCCGAGAAACCGCTGGTCACGTACTTCATCGGACTGAAGCCCGGTCATGTGCGCGACTACACCCCCAAGCAGGGCACCACCTGCTGCGAGGGCACCGGCATGGAGAGCGCCACCAAGTACCAGGACTCGGTGTACTTCACCCAGGCCGACGGCAGCGCGCTGTACGTCAACCTGTACAGCGCGGCCACGCTGAACTGGTCCGCCAAGGGCGTGACGATCGCCCAGAGCACCGACTACCCCCGGGAACAGGGCTCCACGATCACCGTCGGGGGCGGCAGCGCGGCCTTCGAACTACGGCTCCGAGTGCCGTCCTGGGCCACCGCCGGTTTCCGGGTGACCGTCAACGGCAGCGCGGTGAGCGGTACGCCGGCCGCGGGGAGCTACTTCACGATCCCCTCGCGCACCTGGCGCGCCGGGGACGTCGTGCGGGTGACGATCCCGTTCCGGCTACGGGTGGAGAAGGCGCTCGACGACCCGTCGCTCCAGACGCTGTTCTACGGACCGGTCAACCTGGTCGCCAGGAGCAGCGCCACGAGCTATCTGTCGGTCGGGCTGTACCGCAACGCGGGGCTCTCCGGTGATCTGCTGCCCTCCCTCGTGCCGGTGAGCGGGAAGCCGCTGCACTACACGCTGGACGGCACCGAATTCGCTCCCTTCCACGAAGGGAGCGAGGATCCGACCCACGCCTACGTCAAGCGCTCCGAGCCGAAGGTCGTCCTCGGGGGCACCGACTCGGGTGTCGCCAACCCGGCGAAGTCCGACGGGACGACCCTGTTGGACGAGATCTGGGCGGGGGCGCCGTTCGCCGACAAGGGGGCGCTGGTGGCGCGGGTGCAGTCGACCGTCGGCTCCTGGGTGTCGGCCGGGCTGCTGAGCCAGGCCGACGGCCAGAAGGTGGTGACCACGGCACAGAACGCCACGTACGCGGCCTGACGGGGCGGGCGGGCGCGTACGCGATCCGCGTGCGCGTGTACGACGCGAACCCCCTGTGCGCGGGTGCGACGCGTTCCACGTGCGCGGGCGCGACGCGGGTGGTCACGGAGGCTCGACGGCAAGGGCGGCCGCTCCCCGGGCGGGGTGGCCGCCCCTCGTGTTCTCCGGGAGGGCTTAGGCGGCGAGGCGGTCGGCCAGGCTCTTGGCCTTGACGACCGCGTCGTCGAGAGCCTTGGCACGGGAGGCCTCCGAGAGCGGGATCAGCTCGCTCATCGCGGGGTTGTGCGGGGCCATCGTGAGCTCCGGGACGATGAAGTCGACGTCCAGGCCGAGGGCGTCGGAGAGGACAGCCGTCAGGTAGTTCTGCACGTACTCCATCGACTCGCGCGGGGTGCCGGGAGCGTAGGAGCCGCCGCGGCTGGCGACGACCGTGACCGGGGTTCCGTTCGTCTTCGAGTCCGGGTTCATGGCGGTGCGGCCGATGAGGAGCACGTTGTCCAGCCATGCCTTGAGGGTGGACGGGATCGAGAAGTTGTACATGGGCGCGCCGATGAGGATCGCGTCCGCCTCCTCCAGCTCCACGATGAGCTTCTCCCGCGCCGCGAAGGCGGCGGCCTGTTCCGGGGTGCGTGCGGCCGGGTCGGTGAAGCCGGCGGTGTGCGCGTCGGCGCCCAGGTGCGGCACGGGATCGGCGTGCAGGTCGCGGTAGATCACCGTGCCGTCCGGGTGCTGCGCCTCCCAGGCCTTGCGGAAGGTCTCCGTCACCGCGCGCGACGTCGAGGCGGCGGCGGGGAACACGGACGAGTCGAGGTGCAGCAGCGTAGCCATGAGTGACTCCCAGAGAAGTGGCTTCGTTTTCGTACTCGACTACAAATAACACAGTCACTTACTTTTTTTCATCCACATACGAACGGGCCGGTACCCTTGCGTCATGGCGGAGCAGCAGCGGGACATCCACGGCGCCGGGCCGTGCCAACAGGTCGACGACGGCATCACCCGGGTGTTCGCCCTGCTCGGCAAGCGGTGGACGGGGCTGATCGTGGCCGTGCTGATGCCGCATCCCGCGCACTTCGTCGATCTGCGCAGGGCGATCCCCGGGATCAGCGAGCGGATGCTCTCCGACCGGCTCAGCGAGCTCGGCGCGGCGGGTCTGGTGGTGCGCGAGGTCGACGAAGGGCCGCCGCTGCGTGTCACCTACCGGCTGACAGCGGCCGGGGCGGCGCTGGAACCCGCGCTCAAGGAGCTCAAGGACTGGGCCCTGGTCCATCTGCCGCAGAGCTGGCCGTGCGCGGGGTCGGCACGGTAGTGGAGCGGCGGGCAACACCGGTTTTCCACAGGCGTGGACAGGCGCGACGCGGAGTTGTCCACAGGGTCTGACGCGTTTCGGCCCCCGGCTGTACCGTCGTCACGAGTTGATGTTCGTGCGTGGACGGGTGCGGGGGAGGCGGTCGCTGTGACCGAGGTCGGTGCGATGACGACGGGAACGGGAGCCGAGCCGGGGTCGGCAGCAGCCGGGCGGGCCGGGGCGGCGACGGTGGCGCGGTCGGCCGGTGTGCGGGTTCCGGCGGTGACGGGGTTCGCCGAGTGGCCCGCGGTGGGGTCGCCCAAGGACGAGGGCAAGGCGCTGCGCACACGGGTGCCCCGCAGCGCGCACGCGGACCTCACGCTCACCACGGACCGGCCGGACGCGGTCTCCGCGGTCGAGGAGTCCAATCGCGGCCGGATTCCCGAGCTCACTCCGATACGAGTCGGCAGGATGGCGGCCACCCCCTTCGCGTTCCTGCGCGGCTCGGCGGGCCTCATGGCCCATGACCTGGCCCGTACGCCCATCACCGGCATCGGCGCGCAGATCTGCGGCGACGCCCACGCGGCCAACTTCGGCCTGTACGGGGACGCCCGCGGGGAACTCGTCATCGACCTCAACGACTTCGACGAGACCGTGCACGGTCCCTGGGAGTGGGACCTCAAGCGCCTCGCCGCCTCACTGGTGCTTGCCGGCCGTGAGGCCGGCGCCGACGAGGACGTCTGCCGCAAGGCTGCGTACGACGCGACGGGCGCCTACCGGCGCACCATGCGGTTGCTCGCCAAGCTCTCGGCACTCGACGCGTGGAACGCCATCGCGGACGAGGAACTGGTCTCCCACACGGACGCGCACGACCTGCTGGGCACGCTGGAGCGGGTGGCGGAGAAGGCGCGCGCCAACACCAGCGGCCGGTTCGCGGCCAAGTCGACCCGCCAGGTGGAGGGCGGCGGCCGCCACTTCGTGGACGCCCCGCCGGTGCTGCGCCGTGTGGACGACGAGGAGGCCGCCGTCTTGGCCACCTCCCTGACGCAGTACCTGACCACGCTCTCGGAGGACCGCCACCCGCTGCTCGCCCGGTACGCCGTGCAGGACGTGGCGTTCCGCGTGGTCGGTACCGGCAGTGTGGGCACCCGCTCGTACGTCGTGCTGCTCCTGGACCACCGCGGTGAAGCGCTCGTCCTCCAGGTGAAGGAGGCCCGTCCGTCGGCGCTCGTGCCGCACCTCGCGACCGTCGGCTTCGAGGTGCCGGAGGTGGATCACGAGGGGCGCCGGGTGGTCCTCGGCCAGAAGCGCATGCAGGTCGTCAGCGACATGCTGCTGGGCTGGACCACGGTCGACGGACTCCCCTTCCAGGTACGCCAGTTCCGCAACCGCAAGGGCAGTGTCGACCCCGCCGCCCTGGCCGCCGACCAGATCGACGACTACGGCCGCATGACCGGCGCCCTTCTCGCCCGCGCCCACGCCCACAGCGCCGACCCCCGGCTCCTCGCCGGCTACTGCGGCAAGAACGACGAACTCGACGAGGCGACGGCCACGTTCGCCGTCACCTATGCGGACCGCACGGAGGCGGACCACGCGGAGCTGGTGGCGGCGGTGCGGGCAGGGCGGATCGCGGCGGAGACGGGGGTCTGAGGAGTCGGGGTCTGAGGGGTCGGGGTCTGAGGGGTCGGGGGTTCTCAGGGGTGCGGCCACGGGAGCGGCGGAAGGGAGCGATCAGGGGAGGCGGCCGGAGAGAGTGACCAGGGGGCGGTCGGAGGGGGCGGCCAGGGATGGTCGGGGTTCGCATGGATGCGCGAGGGCCAGGCGTCCGGTGGCTTTCGGTGTGGCCGGGAGGCGTGGCCTAGGCTGGGTCGGGTGACGACCCCGGAAGCCGACCAGACACCGTCCGAGCGCTCCACCGAGCCCGTGGAGAGCGCGGAGCCCGACGCGCACACGGGCACCGAGCCCGGCGAAAGTACGTCGTCCGCCGAGGGCGACTCTGCTGAGACGCCGGTGTCTGCTGAGGCTCCGATGTCTGATGGGGGCCAGGTGTCTTCCGACGGTGAGGGCCACGGCGGGGGCGCGGGCGCGGGGCGGCCCGAGGAGCGGTTGGAGCGGGCCGTGCGGGCGGCCGAGCAGGCGTTGATCGAGTACGAGATCGCCGTGGAGACCTTCCGGGTCGAGGTCGAGAACTTCTCCCGGTTGCACCACCAGAAGCTCGGCCCCATGTACGCGCGGCTGGACGAGCTGGACGCCCAGATCGCCGAGGCGAAGGCGGCACGCACCGGGGACCCCGAGGACGTGCGCAAGGCTCAGGAAGCGCGAGCCCGGGTCATGCCCATGCCGGGCGTGGAGGAGTTGTTCCACGGCTGGATGGACTCGGAGGGCCTGTTCCCGGAGGCGGCGGCCATGCTCACCGACCAGCCCGTACGGTCCCCGGAGCGGGTGCGCCCGAGTGACGAGGCCCGCAGGCTCTACCGCGAACTGGTGCGCAAGGCCCACCCCGACCTGGCGCGGGACGACAAGGAGCGGGAACGGCGTGACGAGTTCATAGCCCGGGTGAACGCTGCGTACGGCCGTGGTGACGAGGTGCTGTTGCGGGAGCTGTCCGAGGAGTGGGCGGCCGGGCCGGTGCCGGAGGAGCGCAGGCCGAGTCGCGCCGAGGAGCTGTACGCCCGGCTGGAATGGCTCGCCCAGCGCAAGGAGCTTCTCGCACTCCTCGCCCGTGAGCTGGAAGAGGGCGCCATCGGGTCGATGCTCCGCCTCGCGCCGGACGACCCCGACCGCCTGCTCGACGAGATCGCCGACCAGCTGCTGGCGGAGGTCGAACAGCGGGAGGCGGAGCTGGCGGGGCTGATCGGCCAGGACAGTCACGGTGGCCAGGCGGGTCAGGCGGGTTAGGCGGGTTAGGCGGGTTAGGCGGGTTAGGCGGGTTAGGCGGGTTAGGCGGGTTAGGCGGGTCAGGGAGGCCGGGGTCGTCAGGGCGGTTGAAGCGCTTGGAGCGCTTGGGGCGCGCGGAGCGGTGAGGCGGTTGTAGGAGGGCGGTCGGCTGGCTCGGTTGGCGAGGGCCTCGGTTGTCGGCCGGTCGGTCGGGTAGCGTCGGACGCATGCATTTCGGAGCGGGTGTGCCCACGGTCGAGGTCGGAGACCTCAAGGACGACGACTTCCTGCTGGACGTCCGGGAGGACGACGAGTGGCAGGCGGGTCATGCAGAAGGGGCGCTGCACATCCCCATCAGTGAGTTCGTGGCGCGTTACGGTGAGCTCACCGAGGCGGCGCCGCAGGACGGCAGGGTCCACGTGATCTGCCGCTCGGGCGGACGATCGGCGCAGGTCACCAACTACCTCGTCCAGCAGGGCATCGACGCCGTGAACGTCGACGGCGGCATGCAGGTGTGGGCGGCCGCCGGTCGTCCGGTGGTGGACGACCAGGGCGGGGCGGGCTTCGTTCTCTAGGGAACGAGGCGGTCAGCCCAAGGGATGTGCCGCCAGAAGGTCCCCGAGGGCCTCCTCGTGGGCCGCCGCGGGGCCGAGTGACAGTTCGAGATGCTTGGCCCAGGCGTGATAGCGGTGCAGAGGGTAGTCGACGTCGGCGCCGAAGCCCCCGTGCAGATGCTGTGCGGTCTGCACGACCCGCCGTACGCCCTCCGAGGCCCAGATCTTGGCCACGGCGACATCTCCGGAGGCGGGCAGCGCGCCTCCCGCGCCGGAGGTGATGCGCCAGGCGGCCTGCCACAGCGTCGCCTCCATCGCGCGCAGGTCGATGAAGCGGTCGGCGGCCTGAACGGCGACGGCCTGGAACGAGGCGATCGGGAAGCCGAACTGTTCGCGTTTGCCGGCGTATTCGCTGGTCATGGCGAGGACCCTGTCACCCAGGCCGAGCGCGAGCGCGCATGTGCCGGTGGTCAGCAGGTCCCGTAGCCGTTCCCATGCCCCCTCTGCGTCGAGGACATTCCGGCTGGCGACGCGTGCCGTGTCCAGGCGCAGCTCCGCGAGCCGTTCACCGGTGGTGGAGATCTGCTCGGCGAGCGTCACCCCCTCGTGGAGGCGGGGGACGAGGGCGAGTACGGCCCGGCCGTCGGCGGCCGCGACCGCGTCCTGCTCGGCTGCGATGGCTCCGCCGGTTCCGCCAATTCCCTCGGCTCCGCCGCTTCCCACGCTTCCGCCGGCTCGTTCCGCGGAGACGTCGGGGGTGACCGACTCCGGTGCGACCGTCGCGGGGACGAGGATGAATTCCGCGTTGTGGGCCCAGGGCACCGCCGTCTGCATGCCGTCCAGGACCCAGACGCCGCCTTCGTCCCGGCGGGCGGTCACGGCGAGTTCGGCCGGATCGTGGCCGGTGCGGCCGTGCGCGGCGACGGTCAGGACGACCTCGCCCCTGCCGACGCGCGCGAGCAACTCCGCCCTCAGCTCCTCGCTCCCGTGGGCCTGCACGGCCACGGAGGCGGCGCTGCTCTCCAGCAGGGGGCCCCTGGCCAGCGCCTTCGCCGACTCGCGCAGCACCAGGCACAGGGCGATCGGATCGAGCCCCGACCCTCCGTACGCGGGGTCGAGCAACAGGCTCAGCAGGTCCGCGTCGGCGAGCTTCGCCCACAGGGCCCGGTCGAAGTCGTCGGCCACCGCCCCCGGCACGAGCGACGGGCTGGGCACACCGTCCGGCGCGACCCCGGCGAACACCGCCCTCGCCGCTTCGGCCGCCGCCTGCTGCTCCTCGGTGAACGTGAAGTCCACGGTCCCGCCCCTTCCGTGTCGCCGTTGACGGGGCGTCAAGATAGAACAGGTTCTAGAAGAAGGGAATGGCGCGGCCGGGGCAGCCTTCAGAAGAGAGCCGGGGCAGCCTTCAGAAGAGAGGCGGACCACACCGCGCCGTAAGGTGTCCCCCGCTGTGGATAACCTCATGGGTGCCGTGTGAGCGGTGTGACGATGTGACTGCTGTGGCCATCGGGGCTGTGCCGGAGGAACGCGGCTGAGTAAGTTCCCGTGGGGAAGTCGACCGGGTAGTGGAAATCGGGGAGCTGGGCGCAATGGACGCGAACGACGAGGTCTCGAACGCCCGGCGAGGGCCGGACGAGCCCGAGAGCGACGCGACCTCGGCGAACACGGCTGCGTCCACGGCACCCTCGGCGCTGCCACCACCGGATCCGTCATCGGGACCACCGGATCCGTCATCGGGACCACCGGTGGGAGCGCCGGAGGAGCCGTCCCTCGGATCGCGACCAGAGCAGATAGCCCGGCCGGCTCAGCCGGTGTCCGGTATCGCCTCGCTGACCCTGCCGTACCAGATCGCCGTGGCGCTGGTGCTCGCGATCGTGGCGGTGGCGACCTGCGCGCACCTCGGGCTGGTGTTTCTGCACATAGCGCCCTCGAACACGCTGACGAAGCAGCACGGCGGGGCGGTGGACGAGTGGGTCTATCCGGAGTTCGAGCAGAACTGGAAGCTGTTCGCGCCCAACCCGCTGCAGCAGAACATCGCGGTGCAGGCACGCGCCGAGGTCCGTACCGCTGACGGTGAGGTGAGCACGACCGGCTGGTACGACCTGTCCGCGCTGGACGGCGCCGCGATCGACCGCAATCCGGTGCCGAGCCACACCCAGCAGAACGAACTGCGCCGGGCCTGGGACTTCTACACCGCCACACATGACGGCGAGCACCGCGCCACCTCGTCACGCGGCGATCTGTCCGAGCGCTATGTGCGCCGCATCGTCGTGATGCGCCTCGACCGTGAGCAGGCCGGTGGCGCCGGCGGTGAGATCGAGCGGATCCAGCTCCGGTCCCGTACCACCAATGTGCAGCCGCCCGAGTGGAGCGAGGAAAAGGTGTCCGACAAGCCCGTCGTCCGTGAGCTGCCCTGGTGGTCGGTGACCGACGACGACCGGACGGACGCCGACGCCGCCGCCGACGCGGCCGACGCGGCCGGTGGTGACCGGGCCGTCACCGGTCGGACGGAGGCGAGCGCCGGATGACTTCCATGAGCCCGCCCCACCCGGTTCCGCCGGTGAGCCCTCTGGGGCGACTCGTCGCGGCGACAGGCAACGGCATCACCCGTGTCACCGATCGTGCGCTGGGCCCGTACCAGACCGCGATCATCCGTATCGGCTTCTCCGCGACCTGGCTGCTCTTCCTGCTGCGCGAGTTCCCGCACCGGCGCGAGCTGTACGGCCCCGACGGGCCCTGGAGCTGGGAGCTGGCCCAGCGACTGATCGCGGACAACGACGCCTTCACGGTGCTCATGTGGTCCGACAGCATGGTGTGGTTCGAGATCGTCTACGCCGTCGCCATCCTGTCGACCTTCCTGCTGCTGCTCGGCTGGCGCACCCGCGCCGTGAGTGTCCTGTTCATGGTGGGCGTCCTCTCGCTGCAGAACCGCAGTGTCTTCATGGGGGACGGCGGCGACAACGTCATCCACCTCATGGCGATCTATCTGGTCTTCGTCCGCTGTGCCCAGGTCTGGTCACTGGACGCACGGCGCACACGGCGCGTGCGCGAGCGCCTGAAGCGGGACGGCCGAGCGCAGGAGGACGTGGTCGGCCCCGTCCTGTGGTGTGTGCTCGGCTTCGCGCTGCTGGTGTCGACGTTCGGCGGGCTGATCCCCGGGGGCCTGCTGGGCGGCTGGCTCACGTTCTTCTGGGGGCTGTGGGCGGTGCAAGGCCTGTGGTGGGTCGCCGGCCGCATCGAGGCGGACACCAAGCCGCGTGCGCTGCTCGACATCGTCGGCAACCTCGCACACAACGCCGCCCTGGTCGTGATCATGGCCGAGGCGTGTCTGATCTACGCGGCGGCCGGCTGGTACAAGGTCCAGGGCTCTCGCTGGCAGGACGGCACGGCCGCCTACTACCCGTTCCACCTGGACTACTTCTCGCCCTGGGGCACGCTCTCCGACCTGATGTCGTCCAGCGGCACGATGATCATGCTGGTGACGTACGGGACGGTGATCGTGCAGGTCGCGTTCCCGTTCACGCTCTTCAACCGGCGGGTCAAGAACGTCCTGCTGGCGGTCATGATGACCGAGCACGCCGTGATCGCCGTCGTGCTGGGGCTGCCGTTCTTCTCCCTCGCGATGATCGCCGCCGACGCCGTCTTCCTGCCGACGTCCTTCCTGAAGCGTCTGGGGGGCTTGGTGGCCCGGGCGCGTGACCGCGTCGTGCGTCGTGTGCCGCCGGGGAGCGACCGCAGGATCCCGGGCCCGCGCGCCCCGGGCCAACCTCCGCTCGCCCAGGAGACGCAGGAGAAGCGGGAGAAGCAGAAGACGCAGAGGACGCAGAGGACGCAGAGGACGCAGGAGAACGGGGCGACCGAGCAGCCCCACGTAGGCTTCACCGCATGAACGATCCGGTGACCGCACCAGCGGACGGACCGGTGGCTGCGCCGGCAGCCGGACCGGCCGTCGCCCCCGTGGGCGGATCGCACACGCGTCCGGGCGGCGACCCTGTGCGGGCCTGGCGCCGCCTCGTCGACACCGCCGTCCTGCTCGACGGTTTCCACGCCCTCAAGCACGCCGTGCGCTTCGGCGCCGACGTGCCGGTGGCCGTCACCGTGGACCGCGCGGTGGCGCTCGCCCTCGCCGACGACCTGGCCCCGGACGTCCGCGACCTGCTTGCGGGTGTCCTCCAGGAGGTCCCGGAGGAGACGTACCGGGCCCTCGTGGCGCGTCCGCACCCCACCGCCGTCGCCGCCCTGGCCGTACGCCCCTCGCGCGAGGCGCATCTGGCCGCGCTCGCCCGCACGCCGCGTACCGCCCCGGTCGTCGTCCTGGACAACCCGCGCAACCTGGGCAACGCGGGAGCCGTGATCCGGCTGGCGGCCGGTTTCGGCGCGACCGGTGTGGTCACCACGGGCACCATGGATCCCTGGCACCCCACCGTTGTGCGCGGTGGGGCGGGGCTGCACTTCGCGACCGCCGTCGAGCGCCTGACCGTGGCCGATCTGCCCCCGGGCCCCCTCTTCGCGCTCGACCCCGAGGGCGACGACATCCGGGGGCTGAAGCTCCCGGACGACGCCGTCCTGGCCTTCGGTTCCGAACGCAGCGGTCTCTCCACCGAACTGCGCGCCCGCGCCGACCACTTGCTCTCGCTCCCGATGCGTCCCCAGGTCTCCAGCTACAACCTGGCGACGAGCGTGGCGATGACGCTGTACCACTGGAGCGCGGGTTCCTGCTGACGCAACGTCGAGGGAGCGCCCCCTAGGGGAGCGCCCCCAGGGGCGCGTGCCTCTAGTCCTCGCGCCGGACCTCCACCACCCGGAAGCGGTTGGCGACGAACGCCCCGTCGCACAGCGCCGCGTTGGCCGCCGGATTTCCGCCGGAGCCGTGGAAGTCCGAGAACGCCGCGGTCTGGTTCACGTAGATCCCGCCCGTGAGGTTCAGCGACAGTTGCGCGCACTCCTCCAGGCAGACCTCCTCGACGGCCTCGGCCACCTCGTCGGAGGTCGTGTACGCGCCGACGGTCATCGCGCCCTTCTCGGCGATGGTCCGGCGCAGCAGGTCCAGTCCGTCCGTCGCCGAGTCGACCGCGACGGCGAACGCCACCGGCCCGAAGCACTCGCTCATGTACGCGGCTTCGTCGTCGGTCCGCTCCCAGTACTTCCGGGCGCCGTCGAGCTTCACGATCACCGGCGTGCGGACGACCGCGTCCGGGAACTCGGGGTGGGTGACCTCCCGCGAGGGGAGCGCGACTTCGCCGAGTGAGGCGGCGGCTTCGAGGCGGGCCTTGACGTCGGGGTTCACGATCGCGCCGAGCAGTGCGTTCGCGCGCGCGTCGTCGCCGAGCAGGCCGCCGATCGACTTGGCGAGATCGGCGACGACCTCGTCGTAGGACTTGGCGCCCTCGTCGGTGGTGATGCCGTCGCGGGGGATGAGCAGGTTCTGCGGGGTGGTGCACATCTGGCCGCTGTACAGGGACAGGGAGAAGGCCAGGTTGGAGAGCATGCCCTTGTAGCCGTCGGTGGAGTCGACGAGCACCGTGTTGACGCCGGCCTTCTCCGTGTAGACCTCCGCCTGGCGGGCGTTGGCCTCCAGCCAGTCGCCGAAGGACGTGGAGCCGGTGTAGTCGATGATGCGGATCTCGGGGCGGGTCGCCAGGTCCTTGGCGATGCCCTCGCCGGGGCGCTCCGCGGCCAGCGCGACCAGGTTGGGGTCGAAGCCGCTCTCGGCGAGGACCTCGCGGGCGACCTGGACCGTGAGCGCGAGCGGCAGCACCGCGCGCGGGTGGGGCTTCACCAGGACCGCGTTGCCCGTGGCGAGGGAGGCGAACAGGCCCGGGTAGCCGTTCCACGTGGGGAAGGTGTTGCAGCCGATGACCAGGGAGATCCCGCGCGGGACCGGCTTGAACCGCTTGGTGAGCGTGAGGGGGTCGCGCTTGCCCTGGGGCTTGCTCCACGCCGCCTCGTCCGGGGTGCGGACCTGCTCCGCGTACGCGTAGGCCACAGCCTCCATGCCTCGGTCCTGGGCGTGCGGGCCGCCAGCCTGGAACGCCATCATGAAGGCCTGGCCGCTGGTGTGCATGACCGCGTGGGCGAACTCGTGGGTGCGGTCGCTGATCCGCTTGAGGATCTCGAGGCACACCGCCGCGCGCGCCTCCGCGCCCGCGTCGCGCCACGCGCGCTGGCCGGTCTTCATGGCGGGCAGCAGCGCGTCGACGTCCGGGTGCGGGTAGGTGACACCCAGCTCGATGCCGTACGGGGAGGTCTCGCCGCCCACCCAGTCGTCGGTGCCGGGCTGGCCGAGGTCGAGGCGGGTGCCGAGGAGGGCGTCGAAGGCGGCTTTGCCCTCGGCCAGGCCCAGGCTGCCGTTCTCGCCGTACGCCTTGGGGTGCTCGGGGTGGGGCGACCAGTACGCGCGGGTGCGGATCGCTTCCAGGGCCTGGTCGAGAGTGGGCCGGTGCTTGGCGATCAGGGCGTGCGCGGACGGTTCGGCGGCCATGCTTGACCAACTCCTCACGTCAGAGGCTCTTCGTCGAGCTCTGACCTGGGCAGGAACAGGCGGACAGAGTTAGAGTAACCGAACGATCGGTCGGGACAAGGGGGTCCGCCGCATCTGTGGACAACCCCGTGCGGGAGGATCGCGCACATGACAGCACTCGACCTCAGCAGCCCCGTGGCCGTCGTCGGCGCCGGCACCATGGGCCAGGGCATCGCCCAGGTCGCGTTGGTCGCCGGCCACCCCGTACGACTGTTCGATGCCGTCCCCGGTCGCGCCCGGGAGGCCGCCGAGGCGATCGGCGCCCGGCTCGACCGGCTCGTCGCGAAGGACCGTATGGCCGGCGCGGACCGGGACTCCGCGCGTGCCCGGCTGCACGCCGCCGAGAGCCTCACCGACCTCGCGGACTGCGGCCTCGTCGTCGAGGCGGTCCTGGAGCGGCTCGACGTCAAGCAGGAGCTGTTCCGCGCGCTGGAGGACATCGTCGGCGAGGACTGCCTCCTCGCCACCAACACCTCCTCCCTGTCCGTCACGGCCATCGGCGGTGCCCTGCGCAACCCGGGCCGTTTCGTGGGCCTGCACTTCTTCAACCCCGCTCCGGTGCTGCCCCTCGTCGAGGTCGTCTCCGGGTTCGCCACCGACGTCACGTCGGCCACGCGCGCGTACGAGCTGGCGCGCGTCTGGGGCAAGACGCCGGTCGCCTGCGCGGACACCCCCGGCTTCATCGTCAACCGCATCGCACGGCCGTTCTATGCGGAGGCCTTCGCGGTGTACGAGTCGCAGGCGGCCGAACCCGTCACCATCGACGCGATCCTGCGGGAGTGCGGCGGCTTCAGGATGGGCGCCTTCGAACTGACCGACCTCATCGGGCAGGACGTCAACGAGTCCGTCACCCACTCCGTCTGGCAGGCCTTCTTCCAGGACGTGCGCTTCACGCCCTCGCTGGCCCAGCGACGGCTCGTCGAGTCCGGCCGGCTCGGCCGCAAGACGGGGCAGGGCTGGTACGACCACAGCGAGGACGCCGAGCGCCCCGAGCCGCACACCGCCGAACCGGTGACGGCACCCGCGTACGTCGTCGTCGAGGGCGACCTCGGGCCCGCCTCCGACCTGCTCGCCCTGATCCGGGAGGCGGGCATCCCCGTCCGCGAGGACGAGGAGGACCACGGCACCCGGCTCGTCCTGCCCAGCGGCGGCCAGCTGGCCCTCGCCGACGGACAGACCTCCGTGGAGTTCCGGGACGTCGTCTACTTCGACCTGGCGCTGGACTACCGCAGGGCCACCCGGATCGCGCTCTCCGCCTCCCAGGACACCTCGCCGCAGACCCTCGCCGAGGCCACCGGTCTCTTCCAGGCGCTCGGGAAGGACGTCAGCGTCATCGGGGACGCCCCCGGCATGATCGTGGCCCGCACGGTGGCGCGGATCATCGACCTCGCGCACGACGCCGTCGCCAAGGGCGTGGCCACCAAGGAGGACATCGACACGGCGATGCGCCTGGGCGTCAACTACCCGCTGGGGCCCTTCGAATGGAGCCGCAGGCTTGGCCGGAACTGGGCGTACGCCCTCCTGGACGATCTGCACCTGCGCGACCCGTCCGGGCGCTACGCGCCGTCCCTGGCGCTCTACCGCCACGCCTACGCCTCCGACAAGCGGGAGGGCACCTCCTCATGACCACCGCCAAGCGCGACACCTACACCCCGGAGACGCTGCTGTCCGTCGCCGTCCGGGTCTTCAACGAGCGTGGCTACGACGGCACGTCCATGGAGCACCTGTCCAGGGCGGCCGGTATCTCCAAGTCGTCGATATACCACCACGTCACCGGCAAGGAGGAGCTGCTGCGCCGGGCCGTCAGCCGCGCTCTGGACGGTCTCTTCGCGATCCTCGACGAGGAACCCGCGCGCGCGGGGCGGGCGGTGGAGCGCCTGGAGCACGTCGTGCGGCGCATGGTCGAGGTGCTCATGAACGAACTCCCCTACGTGACCCTCCTGCTGCGGGTGCGCGGCAACACGGACACCGAGCGCTGGGCGCTGGAGCGGCGGCGCGACTTCGACCACCGGGTCGCCGAGCTGCTGAAGGCCGCGGCGGCCGACGGGGACGTCCGGGGCGACGTGGAGGTGCGGCTCGCGACCCGGCTGGTCTTCGGGATGATCAACTCGATCGTGGAGTGGTACCGGCCGGACGGGCGGGGCATGGGCGAGCGGGAAGTGTCCGAAGCCGTGGCCCAGCTGGTCTTCACGGGGCTGCGCGCGCCGGCCTGAGCGCCTTTCGGGAGCGCGTGCGCCCAGGTGGGACGCCCGGGCCCTGCGCTCATCCGTCCGGTTCCACGTCCTCCTCCTCGAACACCAGCAGGGTCCGGGTGCTGAGCACCTCCGGGATGGCCTGGAGCTTGGTGAGAACGACCTCGCGCAGGGCCCTGTTGTCCGAGGTGTGGACCAGGAGCAGGACGTCGTAGTCACCGCCCACGAGGGCGATGTGGGCGGCACCGGACAGTTGGCGCAGCTGGTCGCGGACCGTGCGCCACGAGTTCTGCACGATCTTGAGGGTGATGTAGGCCGAGGTGCCCTTTCCGGCGCGCTCGTGGTTCACGCGCGCCCCGAAGCCTCGGATCACGCCGTCCTCGATGAGGCGGTTGATGCGCGCGTAGGCATTGGCACGAGAGACGTGGACCCGTTCGGCGACGGACCGTATCGAGGCGCGGCCGTCGGCCTGGAGCATGCGCAGGATGTCCTGATCTATGGCGTCCAGCGGTCGAGGGGGTGGCAGGGCCGGGCCGTGCTCCGGCGGCTCGGCCATTTGTTCAGGTGCCATGTGCCCCCGCCTCCCTATCATGGACGTACTGCGTTCATTTGAGGCTGTGCAGAACCGTTTGTCCACAGCCTGAGGGTGCCTGTAGCCAAAATGCGTCAACGACCGAACAATCGGTAGGTGAGACGCGTCACAGCCGTGCCGCGTCCCTGAGCCACTCCCATGAGGAGGTGCCGTATGACGGTCATGGAGCAGCGGGGCGCGTACCGCCCGACACCGCCGCCCGCCTGGCAGCCCCGCACGGACCCCGCGCCGCTGCTGCCCGACGCCCTGCCGTACCGCGTGCTCGGCACGGACGCGGCCGCCGACGCCGACCCCGCGCTGCTGCGCCGGCTCTACGCCGAGCTGGTGCGCGGCCGCCGCTACAACACGCAGGCCACGGCCCTGACCAAGCAGGGCAGGCTCGCCGTCTACCCCTCCAGCACCGGCCAGGAGGCCTGTGAGGTCGCCGCCGCGCTGGTCCTCGAAGAGCGGGACTGGCTCTTCCCGAGCTACCGCGACACGCTCGCCGCCGTCGCCCGCGGCCTCGATCCCGTCCAGGCGCTCACCCTGCTGCGGGGCGACTGGCACACCGGCTACGACCCGCACGAGCACCGCGTCGCGCCCCTGTGCACCCCCCTCGCCACCCAGCTCCCCCACGCCGTGGGGCTCGCGCACGCCGCCCGCCTCAAGGGCGACGACGTGGTGGCGCTCGCCCTGGTCGGCGACGGCGGCACCAGCGAGGGCGACTTCCACGAGGCCCTCAACTTCGCCGCCGTCTGGCAGGCCCCGGTCGTCTTCCTCGTCCAGAACAACGGCTTCGCGATCTCCGTGCCGCTCGCCAAACAGACCGCCGCCCCGTCGCTGGCACACAAGGCCGTCGGCTACGGGATGCCGGGCCGCCTGGTCGACGGCAACGACGCGGCGGCCGTGCACCAGGTGCTCGCCGAGGCCGTGGCCCACGCGCGCGCGGGCGGCGGTCCCACCCTGGTCGAGGCGGTGACGTACCGCATCGACGCCCACACCAACGCCGACGACGCCACCCGCTACCGGGGCGACGCCGAGGTCGAGACCTGGCGCGCGCACGACCCGATCACGCTCCTGGAGCACGAGCTGACCGAGCGCGGACTCCTCGACGAGGACGGCATCCGGGCCGCGCGCGACGCCGCCGAGACGATGGCGGCCGACCTGCGCGAGCGCATGAACCAGGACCCGGTCCTCGACCCCATGGACCTCTTCGCCCACGTCTACGCCGAACCCACCCCGCAACTGCGCGAGCAGGAGGCCCTGCTGCGGGCCGAGCTGGCGGCGGAGCAAGAAGGGGCGCACCGATGACCACCGTCGCGCTCAAGCCCGCCACCATGGCGCAGGCGCTCACCCGCGCGCTGCGCGACGCCATGACGGCCGACCCCACCGTGCACGTCATGGGAGAGGACGTCGGCACCCTCGGCGGTGTCTTCCGGGTCACCGACGGCCTCGCGAAGGAGTTCGGCGAGGACCGCGTCACCGACACCCCGCTCGCCGAGGCGGGCATCCTCGGCACCGCCGTCGGCATGGCGATGTACGGGCTGCGGCCGGTCGTGGAGATGCAGTTCGACGCGTTCGCCTACCCGGCGTTCGAGCAGCTCATCAGCCATGTCGCCCGCATGCGCAACCGCACGCGCGGGGCCATGCCGCTGCCGATCACCATCCGCGTCCCGTACGGCGGCGGCATCGGCGGCGTCGAGCACCACAGCGACTCCTCCGAGGCGTACTACATGGCGACTCCGGGGCTCCATGTGGTCACGCCCGCCACCGTCGCCGACGCCTACGGGCTGCTGCGCGCCGCCATCGCGTCCGACGACCCGGTCGTCTTCCTGGAGCCCAAGCGCCTGTACTGGTCGAAGGACACCTGGAACCCCGAGGAACCGCAGAGTGTCGAGCCGATCGGCCGGGCGGTCGTGCGCCGCGCCGGACGCAGCGCCACGCTCATCACCTACGGCCCGTCCGTGCCCGTCTGTCTGGAGGCCGCCGAGGCGGCCACGGCCGAGGGCTGGGACCTCGAAGTCGTGGACCTGCGTTCCCTGGTGCCCTTCGACGACGAGACGGTCGCCGCGTCGGTACGGCGGACCGGCCGCGCGGTCGTCGTGCACGAGTCCGGCTCCTACGGCGGCCCGGGCGGCGAGATCGCGGCCCGCGTGACCGAGCGCTGCTTCCACCACCTGGAGGCGCCCGTGCTGCGCGTCGCCGGGTTCGACATCCCCTACCCGCCGCCGATGCTGGAACGCCACCATCTGCCCGGCGTCGACCGGATCCTGGACGCCGTGGGGCGCCTGCAGTGGGAGGCGGAGAACTGATGGCTCAGGTGCTGGAGTTCAAGCTGCCCGACCTCGGTGAGGGGCTGACCGAGGCCGAGATCGTCCGCTGGCTCGTCCAGGTCGGGGACGTCGTCGCGATCGACCAGCCCGTCGTCGAGGTCGAGACGGCCAAGGCCATGGTCGAGGTCCCCTGCCCCTACGGCGGTGTCGTCACCGCCCGCTTCGGCGAGGAGGGCACGGAACTGCCCGTCGGAGCGCCACTGTTGACGGTGGCGGTGGGAGCGCCGGTCGCCGACGGTTCCGCCGGGCGCGCGGACGCGGCCGGAGCCGCGAAGGACGAGGGCTCCGGCAATGTGCTGGTCGGATACGGCACGGGAGCGCCTCCGGCACGCCGCAGGAGGGTGCGGCCGGGGGAGCCGGCGCAGTCCTTCGCGCCGGTGCCCGTGCCCGACACTGTTCCCGCGGCTGTGCCCGCGGGGCCGGCCGCGGTGACCGGCCCGGTCCGCGCGGACGGACCCGTGCCGGTCATCTCCCCGCTCGTCCGCCGCCTCGCCCGCGAGAACGGCCTCGACCTGCGGCAACTGACGGGATCCGGGCCCCAGGGGCTGATCCTGAGGGCGGACGTGGAGCACGCGCTGCGGTCCGCCGCGCCCTCGGCCCCGGCGCCGAAGGCGCAGGAGGCACCGGCTGTACGGCCCGTCGCGGTGCCCGCCACTCGGCCCACCACCGCATCCGGGGCGGCGGCCGCCGGCACCCGTGTCCCCCTCCGTGGCGTCCGTGGCGCCGTCGCCGACAAACTCTCCCGCAGCCGGCGCGAGATCCCGGACGCGACCTGCTGGGTGGACGCCGACGCGACGGAGCTGATGAACGCCCGCACGGCCATGAACGCCGCCGGGGGCCCGAAGATCTCCCTCCTGGCGTTGCTCGCCCGGATCTGCACCGCCGCGCTGGCTCGTTTCCCCGAGCTCAACTCGACGGTCGACATGGACGCCCGCGAGGTCGTACGGCTGGAGCAGGTGCACCTCGGGTTCGCCGCGCAGACGGAACGAGGGCTGGTCGTCCCCGTCGTGCGGGACGCGCACACCAGGAACGCGGAGTCGCTCGGCGCGGAGTTCGCCCGGCTGACCGAGGCGGCACGCACCGGCACCCTGACGCCCGGCCAGCTGACCGGCGGCACCTTCACGCTGAACAACTACGGCGTGTTCGGCGTCGACGGCTCCACGCCGATCATCAACCACCCCGAGGCCGCCATGCTCGGCGTCGGCCGCATCGTCCCCAAGCCCTGGGTGCACGGGGGCGAGCTGGCGGTACGGCAGGTCGTGCAGCTCTCGCTCACCTTCGACCACCGGGTGTGCGACGGCGGCACGGCCGGCGGCTTCCTGCGGTACGTGGCGGACTGCGTCGAACAGCCGGCGGTGCTGTTGCGCACGCTCTGATCACCGGCTTCGCCCGGCGGGCTGGGCCGCCGGGCGCCGTCGGGCCGGCCGTTGAGCGCCGTCAGGCCCGGCCGCTGAGCGCCGTCGGGCCTCGCTGCCCCGCGCCCCTGGCCCCTCCGGGCCCCGAACGCGCGGCCTCCCCCGCGTTCCCAGTGATCGTGAAGGCACGCATACTCGGAGGGTGACCGCGTACGAGCCCCCGGGCGACCCCGGTACCGAAGTGTTCGACGCCGTCGTGCTCGCCGGGGGCGCCGCCCGGCGGCTCGGCGGCACGGACAAGCCCGCCGTGCGCGTCGGCGGACGGGCCCTGCTCGACCGCGTGCTGAGCGCCTGCGCCGGGGCCGGGACGACCGTGGTGGTCGCCGACCCCCGGCCCACCGCGCGGCCCGTGCTGTGGAGCCGTGAGGAACCCCCCGGCGGCGGCCCCCTCGCCGCCCTGGGGGCCGGACTCCGGCACACCACCGCGCCGTACGTCGTCGTCCTCTCCGCCGATCTGCCGTTCCTGGACGAGGGGACGGTACGGCGGCTGCTCGACGCCCTCCTGGCCGACCAGGGGCCCGCCGACGGCGTTCTGGTCACCGACCCCGACGGCCGTGACCAGCCGCTTGTGGCCGCCTACCGGGCCGAGTCCCTCACCCGTGAGCTCGCGCGGCTCGCCGCCGAGCACGACGGCCTCACCGGGCTCCCCCTGCGGCGGCTGACCGCCGCACTGCGCCTCACCCGTATCACCGACCCGCTCGCGTCCTTCGACTGCGACACCTGGGACGACATCGCCGCCGCCCGCGCACGGATCAGGGAGCATGGCCACGTGTTGGATGAATGGATTTCCGCAGTCAAGGACGAGCTGGGGATCGACCTCGACGTCGACATCACCGAGCTGCTCGACCTCGCCCGTGACGCCGCCCACAGCGTGGCCCGGCCCGCCGCCCCGCTGACCACGTTCCTCGTCGGCTACGCCGCCGCCAAGGCCGGGGGAGGCCCGGAGGCGGTCACCGAGGCCGCCCGCAAGGCCTCCGCCCTGGCCCTGCGCTGGGCCGACGAGGCCACTGCCGAGGCCGAGACGGACGCCGAGCCCGAAGCCGCCCCGGCGGTCCAGCCCCACCCCGGGCCCGGCGCCGGCCAGGACACCGGTCCGGCCACCGGATGACCGCCCAGGACGCCGAGGAACTCGACGTGGAGGAGGCGCTGGCCGTGGCCAACGACAGGCCCGTCCGGGGGCAGGCCGAGCCCCCCTCCCCCCGCGAGACCCCCACGACGGCGGGTGTGGACCGTGAACGGGCAGGTCACGCCGACCCGCACCGGGGCAAGGACGACAGCCATCACCGGGTCAAGGACGACACCCACCACCGGGCCACCTCCTGGCCCGAGGCGCGGGCCGTTGCCGAACGCGCCGCCCGCTCGGCCGCACGCCGGGCCCCCGTGTCGGTCACCGTCGACAAGGCCCTCGGCCTCGTGCTCGCCGCCCCGCTCACCGCCCTCACCGACCTCCCCTCCTTCGACACCTCCGCGATGGACGGCTGGGCGGTCGCGGGCCCCGGCCCCTGGGCGGTACGGGAGAACGGCGTTCTGGCGGGGCACGCCGAGCCCGTACGGCTCACGGACGGGGAGGCGGTCCGGATCGCCACCGGCGCCCGTATCCCGCCCGACACGACCGCCGTCCTGCGCAGCGAGCACGGCCGCACCGACGACAAGGGGCGACTGCACCCGACCCGGGACCTTGCGCACGGGCAGGACATCCGCCCCCGAGGCCAGGAGTGCCGCAACGGCGACCAACTGCTGCCGCTCGGTACGCAGATCACCCCGGCCGCGCTCGGGCTCGCGTCGGCCGCCGGGTACGACACCTTGAGCGTGCTCCCCCGCCCGCGCGTCGAACTGCTCGTCCTGGGCGACGAACTGCTCACCGAGGGGCTCCCGCGCGAGGGCTCGATCCGGGACGCCCTCGGCCCGATGCTGCCCTCCTGGCTCCGGGCGCTGGGCGCCGAGGTCACCGCCGTACGCCGCCTCGGTGACGACGCCGAGGCCCTGTACCGGGCGGTGAAGAAGTCCTCCGCCGAGCTCATCGTCACCACGGGCGGCACGGCGTCCGGACCCGTCGACCATGTCCATCCCACCCTGCGCCGCGTCGGGGCCGAACTCCTCGTCGACGGGGTGAAGGTGCGCCCGGGCCACCCCATGCTGCTGGCCCGGATCAAGCCGGACCAGCATCTCGTAGGGCTGCCCGGCAACCCGCTGGCCGCCGTGTCCGGGCTGTTCACGCTCGCCGAGCCGCTGCTGCGGACCCTCGCCGGGCGTGCCGCCCCGGAGCCGTACACGATGCCGCTGCGGGAGGGCGTGCACGGGCACCCGTACGACACGCGGCTGGTCCCCGTCAGCCTGCGGGGTGATGACGCCCTGCCGCTGCACTACAACGGTCCCGCTATGCTCCGCGGCATCGCCACCGCCGATGCCCTTGCCGTCGTACCGCCGGGCGGTGCTCGTTCCGGCCAGGAGCTGGAACTGCTCGATGTGCCCTGGGCGACGGCGGGCATCCAGGTGTGTTTCACGTGAAACGTCGATATGGCCCACCGGCCGTGCGACCGACGGTGTTTCACGTGAAACAACGGGCAATCGGGGGCGGAGTGCAGCCAGGGGATGTACGCCGAAACGGGGAGTGTTTCACGTGAAACTTCCGGGCCAGGACGCGATCGCCCGCAACGTGGACGAGCGTCACGTGACCCACCAGGTGAGGCTGCCGAAGAGAGAGGTCGAGCGGCCGATCCGTCAGGTCGGCAAGCGGCTGGCGATGGCCCTGTTCGTGCTCGTCGCCACCGCCTTCATCGTCTATGCCGACAACGAGGGGTACAACGACAACTCCGACGGTTCCGTGGATCTGTTGGACGCGTTCTACTACGCCACGGTCACCCTCTCCACCACCGGCTACGGCGACATCACCCCGGTCAGCGATGCTGCCCGCTTCACCAATATCTTCGTGATCACGCCGCTGCGCGTGCTGTTCCTGATCATCCTGGTCGGCACCACGCTGGAGGTGCTCACGGAGCGCACGCGCGAGGAATGGCGACTGAAACGCTGGAGGGCGGCTTTGAGGGAGCACACCGTTGTCGTCGGCTGGGGGACGAAGGGGCGGTCGGCGGTCCAGACCGTCTGCGCGACGGGCCTGAAGAAGGAGCAGGTCGTCGTCGTGGACCCCAGCTCGAAGGCCATCGAGGCGGCGGCCTCCGAGGGGTACACGGGGGTGGTCGGCGACGCGACCCGCAGTGATGTGCTGCTGCGGGCCGAGCTGCAGAAGGCACGCCAGATCATCATCTCCACCGCGCGGGACGACACCGCGGTACTGGTCGCGCTGACCGCCCGCCAGCTCAACCGAGGCGCGAAGATCGTGGCCGCGGTCCGGGAGGAGGAGAACGCGCCGCTGCTGAAGCAGTCCGGGGCCGATGTCGTCATCACCAGCGCCAGTGCGGCCGGACGGCTCCTCGGGCTCTCCGTGCTCAGTCCCGCCGCGGGCATGGTGATGGAGGACCTCATCCAGCAGGGCAGCGGGCTCGACATCGCCGAACGTCCGGTCATAAAGGCCGAGGTGGGGCGAGGTGTGCGGGAGACGGAGGACCTGGTGGTCAGCGTGCTGCGCGGGCACCGGGTGCTCGGCTACGACGATCCGTCCATCGGCGAACTCCAGTTGACGGACCGGCTGATCACCATCGTCCGTGCCACCCCGAGCACGAAGATCGCCCCCGAGACCAAGCACCTGCCGTAGCGGAAGCGAAAGGGTGGCCCCGGGGTGACGCACCCCGGGGCCACCCTTTCGATGCGATCGCCTACTTGCGGTTGTACAGCCGCATCGTGATCGGGCCGAAGACCAGCACGAACAGGGCGGACCAGCCCAGCGTCCAGGCGATCTCGGCCGTCGGCCACTCGCCCGCCATCAACTCGCGGACCGCCGACGCCAGATGCGTGACCGGGCTGTTGTTGACGAACGCCTGGAGCCAGCCCGGCATGGTGCTCGGATCGACGAAGACGTTGGACAGGAAGGTCAGCGGGAAGATCACCATCATGCTGACGCCCATCACGGACTTCTCCGTGCGCAGCATGAGGCCGAACATCGTCCAGATCCACGAGAACGCGAACGAGAAGACGATGAGCAGCGCGACCCCGGCGACCACGCCCACCACGCCGCCGTCCGGGCGGTAGCCGAGGATCATGCCGACGGTGAGCATCACCACGGACGCGATCGCGTAGCGCAGGGCGTCGCCCAGCAGATAGCCGACCATCGTCGAGGGCCGCCAGATCGGCAGCGAACGGAACCGGTCGAAGACACCTTTCTCGATGTCCGTGTTGACCGAGACCCCGGTGTACATCGTGATCATCACGACCGACATCACCAGGATGCCCGGCAGCAGGAACTGGATGTACTCCTCCGGGGAGCCGGCCAGCGCCCCGCCGAAGAGGTACGTGTACATCAGCACCATCATGATCGGGAAGGCGGTGACGTCGAAGAGCTGCTCCGGCACATGTTTGATCTTGAGCATGGCCCGCCAGCCGAACGTCAGCGACGCCGAGAGAGCGCTGGGCCGCGGCGGGCGTTCCTTGGCGATGAGCAGCGCGGTGAGCGACTCGGTGCTGACAGGGGCGAGTTCCTTGTTCTCGGTGGTGGTCGCCGTGCTCATGCCGCTGCCTCGTCCTTCGTCTCGGGGGTGCCGGTGGCCTGTGTGGCCGTCACCTTGGTGTCGTGTCCGGTAAGGGCGAGGAACACCTCGTCCAGGCTGGGCTGGCCCAGCGAGAAGTTGTCGACGGTGATACCGGTGCGGGCCAGCTCGGCGAGCGCCCGGGCGGCGGCCTCGGCGGCCCCCTGTCCGTTGGCGGATCCCGCGCCGACGCGTGCCGTCAACGCCACCGGGTCCGGCTCACGCTGTACGTCGGCGTCGAGGGCGAGCCGCAGCACCTCCTCGGCCTGCGGCCGCTGGGCCGCGTCGCGCAGCCGCAGATGGACGGAACCGGCACCCACGGACGCCTTCAGCTCGCCCTTGGTGCCCTCCGCGATCACCTTGCCCTGGTCGATGACCGCGATCCGGGACGCCAGCTGGTCCGCCTCGTCCAGATACTGCGTGGTCAGCAGCACGGTCGTGCCCTGGGCGACCACCGCGCGCACGATGTCCCACACCTGGTTGCGGCTGCGCGGGTCGAGGCCGGTCGTCGGCTCGTCCAGGAACAGCAGGTCGGGCGTGTTGAGGATGGACGCGGCGATGTCGATACGGCGCCGCATGCCGCCCGAGTAGTGCTTGACCTGTTTGCCGGCCGCCTCGCTCAGTCCGAAGGCCTCCAACAGCTGCCCGGCGCGCTGCCGGGCCGTCCGTTTGTCGTGGCCGAGGAGCCGGGCGAGCAGCACCAGGTTCTCGGTGCCGGTGAGGTCCTCGTCCACGGAGGCGTACTGCCCGGTCAGGCTGACCCGGCCGCGTACCTCGTCGGCCTCCCGGACGACGTCGTGTCCGAAGACGTGCGCCTGGCCGCCGTCGGGGCGCAGCAGGGTGGCGAGCATCTTCACCGTGGTGGTCTTGCCGGCGCCGTTCGGGCCGAGGACGCCGTAGACCGTGCCGGCCGGCACGGCCAGGTCGACGCCGTCGACGGCCCGGGTCTCGCCGAACGTCTTCACCAGACCAGCGGTCTCGATCGCGAGGCCGGACGTCTGTGCGCTCATGTTGAGATCCTTCCGCGTACGGGGCCCGTGTCCGGGGCTACGCAAGGGGAGACCGCCGGGACCGCCGGAACTCATCGGTCGCCGCGCGGGAAAAAAATCGACCGCGTCGACTGCTTCCTGTATCGGAGCGAAGCACGTCTGTCGGAGCGAAGCACGTCGGGACGGCGGAGGGAAAGCCGGATGACGTTGGGGTGCGGGTCGATGGGGGCGCGGCTGCGGAGGTCGGGGGGCGGCGGGTAGGGGATCGCGGGGTATGTCCGCAGAGTCAGGCTAGGGGGCGGCCGGGGTGGTGATGCAGGTCGGAGGCCCGGGGCGCGCGAGGGTGGTGCGGGGCGTGCGGGGGCAGTCGAGGACCGGCGAAGGCAGTGAGGACGGGGCTGGGATCGGACAGGAGGGCGAGGGGTAGCGTCCCTCTCATGCATGCGATCACGATTCCCGAACCCGGTGGACCCGAGGCCCTGGTGTGGGACGAGGTCCCCGACCCGGTGCCCGGCGAGGGCGAAGTGCTCATCGAGGTGGCGGCGAGCGCCGTGAACCGCGCCGACCTGCTGCAGCGGCAGGGTTTCTACGACCCACCGCCCGGTGCCTCCCCCTATCCCGGCCTGGAGTGCTCCGGCCGCGTCGAGGAGATCGGGCCCGGTGTGGCCGGGTGGAACGTCGGCGACGAGGTGTGCGCGCTGCTCTCGGGCGGCGGCTACGCGGAGAAGGTGGTCGTTCCGGCCGGCCAGCTGCTGCCGGTCCCCTCCGGCCTCGACCTCCGACAGGCCGCCGCGTTGCCCGAGGTGACCTGCACGGTCTGGTCGAACGTCTTCATGATCGCCCATCTGCGTCCCGGTGAGACGCTCCTCGTGCACGGCGGCTCCAGCGGCATCGGCACGATGGCCATCCAGCTCGCCAAGGCCGTCGGCGCGAAGGTCGCCGTCACGGCGGGCACCAAGGAGAAGCTGGAGCAGTGCGCCGCCCTGGGGGCGGACGTCCTGATCAACTACCGCGAGCAGGACTTCGTCGAGGAGGTCCGGGCGGCCACGGACGGCAGGGGTGCGGACGTGGTCCTCGACAACATGGGTGCCAAGTACCTGGACCGCAACGTCCGGGTCCTGGCCGTCAACGGCCGGCTCGCGATCATCGGTATGCAGGGCGGCATCAAGGGTGAGCTGAACATCGGCGCCCTCCTCGCCAAGCGGGCCGCGATCAGCGCGGCCTCGCTGCGGGCCCGGCCCCGGGAGGAGAAGACGGCCATCGTCGCCGCCGTACGCGAACATGTCTGGCCGTTGATCGCCGGTGGCCACGTACGCCCGGTCGTCGACCGGGAGATCCCCATGGACGACGCGGCCACGGCACACCGGGTGCTGGAGGAGAGCGGCCACGTGGGCAAGGTGCTGCTGGTGGTGCCGTAGGCGCGGGCGGTCGGCCGTGCGGGCCTCGACCCAGGGCCTCCACCCAGGGCCTAGCCCCAGGGCTTCGCCCGGTGGGACGTCGCCGGTTCAGTACCGCCGTATGCGTAGCCCCACGAAGGCCAGTCCGAGGCCCAGGCCGATCAGAATGAGGCCGCTGCCGAGGACGAAGACCTGGAGAACGGGCTCCTCGACGGTCGCGGTGCCGGTACCGGGTGGGACGCCGGGGACGGGCAGGGCGGCGTTCCGGGACGGATCGGGGGCGAGTGTGGGGTCCGGGCCGTCCGGATCGGGAGCGGGCTCCTCCGCGGGCGTGGAGGCGTCGTCCTCCGGTTCCACCAGGCCCGCGTCCGCCCGGCCCGGCCGTTCCCGGCCCTCGCCCGCGCGGCTGCCGGCCCAGGAGGTCGCGGGGTCGGGTTCGGCGGCGTACACCGCCGGCCCGGCCCCCGTCACCAGAACGACGAGCAGCCCCGCGACGAGAACCGGTCCCGTCACGCGCACCGAACGAAGCCAGGAAGCCACGACCACAGCGTCACACGCCCCCGGCGTCCCGGCATCCCGGCGCCGGCGGCCCGCGACCCGCTCCGAGACCCTGTGCGGTCCTGACCGGCGCCGCCCGGATCGCCGGCCGAGACGCGAACCGTGGCAACGTAAACGGTGGATCACCCTGCGTGGGGGGCACCAGGGTGGTGAGGTGTACGCGTGGGAGAGAATGGCGGCATGGAGATGCCGAGGAACGAACGGTCGCCCGAACAGCCCCAGATCCTGGTCGTGGGCCAGGACGGCATGGCCGTGGGCGGCGGCGGAGGCGACGAGGACTCCCGCGAGGTACCGGTGACGGAGATGGTGGAGCAGCCGGCCAAGGTCATGCGCATCGGCAGCATGATCAAACAGCTGCTCGAAGAGGTACGGGTCGCCCCCCTGGACGAGGCCAGCCGGGCCCGGCTCAAGGAGATCCACGCCAGCTCGGTCAAGGAACTGGAGGACGGCCTCGCGCCCGAGCTGGTGGAGGAGCTGGAGCGACTCTCCCTGCCCTTCACCGACGAGGTGATCCCGAGCGACGCGGAACTGCGGATCGCCCAGGCCCAGTTGGTCGGCTGGCTCGAAGGCCTCTTCCACGGGATCCAGACGACGCTGTTCGCCCAGCAGATGGCCGCCCGGGCCCAGTTGGAGCAGATGCGCCGCGCACTGCCGCCGGGCGTCGGCGGCCAGGAGGGCGACGACGACCCCCGCACGATCGGCCGCTCGGGCGGCCCCTACCTCTAGCCTCCGGCAGTCCTACGGACAACCCCCCACCCCGTACGCAGAGGGCCCGGCACATCGAGTGCCGGGCCCTTCCTACGTCTGTCGCGGCGGCGTCAGGCCGGGTTGCCCGTCGAGACCTTGAGGATGATCGAGGGCATCTCCTTGGGGTCGACGTCGTCGGAGGCGGCCGGGTACTGCTCCATGACCGTGCCCTCGCCGTACGTGTTCTCGTCGACCTTCTGGACGTCGTACTGCCAGCCCGCCGCCTGGAAGCACTTCTTCACCGAGTCGATGTTCTTGAAGGTGAAGTCCGGCAGCTCGATCTTCTCGGGGTCGTTGTACGACTCCACGGGCTCCGTGCACTCGGTCGACTCGATGACCTTCGACGTGTCCGGGCCCTTGTGCCCCTCGACCACGGTCGGCGAGGAGGAGGCGGTCGCGCCGTTGTCGCCGCCCTCGGCCTCGGTGCCCGAGCTCAGGGAGAGCGCCACGATCAGACCGCCGACCGCGAGGACCGACACGGCGATCGCGCCCACGATGACGCCCCTGTTGCTCTTCCCGCCCCCGGAACGCCCCGCCGACATCGAGGACTGCTGGGGTGTGATGTTGTACGGCGCCGGGGTGGGCGAGCCCTGCTGCGGCGAGTACGCGGCGGTCTGCGGCGGCGTCTGATAGCCGCCCTGCTGCGGGTAGCCGTAGGACGGGGCGGGCGTCGGAGCCGGCGTCGGCGGACCGTAACCGCCCGTGGCAGGCGGCTGGTACGGCGTCTGGACGCTGCCCGACTGAGGTGCGCCCGTGTGGTCGATCGGCGGGAAGACCGCGGAGGAGACCCCCGCGCCGCTGGCCGTCTGCACGCCCGGCACGATGCTCGGCGCGACGGGCTGGAGGGACCCGGCGACCCGCAGGCACTCGTCCCGCATGGCCTCCGCGCTCGGGAACCGCTCGTTCGGGTTCTTCTTGAGCGCGCGGGCGACGATGGCGTCGACGGCCGGCGGCAGGGAACGATTGATCGAGGAGGGAGCGACCGGCTCCTCCTGGACGTGCGCATACGCTATGGCCAGCGGCGAGTCCGCCTCGAACGGCAGCCGCCCGGTGGTCAGCTGGAAGAGCATGATGCCGACCGAGTACAGGTCGGAGCGGGCGTCCACGCCCCGGCCGAGGGCCTGCTCCGGCGAGAGGTACTGCGGGGTGCCGACCACCATGCCGGTCTGCGTCATCGACGTGACACCGGACTGCATGGCGCGGGCGATGCCGAAGTCCATGACCTTCACGACGTTGCGCTTGGTCATCATCACGTTGCCCGGCTTGATGTCCCGGTGGACCAGGCCCATCTCGTGGCTGATCTCCAGCGCCGCCAGCACATCCGCGGTGATCTTCAGTGCCTTGTCGGAGGGCATGGCGCCGAGCTGGGCGACATCCGCGTCGAGCACCGAACCGAGCGGCTTGCCCTCGATGTACTCCATGACGATGTACGGCGTCGTCATGCCGTCCAGATCGTCCTCGCCGGTGTCGAAGACCGACACGATGTTCGTGTGGGTGAGCTTCGCCACGGCCTGCGCCTCACGGCGGAAGCGCTCACGGAAGGCCTGTTCACGTCCGAGGTCGGTGTGGAGTGTCTTGATAGCGACCTGTCGGTCGAGCACCGAGTCGTACGCGAGGTGGACGGAGGCCATGCCGCCCTCGCCGAGCAGGTCACGCAGTTGGTAGCGGCCACCGGCTAGCGACCGCCCCGCGTACCGGCCCTGTGCGGCGTCCTGGCTCATCTTCCTGCGTCCCCCATCGGCGCGCGCGAAAGCTGCTGGCGTGGCTCCCGCGATCGGTGATCCCTGATGATGCTGGTGATCCTTTGTGCTATTCCCGGCCAAGTCTGCCCCAGGGCACTGACACGTCAAGCGCGGTGCCCGATCCGTGACCGTACGCGAAAGAAGCGTCGCGGAAGCGTTACAGGGGGCGTACGCCCGGTACACAGAACTTGCACGAGTGCGCGCGCTGCGGGTTTCATGGCCGATCAACCTTTGAATCCACCTTGAATCCGTCGTGAACCCGTCGCGCATCCAACCCGGACCGGCCACTTGCGTGAAGGCTGTAGCGTGGCCGACGGAGACCGTAACAAGTACCGCGCGGACCGCGGGCAGAAACGACGGCGAGGACTGATGGCACAGCAGCAGCGCTCTCAGGGCCCGTCCGACCCCGAGGCGTCTGGCGGCGGCATGTCGGACGCGCCGGAGTTGTGGGGCAACGGCGGGCTCGTAGGCGACGGCCGGTACCGGATGACCCACAGACTCGGCCGGGGCGGTATGGCCGAGGTGTTCGCGGCCGAGGACGTGCGCCTCGGTCGGACGGTCGCGGTCAAACTGCTCCGTTCCGACCTCGCCGAGGACCCCATCTCCAAGGCCCGCTTCACGCGTGAGGCCCAGGCGGTGGCGGGTCTCAACCACCACTCGATCGTGGCGGTCTACGACTCCGGTGAGGACATGGTGAACGGCACCCCCGTGCCGTACATCGTCATGGAGCTGGTCGAGGGCCGCACCATCCGTGACCTGCTGATCAACGCCGAGGCTCCCGGGCCCGAGCAGGCGCTGATCATCGTCTCCGGTGTGCTGGAGGCGCTCGCGTACTCGCACCAGCACGGCATCGTGCACCGCGACATCAAGCCGGCGAACGTCATCATCACCAACACCGGCGCGGTGAAGGTGATGGACTTCGGCATCGCCCGCGCCCTGCACGGCGCGTCGACGACGATGACGCAGACCGGCATGGTCATGGGAACGCCCCAGTACCTCTCCCCGGAGCAGGCGCTCGGCAAGGCCGTCGACCACCGCTCCGACCTGTACGCCACCGGCTGTCTGCTCTACGAACTCCTGGCGCTCAGGCCGCCGTTCATCGGCGAGACCCCGCTGTCGGTGGTCTACCAGCACGTCCAGGACATCCCGGTACCGCCCTCCGAGACCTCGGAGGGGGCGGCGCCCCCGGAGCTCGACGGCCTGGTCATGCGCTCCCTCGCCAAGGAGCCGGACGACCGGTTCCAGACGGCGGAGGAGATGCGCGGCCTCGTCCAGTACGGCCTGCAGATGCTCTACGACCAGGGCGGCCACACCGGCACCTGGAACACCGGCCCCGTCACCATGCACGAGGGCCGGCACACGCCGCCGGGCGGTATGTCCGGTACGGCGGTCATGTCGCACCCCGGGGAGCCGGGCACCTCGCAGATCCCGCAGCCGATCCTGCCGGGCTACGGCGGCGGTGGCCGGGACGACGGCGGCTTCGAGGGGAACGGCAACCGGGGAAGTGGTCGCGGCAAGCTGTGGATCCTCGCCGTCCTCGCGGTGATCGCCATCGCGGCGGGCGTCGCCCTGGCGCTGAACAACAACGGCGACGGCGGTGGCGGCGGCACCGAGACCACGAAGTCCCCGACGGCGTCGACGTCCAGCAAGGACAAGGACACCAGCGAGTCGCCCAGCGAGGAGGCGACCGAGGAACCCACGGACGACAGCACCGACTCGGACAACGGCGGCGGCTACACGCCGCCGTACACGCAGGCGCCGAGCGTCAGCCAGTCCCCGACGCAGACCCAGCCGTCGGAGGAGCCGACGACCGAGGAGCCGACGTCGGAGGAGCCGACCACCGAGGAACCGACCGACGAGCCGACCGATGAACCGACCGACGACAGCAGCGGCGGCGGGGACGCGGGCGGACTGCCGGGCGGCATCGGCGGCGAAGAGGGCTGACCAAGGCTGAGGGGGTGCGCCGGGCGGGTTCCGCCCCGGCGCACCCCTTTGTCGTGCAGTGCGCGCCGCGTCGGCTCACTCCACGAACGCCGCACGCACCGCGTCGTACTCCCGTGTCCACCACACCACCAGCGCCGAGGCCGCCGGGAACTGCGGGTCGGCACGTCTGTCGCCGCGCTCGTAGCGCCAGCGCAGCATCCAGAAGTCGTTGAGCCGCTCCCACCACACGCGGTGCACGGCCGCCGCGAGCTCGGCCGGGGCGGCGCCCGCGGAACGCCGGTACGCGCGCGCGTAGGAGCGCACTTTCGGCAGGTCCAGGGCGCCGACGGGACGCACGAAGAAGATCACCGCCGCCCGGACCGCCTCCTCCGCGCGTGGCTGCACACCCAGCCGGTCCCAGTCGAGGATCGCGGCCGGCACGTCCGGGACGTCGTCCCGGTAGAGCACGTTGAAGGGGTGGAAGTCGCCGTGCACCCACCCCACCGAGCCACCCCTCGGCGGCCGCCGGTCCGCGTGCCGTGCCAGCAGCTGCCGCCGCTCCAGCAACCGATGCCGGGCGAGCGCGTCGAAGGGGTCGGCCGGGCGGTGGCGGCGTACCCGGTCGAGCAGATCGTCGATGAGGGCGAAGGTACGGACGGGATCGGCGCTCTCGGCCCCGCCCGCCCCGGCATCCCCAGGAGGTCGGCGCGTCTGTCCCGCCCGCCGTTGCGCGGGGATCAGCCGCTTCGGTAGGGGTGCGCCCCATTCCTTCACGGATGCGCCCGGCTCCCTCGCGGATGCGCCCGGCTCCGGCGTCGGCATCACCCGTTCCAAGGAGGCGTGCACGACCCCCAGTAGCGCCCCCAGACGGGCGCACTGGCCGGGGGTGAGCTGGCCCCCGTGCCGGTGGCGCCCCTCGATCCACGGGTGCAGGGCGTAGGCGTGGCCCGCGACGACCGCCACCGTGCGTCCGTCCCGTCCGGTCAGCGGCGGAGCGACGGGTACGCCGAGGTCGGCAAGCCGCTGGGTGGCCCGGTGCTGGCGCAGGATCGCGGCCGGGTCGGCGGTCTCGGGGTCGAAGTGGTGCTTGAGGAAGTAGCGGCCGCGGGTGGTGCGGAGTCGGTAGCCGCGATTGAGGAGCCCCTCGTCGACGGGTTCGCACCCCAGCACGGACCCGGCGGCGTACTGCTCCAGCAGCGGGCCCAGAGGGGGCGTGTGGAGCACGGGGGGTGGTACAGATGAGCGCGGCACGCGCCAGATGTTAGGGCACGCGCCACGCCGCTGACCTCATGCTTGTCACACACAGTCGTTACCGATCACAGGATGCATAGATCCGAACTGTGGCTCGACGCGCAGACATGCGGGCCTGGTGGCTGCGGCGCCGGAGGTGGAGCGAGGCGGTCCCGTCGCCTTCACGGATGGAGCAACTTGCGCCACCGATCTCGCGGCCCGCCTCCGGCGAACTCTTCCCGTGGCCGGGGTGGCCGGGATAACGTGCCCGTGTTCCGGCCCCCTGCCAGGCTGTACCCAGTGCTGTGACCAGCAGCTGTTCCCGACGGACGCGACTTACTTGGACCCCCTAGTACCGAATTACTTGGAAATCCAAGGAAAATCGCAGGTCAGTAGGGGTTTCACAGGAATGTGGCGCACTGGGTAACGTGCCTCGTGCAGGGTGCTCGCCGGGGCACCTGTCACGTCTGTTCCCGGCCAAGGGCACCCACCCCGTGCACGGGCACCGGGATCAGGCGAGCCGCACTGGTCACCCGGCAACCCCGGGGGCCGGACCGACGGAGGAGCACACGTGACCGTGGAGAGCACTGCCGCGCGCAAGCCGCGACGCAGCGCCGCAGGCAAGACCGGCAGCACCGGCAGCAAGGCGGCCGGCACCACCGGCACCAGGCGCGCCACTGCGAAGAAGCCGACCGACGCCCAGCCCGAACTCGTTCAGCTGCTGACGCCCGAGGGCAAGCGCGTCAAGAACGCCGAGTACGACCCGTTCGTCGCGGACATCACCGCCGACGAGCTGCGCGGCCTGTACCGCGACATGGTGCTGACCCGTCGCTTCGACGCCGAGGCCACCTCCCTGCAGCGCCAGGGCGAGCTGGGCCTGTGGGCCTCGCTGCTCGGCCAGGAGGCCGCCCAGATCGGCTCCGGGCGGGCCACCCGCGAGGACGACTATGTCTTCCCGACCTACCGCGAACACGGCGTCGCCTGGTGCCGCGGCGTCGACCCGACCAATCTGCTCGGCATGTTCCGCGGCGTGAACAACGGCGGCTGGGACCCCAACAGCAACAACTTCCACCTCTACACGATCGTCATCGGCTCCCAGACGCTGCACGCCACCGGCTACGCCATGGGCATCGCCAAGGACGGCGCCGACTCGGCGGTCATCGCCTACTTCGGTGACGGCGCCTCCAGCCAGGGCGACGTCGCCGAGGCCTTCACCTTCTCCGCCGTCTACAACGCGCCGGTCGTGTTCTTCTGCCAGAACAACCAGTGGGCCATCTCGGAGCCCACGGAGAAGCAGACCCGCGTTCCGCTGTACCAGCGCGCCCAGGGCTTCGGCTTCCCGGGCGTCCGCGTCGACGGCAACGACGTCCTGGGCTGTCTCGCGGTCACCAAGTGGGCGCTGGAGCGCGCTCGCCGGGGCGAGGGACCCACCCTGGTCGAGGCGTACACCTACCGGATGGGCGCCCACACCACCTCCGACGACCCCACCCGCTACCGCCACGACGACGAGCGGGTGGCCTGGGAGGCCAAGGACCCGATCGCGCGTCTGCGCAGCTACCTCGAGTCCGAAACGGACACGAACGAGGGATTCTTCGCGGAACTCGAAGCGGAGAGCGAGGCGTTGGGAAGGCGAGTGCGCGAAGTGGTGCGTGCCATGCCCGACCCGGACCACTTCGCCATCTTCGAGAACGCGTACGCGGACGGACACGCGCTCGTGGACGAGGAGCGCGCCCAGTTCGCGGCGTACCAGGCGTCGTTCGCCGATGTGGACGAAGAGGAGGGCAAGTAGCGATGACCACGCAGACAGCCGCGCAGACGGCAGGGCAGGGCGCCGGGCCGTCCGCCGTGAAGAACATGGCGATCGCCAAGGCGATCAACGAATCGCTGCGCACGGCCCTCGAAGCCGACCCCAAGGTCCTCGTCATGGGCGAGGACGTCGGCAAACTCGGCGGTGTGTTCCGGGTGACCGACGGCCTCCAGAAGGACTTCGGCGAGGACCGGGTCATCGACACCCCGCTCGCCGAGTCCGGCATCGTCGGCACCGCCATCGGCCTGGCCCTCAGGGGCTACCGCCCGGTGGTCGAGATCCAGTTCGACGGATTCGTCTTCCCCGCCTACGACCAGATCGTCACCCAGCTCGCCAAGATGCACGCCCGCTCGCTGGGCAAGGTCAAGCTCCCCGTCGTCGTCCGCATCCCCTACGGCGGCGGCATCGGCGCGGTCGAACACCACTCCGAGTCCCCGGAGGCGCTGTTCGCGCACGTGGCGGGCCTGAAAGTGGTCTCGCCGTCGAACGCGTCGGACGCCTACTGGATGATGCAGCAGGCCATCCAGAGCGACGACCCGGTGATCTTCTTCGAGCCCAAGCGGCGCTACTGGGACAAGGCCGAGGTCAACCCCGAGGCGATCCCCGGCCCGCTGCACAAGGCCCGCGTCGTCCGCGAGGGCACCGACCTCACACTCGCCGCGTACGGCCCGATGGTGAAGCTCTGCCAGGAGGTCGCCGACGCCGCCGCCGAGGAGGGCAGGGCCCTGGAGGTCCTGGACCTGCGGTCGGTCTCCCCGCTGGACTTCGACTCCATCCAGGCCTCCGTGGAGCGGACGCGCCGCCTGATCGTGGTCCACGAGGCCCCGGTCTTCTTCGGCTCGGGCGCCGAGATCGCCGCCCGCATCACCGAGCGGTGCTTCTACCACCTGGAGGCCCCCGTCCTGCGCGTCGGCGGGTACCACGCCCCCTATCCGCCGGCCCGCCTGGAGGAGGAGTACCTGCCGAATCTGGACCGGGTGCTCGACGCCGTCGACCGCTCGCTGGCGTTCTGAGGGAGAGGTCCGTGACGACGATGACAGACACGTCTCCGCGCGAGTTCAAGATGCCCGACGTGGGCGAGGGACTCACCGAGGCCGAGATCCTCAAGTGGTACGTCCAGCCCGGTGACACCGTCACCGACGGCCAGATCGTCTGCGAGGTCGAGACGGCCAAGGCCGCCGTCGAACTGCCCATCCCGTACGACGGTGTCGTACGCGCCCTGCACTTCCCCGAGGGCACCACGGTCGACGTCGGCACGTCGATCATCGCCGTGGACGTGGCGGGCGGTGCGGCCCCGGCCGCCGACGAAGCCGCGCCTGCCCAGCCGGCGGCCGGGCCGGAGCCGGTGGCGAAGCCGGAGCCCGCGGCCGCGCCGGCGGCGAAGAAGCCCGAGGGCCGCAAGCCGGTCCTCGTCGGCTACGGCGTCGCCGAGTCCTCCACGAAGCGTCGCCCTCGCAAGGGCGTCCCGGCCGCCGCCGCGCCCGCCGAGGACACGCTGTACGGCGCCTCGGCCCTCCAGGGAGCCCAGGGCGAGCTGAACGGACACGGACAGCACGGGAGCACCGTCGCGCGTCCGCTGGCGAAGCCGCCGGTCCGCAAGCTGGCCAAGGATCTCGGGGTGGACCTGGCGACGATCACCCCGTCCGGCCCGGACGGCATCATCACCCGCGAGGACGTCCACGCGGCCGTGGCCCCGCCGGCGGCTCCCGAGCCGGTGGCACAGGCGCCCACGGCACCGGCTGCCCCTGCTGCGTCTGTTCCGGCCCCGGCGCCGGTGGCCTCGTACGACGGCGCGCGCGAGACCCGGGTGCCCATCAAGGGTGTCCGGAAGGCGACGGCGGCTGCGATGGTCGGCTCGGCGTTCACCGCGCCGCATGTCACCGAGTTCGTGACGGTCGACGTGACGCGCACGATGAAGCTGGTCGAGGAGCTGAAGCAGGACAAGGAGCTGGCCGGGCTGCGGGTCAATCCGTTGCTGTTGATCGCCAAGGCCCTGCTGGTGGCGATCAGGCGCCATCCGGAGATCAACGCGTCCTGGGACGAGGCCGCGCAGGAGATCGTGGTCAAGCACTACGTGAACCTGGGGATCGCGGCCGCCACGCCGCGGGGTCTGATCGTCCCGAACATCAAGGACGCCCACGCCAAGACGCTGCCGCAGCTGGCGGAGTCGCTGGGCGAGCTGGTCTCGACGGCCAAGGAGGGCCGGACCTCCCCGGCCGCCATGCAGGGTGGCACGGTCACCATCACCAACGTCGGCGTCTTCGGCATCGACACCGGTACGCCCATCCTCAACCCCGGCGAGTCCGCGATCCTCGCGGTCGGTTCGATCAAGCTCCAGCCGTGGGTCCACAAGGGGAAGGTGAAGCCCCGCCAGGTCACCACGCTGGCACTCTCCTTCGACCACCGGTTGGTGGACGGGGAGCTGGGTTCGAAGGTGCTGGCGGATGTGGCGGCGATCCTGGAACAGCCGAAGAGGCTGATCACTTGGGCGTGAGACTCCCGGCTGGGTAGGCTCAGCACACAGGGGCGCCGCAACTTCGGATTGCGACGCCCCTGTCCTGTGCCCGCTGTCGGGGAAAGGTCAGCGCTGGTGCAGCACGTACACCGGTGCACCGTCCTCCGCCGCACCCACGGGGTGGATGCAGGCGTGCTTGCGCAGCAGCCGGAGGCACTCGTTGACGCGGTGTACCGACAGCCCCGTACGGGCCGCGATCGCTTCCAGCGGCTGCCGCAGCTCGCCCTCCTCGACGAGCACCGGTGCGATCACCACGGCCACCGTCCACACGTCCGTCGTCACGGACAACCGCTCGCGCCAGTCGGCCAGCACGGACTCGGTGGTGGGGTGCGTCTCGAAGGCGGTGGCGGCGGGGGCCGGGTGCGCGACGGCGAGGGCGTCCAGCCGGTTGGCGATGCGCTCCATCGCCTGGGCCATGGCCTGCTGGGCGGCGAGGCCGGCACACTGCATCTCGACCATCTGCTGTTGCAACGCGAGTGACTTCTGCTGGGAGACCGCCAGTTGCTCGTCCGCCTGGAGGTTGCGCTCCTCGAGCCGGACGATGGCTTCGGCGATCTGCTCGGGCATGGCGTATGCGATGGGCGCGCCGGGGCCGACGGGCTGGACCTCGGCCTCTTCCAAGGTGTAGGAACCTTCGCGCTGAACGGTCTCGATCACCTCCACGGCCCACTGCTTAAAGGGAGCCGCAGTGGGCTTCGTGCAGGCGGTGACGAGAAGGAGGAGGCCCTGGATATCGATAAGAATCAGGTCTCGACGCCACTCTCTACCTGCGGGAATGCTGAGACCGTAAGTCCTGCTGACGGTCTCGAGGGCCGCTCGGTGTTCTGGCGGGACATGGTCGGAGACCGCTTTGCTGGGGCTGGTGTGTCCTAGTTCCTTGCAGACGTCCACCGCCGGGAACCAGTGCGTTCCGTCCGGCATGGTCAGTCGGCGGACGCGGGCTCCGGTGGCCGCGTACACGAAGTCGCCGGCGTCGATGGCGTCGTGCTGCGTCTTGGGGTCGGGTTGGTGCTTGCTGGGTTCGATCATGTGAACCACCTCCGCTGCGGAACGTACGGGGGCGGAAATCGAATATGCCAGTTGGGTTAGCCATGTTCACTATTGCGAGGTAAAGAAGC
Source organism: Streptomyces sp. SP18BB07 (assembly GCF_036322545.1). Classification (NCBI taxonomy): domain Bacteria; kingdom Bacillati; phylum Actinomycetota; class Actinomycetes; order Kitasatosporales; family Streptomycetaceae; genus Streptomyces; species Streptomyces sp. SP18BB07. Next base: position 395,803 of record NZ_JAQYWT010000340.1, read on the forward strand.
GTGATCGGCTTGCGCCGAGAAGCAGGGAGGGGGCCACCGCGGTGTGCGGTGGCCCCCTTCATATGCCTCCGAGAGGCCGGTGGGCTAGAGGGTGGCGAAGCCGTAGTCCATCAGCTTCTTCACGTCCGCCATGCGCGTGGTCTCGTTGGTGGAGGTGAGGACGGTGCCGACGATCGTCTTGCCGTTACGGGTCGCGGCGAAGACGAGACAGTACTTGGACTGGGTGCCGGAGCCGGTCTTGATACCGATGGTGCCCTTCCAGCCGAGCAGCTTGTTGGTGTTGTCCCACGTCGTGTTGCGAGTGCCGCCGGACTTGGTGATGGTCTTCGCCGTGTACGACTTCGTCGCCACGATCTTCTTGAACGTCGAGTTCTTCATGACGTCGCGCGCGAGCTTGGTGAGGTCACGCGGAGTCGATGCGTTCGCGCCCTTGCTGATGCCGTCGAACGAGTCGAACTTCGTGTTCGTCATGCCGAGGTTCTTGGCCGTGGTGTTCATCTTGCCGATGAAGTTCTTGGTGCGGGCCGAGATAGTCGAGCCGGAGCCGAACTTGTCGGCGAGTGCCATGGCGGCCTCGCAGCCCGACTTCAACATCATCCCGTACAGCAGCTGACGGACGGTCACCTTGTCGCCGACGATCAGTCCAGCTGACGAGGCTGTGTTCTTGACGATGTAGTCGCTGTACTCCTTCTTGATCGTCACCTTGGCGTCGAGGTTCAGGTTCGGCTGCGACAGCACGACCTTGGCGGTCATGACCTTTGTCGTGGAGGCGGTGAGCCTCTTGGTGTCGGCGGCCTTGGTGAAGAGCGTCTTGCCGTTGGCGGCGTTCATCACGAACCCGCCCTTGGCGGTGATCGTGGGCACGGGAGCGGCCTGCGCGGGAGCGGAAGTGGCTACTCCCGTCGCGATCATCGCACCGGTGGTCACGACGACTGCAGCGGCTCTGCGGACACGTGCGCCCTTTATGGCGGTAATCAAGTCAAGTACCCCGATTGCGTCAAATGTCTGTGGAGCGCGGCCACTTGGGCACCTGTTGCGGGCAAGCAGGGCCGCTTCTCGTGTGACAAGTGAGTAGCACAAAAGGTTGTGCTCTGGGTGAGGTGGGGGTCAATTCGAGTCCATCTCACAGTCTTTTGACGGGTTCACAGTGGGTTAGCGGTGGGTTCGAAGTGGGCTCGGGCGCGGGCGTGCCGTTCCGGATCGTGGACGGGAACGGCAATGCGTACGTGTTGTATCTATGCTGTGGGCATGCCCTCCGCCCCAGCTCCCGCCGCAGCCACCGCCACCGGCCCCTCCGTGAAGCAGCCCCCCGCCGCCGACCGTGTCTACGCCCACGTCAAACAGGGTGTGCTGGAGCGCCGCTATGAGGGCGGCACGTTGCTCACCGAGGGCGAGCTGGCCGAGGCGGTCGGCGTGTCGCGGACGCCGGTGCGGGAGGCCCTGCTGCGGCTGGAGGTCGAAGGGCTGATCAAGCTCTACCCGAAGAAGGGCGCCCTGGTGCTGCCCGTCTCCGCCCAGGAGATCGCGGATGTCGTGGAGACCCGGCAACTGGTCGAGGAGCACGCCGTCCGCAAGACGGCCCCGGCCTCGCCGCAGCTGATCGAGCGGCTGGAGAGCCTGCTGGAGCAGCAGAAGGCGCAGGCCGCCGCCGGGGACCTGGCGGGCGCCGCGGTGACCGACCGCTGCTTCCACGCCGAGATCGTCCGCAGCGGGGGCAACGAGATCCTCTCCCGCCTGTACGACCAACTCCGCGACCGGCAGCTGCGGATGGGCGTCGCCGTGATGCACGCCCACCCGGACCGCATCACCAAGACGCTCACCGAGCACGAGGAGATCCTCCAGGCGCTGCGCACGGGCGACGCGGAGGCGGCCGTGGAGATCGTGCACCGGCACGTGAGCTGGTTCTCCAACCTGGCACGGGGGGAGGTCCGTTGAGCCGCCCCGCCATATCGTCGTCCGCCGGGTCCCTGCCCGGAGACCCGCCCGGCGGCCGTCGCGCCCTCGCCGTCTGGGGTGTGGGCGTCTCCGTCTACTTCGTCGCCGTCATCTTCCGTACGTCCCTTGGCGTGGCCGGTCTTGACGCCGCCGACCGCTTCCACGTGGGCGCCTCCGCGCTGTCGACCTTCTCGATCCTTCAGCTGCTGGTCTACGCCGGTATGCAGATACCCGTCGGCCTGCTGGTCGACCGGCTCGGCACCAAGAAGGTGCTGACGCTGGGCATCCTGCTGTTCACGGCCGGCCAGATCGGCTTCGCGTTGTCCCCGTCGTACGGCATGGCGCTGGCGTCGCGGGCGCTGCTGGGCTGCGGCGACGCGATGACGTTCATCAGTGTGCTGCGGCTGGGCAGCCGGTGGTTCCCGGCCCGGCGCGGACCGATGATCGCGCAGATGGCGGGCCTGGTCGGCATGGCGGGCAACCTGGTCTCGACGCTGGTGCTGGCCCGGCTGCTGCACGGGGTGGGCTGGACGGCGGCGTTCGCGGGCAGCTCGGTCGCCGGTCTGGTCGTGCTGGTCCTCACCCTGCTGTTCCTGAAGGACCACCCGGAAGGGCACGAGCCGGAGCCGTTCCCGCACCACGGCGCCGCGTATGTGCGGCGGCAGATCGTGGCGTCCTGGCGGGAGCCCGGTACCCGGCTCGGGATGTGGGTGCACTTCACCACCCAGTTCCCGGCGATGGTGTTCCTGCTGCTGTGGGGGCTGCCGTTCCTGGTCCAGGAGCAGGGGCTCAGCCGGGGCACCGCCGGTGAACTGCTCACCCTCGTCGTCCTGTCCAACATGGTGGTCGGACTGGTGTACGGCCAGATCGTGGCCCGGCACCACGCCGCGCGGCTGCCGCTGGCCCTCGGCACGGTGCTCACGACGGCGGTGGTGTGGGCGGCCACGCTCCTCCACCCCGGCGAGCACGCGCCGATGTGGCTCCTGATCGTGCTCTGCGCGGTCCTCGGGGCCTGTGGCCCGGCCTCGATGCTCGGCTTCGACTTCGCCCGCCCCGCGAACCCGCCGGAGCGTCAGGGCACCGCCTCCGGAATCACGAACATGGGTGGTTTCGTGGCCTCCATGACGACACTCCTCGCGGTCGGCGTCCTGCTGGACCTGACCGACGACAACTACGGCATCGCCTTCTCCGCCGTGTTCGTCCTGCAGGCGCTCGGCCTGAGCCAGATCCTCCGCCTGCGCGGCCGCGCGGCCCGCCGCGAGCGGGAACGCCTGGTGGCGAGCCGGGTGGAGACGGTGCACGTACCGGCGTAGGGGCCGAACCACCTCAGCAGGGACCGAGCAGTGCTTTCGGACCCGGTGGCTACACGGTCACCGCGAACGCGCGCAGGATCGCCGCGATCAGGTGGGGGTCGCCCTCGGCCTTGATGCGGTCGGCGACGAGGTCGGCGGTGACGCGGCCGCAGGCCAGGCGGACGTAGGTCTCCCAGTCGAGCGTGAGGGTGGCGGCGGGGCCGAGGGCGGGAGAGGTCTCCAGCGTGCCGCGGCCCTGGATGTCCACGCGGACGGTACGGATGAACTCCACCGGACCGTGCACGTCGAAGACGACGGCCGAACTGCGCGGTGCCTGCGCGTCCTCCGCGACGACCTTCGGCAGCACGGACAGCAGCTCGTCACGGACGACGTACGCGCCCGGCGAGTCCAGGTTCCCCGGCTGCCCCAGCGCGGCGCGCAGGTCCTGCTCGTGGACCCAGACGTCGAACGCGCGGTTCCGCATGGCCTGTTCGAGGGTCAGCTCCGTGCCGAGCGGGCCCCGCACCTTGTGACTCGGATCCCGTGACTCGTTCCGCAGCTGTCGGTTGCGCCGGATGATCGTGTACTCCAGCTCGGAGGTCATCTCCGGCGCGGTGTGGTGACGGCGGGCGTCGACCTGCATCTCCATGTACCGCTGGTGCTCGGTCCGTACGTGGTACAGGTCGCGCGGCAGGGTGTGGATCGGCCGGGGGTCGCCGAGCATCTCGCAGTCCAGGCCGATGACGTGGGAGACCACATCGCGCACCGACCAGCCCGGGCAGGGTGTCCGGCGGTTCCACTCGCCCTCCACGAGCGGCGACACCAGTTCGGATATCGCGTCCACGGAGTGGGTCCAGGCGTCGGCGTACGGCTGAAGAGTGGGATGCAGACTCACGGAACGGGACCCCTCGGGCGGTCGGTACGTGTCAGTACGGTCGGTACGTGTCGGCTACGTGGGTGGTGGTCTTCGTTGGGGGCGTCGGCGTTGACGGCGTTGAGTAGGTCGTCGGCGGCTGTCAGTGGGTGCTGTGAAACGTTAAGTTACGCTGCTGTGAGGCACCCCGGCAGTGCTTTCGTGTGACGATCGTAGGCCGGTGTGGACAGCTCGAATGCCAGGACGGTGGTACTGTGCGCGCCTCGCTCATCCAGATCGGCGTAGACGAGGACGAATCGGTCGATTCGCGCAGGCGGCGGGTGGCCTCGCTGGTACGGGACCAGGCCGGCGCCGATCTCGTCGTCCTCCCGGAGCTCTGGACCACCGGCGCATTCGCGTTCGAATCCTTCGCAGAGGCGGCCGAACCGCTGGAAGGGCCCACGTACGAGGCGATGGCCAAGGCGGCGAGTGACGCGGGCGTCTGGCTGCACGCGGGTTCGATCCCGGAGCGGGGCCCCGACGGAACCCTCTACAACACCTCCCTCGTCTTCTCACCGTCCGGCGACCTCGCCGCCACCTACCGCAAGATCCACCGCTTCGGATTCGACAAGGGCGAGGCCGTGCTGATGGGCGCCGGCGCGGAGCTGGTGACGCTCCGCCTCCCGGACACGACCATCGGCATCGCCACCTGCTACGACCTGCGGTTCCCCGAGCTGTTCCGGGGGCTCGTCGACGCGGGCGCCGAGATGTTCGTGCTGTCGGCGGGCTGGCCGGAGCGCCGACGCTCCCACTGGACACTGCTGGCGCAGGCACGGGCCGTGGAGAACCAGGCCTACGTCCTCGCCTGTGGAACGGCCGGTACGCACGCGGGGGTTCCCCAGGCCGGTCACTCGATCGTGGTCGATCCGTGGGGCGAGGTCCTGGGGGAAGCCGGCCCGGGCGAGGAAGTCCTCACGGTCGACCTCGACCCGACGAGGGTCGCGACCACACGCGAGCAGTTCCCGGCGCTGAAGGACCGGCTCCTGGGGCTGGACACACCGCGCCGCTGAGCCCTGCGGGCGTACGTCCCGTCAGTCGTCCTCCCGCTCCCGCTCCGCCAGGTTGATCACGCACACCGTCACGGCGATCAGCAGGGCCGGGTCCGCGTCGTCGCGTACGACGTCGAGGCCGTAGGTCTCGCGGACGCGCAGCCATCTGCGGGAGATGTGCGCGAGGAGCTCGCCGTCGTACTCGATGACGAACTCACGGTCGAGGATCTTTCCGCTGACGTCGAGTTCGGTGCCGTCCGCCAGGGAGACCCGGAAGTGGTTGCGCAGGAGGGAGAGGCGTTTGCGGCGGACGGTGGCGAGGGGCTCCCCGCCGCGTTCGACGACCATCGTGTCGCGCAGCGCGAACATCTTGCGGCGGATGTCGATCAACACCTCGCCCCGGGTGTCCTTCAGCTCGAAGGTGTCCCGCAGCCGCATGGCCTTGCCGTCGACGAGGAAGGCCTTCCGGCCGTTCTCGTCCTCGATCCAGTAGTCGTCACCGATGCCGAGGATCCGGTCGCGCACAAGGAATCTCATGCCTTGAGGCGTTCCCCCGGGCCCGCTCCGAAACGTCGCCTGTAGGCCGAAGGGCTCAGCCCGGTCTCCTGGCGCAGGCGCACACGGAGGTTCGCGGCGGTCCCGAGCCCGCTGCGCTCGGCGACCACGTCGAGACGCGCCTCCCCGCGTTCGATGAGCCGTCGGGCCAGGGTCACGCGTTCCCCGTTGAGCCAGGCCAGAGGTGTCGTGCCGAGCTGGCTGCGGAAGCGGCGGTGCAGGGTGGCGGGCGAGACGGCCGCGCGGGTGGCGAGGTCCGAGACCGTGAGGGGGGCGGCGAGGCGCTTCTGGGCCCAGGCCAGCACGGGTCCGAGGGACTCGTCCGGGATGTGCGGAACGGGCCGCTCCACGAACTGCTGTTGCCCGCCGTCGCGGTGGGCCGCGAACACCAGCCGTCGGCTCACCGCGTTGGCCAGCTCCGCGCCGTGGTCCCGGCGCCAGATGTGCAGCCCCAGGTCGAGCGAGGCCGCGCTGCCGGCCGAGCTCAGCAGGTCGCCCTCGTCGACGTAGAGCACGTCCGGTTCCAGCCGGACCTTCGGGTGCAGCTGCCGGAATGTCTCCGCCCAGCGCCAGTGGGTGGTGGCCCGACGGCCGCCTAGCACCCCGGCCTCCGCCAGCGCGAAGGTGCCGGTGCAGAAGCTCACGATCCGCGCCCCGCGCGCGTGGGTGCGCCGGATGGCGTCGAGCACGGCGGCCCCGCGCGGCACGACGTTGTCCGGTCGGCCCGGTACGACGAGGGTGTCGGCGTCGTCCACGGCGTCGAGCCCCGCCACCCCGGTCATGGTGAAGAACCCGTGGTTCATCCGGGCCTGGGCCCCGGGCGTGCACAGCGTCACCTCGTAGAGCGGCGCGGGCAGCCCCAGCTCGGGCCGGGGCAGCCCGAACAGCTCGGTCGCCACGCCCACTTCGAAGGGGTTGGTGGCCTCGTCGACGACCACCACGACACGGTGCGGACTCGGCGGAGGGTGCTGCGAGGATCCTTTCGGCATGTGCGATTCCTAGCACTCGTACGGTGGTGCGCACACACCGACGATGACTTCATGGAACCCACCGCACCCATCTCCCTGGCCGAGGCGCTGTCTTCTTTCGACGCCCTGTGGAGCCCCCGCATCGTCACCACCGTCAATGACTACGACGTCCGTGTGGCCAAGGTCGAGGGCGACCACCTCTGGCACGTCCACGAGAACACCGACGAGTTCTTCCTGGTCATCGAGGGCGAACTGCACATCGGCCTGCGCGAGGCGGAGAGGGAACGCACGGTCGTCCTGCCTCGGGGCTCGGTCTTCACCGTCCCACGAGGGGTCGAGCACAAGCCGTACGCCCCGTCCCCCGCCTCCATCCTCGTCATCGAACCGAGCGGTACGAGTACCGTCGGCGACCGGCACGACGAGATCCCGGACCATGTGGATGTGACCACGGGGCATGCGCTGAGCTGACCGTCCGTCCGGCTGAGACGCCCACCAGCAGGACTCGGGCGTGCCGGTCCGGCTCACGGAGGGTGGGGCGGACCGGCTGCCGCTGGTGCCGATGGGGATGGACGAGGGCGGCGATGGAGTGTCCGTCGGGGCCGCCGCCCCCGCTGCTCGCCGGGAAGGTCACACGCCGCCGTATCCGTCGCGGCTGTGCCGGCCTTCGTCGATGACCGGAGTCGAGGGCGGTACCACCACGCGCCTCCGCTTGGCGATGCTGCTGAACGTCGCGACCCCGATGAGTCCGACGATCATGAAGATGACGCCGACCAGGTCGAGGTTGACCCCTTGCATGTCCCAGTCGGTGGCGAACGTGAGGATGGCCCCCACCGCGATCAGAATGATGCACCCGCCCAGGCCCATGAGTGTTCCTCCCTGTGTCCGGTTGGGTCGGCCGGTCGTTCCGGTCGTTCGGTCCTACCGGTTGACATCGGGTACCCGGACAGGCCGCTCAGTAACAGCCGTTGGGGGCGGGACGGGGCCGGGACGGGGCCGGGGCGGGTGCCGGGGCGAGGAGTCAGCCCTCCAGGAAGGCTGTCAGGGCGTTCGCCAGGAGGTAGGGGTCCTTCGCGCCGCACAGCTCGCGGACGCTGTGCATCGAGAGGATGGCGACGCCGATGTCGACGGTGCGGATGCCGTGCCGGGCGGCGGTGATGGGGCCGATCGTGGTGCCGCAGGGCATGGAGTTGTTGGAGACGAACGTCTGGAACGGCACACCGGCCTTCTCGCAGGCGGCGGCGAAGACGGCGCGGCCCGAACCGTCGGTGGCGTAGCGGTTGTTGACGTTGACCTTCAGGATCGGGCCGGCGTCCGCGCGGGGGTGGTGCGTCGGGTCGTGGCGCTCCGCGTAGTTGGGGTGGACGGCGTGGCCGGTGTCGGAGGAGAGACAGACGGAGCCGGCGAAGGCCCGTGCCCGGTCCTCGAGGGAGCCGCCGCGGGCGAGGACCGAGCGCTCCAGCACCCCGCCGAGCAACGGGCCGTCGGCACCGGTGTCGGACTGGGAGCCGTTCTCCTCGTGGTCGAAGGCGGCGAGGACGGGGATGCAGGGGAGGTCGTCGCCCGCGCCGGCGAGTGCGGCGAGTGCGGCCGTACCGGCGTGCACGGAGAGGAGGTTGTCCATGCGGGGACCGGCGAGCAGTTCGTTGTCGCGGCCCAGGTAGGCGGGCGGTTCGACGGAGTGGGTCATCAGGTCCCAGCCGGTGACCTCGCCCGCGGGCAGACCCGCCTCCTCCTCCAGGAAGGCGATCAGGTCGCCGTCGCGGACGTCGTCGCCGAGGCCCCAGACGGGCTGGAGGTGACGCTGCTTGTCGAGCTTGAGGCCCTCCGAGGTGACCGTCCGGTCGAGGTGGATGGCGAGTTGGGGGACGCGCAGGAGAGGTCTGTCGACGTTGACGAGGCGGCTGGTGCCGTCGCGCAGGGAGAGCCGGCCGGCGATGCCGAGGTCGCGGTCGAGCCAGGAGTTCATCAGCGGGCCGCCGTAGATCTCGACGGCGACCTGGCGCCAGCCGTGGGCGCCGCTGTCGGGGCGCGGTTTGACCCGCAGATTGGGGGAGTCGGTATGGGCACCGATGATGCGGAAGGGGGTGTGGGGGTGGGCGCCCTTCGGGACGTACCAGGCGATGATCGCGCCCCCGCGCAGCACGTACCGGCCGCCCAGCGAGCCGTCCCACGCGTCGGTCTCCGAGACCTGTCGGAAGCCTGCCTTCTCCAGCCGTTCCGCGGCGCTCGCCACCGCGTGGTACGGGGTCGGGCTGCTCGCCAGGAAGGTCATGAGGTCGTCGGTGTGGCCGCGATCGAAGCGTGGGGGTGTGCGCATGGGGTTCACCTTAACGACGTACGAGGGCCCGCTCCCTGGGGACGGGAGCGGGCCCTCGTGGTGAGCGTGCGGAGGAGGGGGCGCCGGACGGACGGGCAGGGTCCGTCCGGCGCCACGACCGGGTGCGGCCGAAGGGCGGCTGTCTAGAACGCCGCCTCGTCCAGCTCCATCAGGTCCAGGTCGACACCCTCGGAGATCTTGCGGGCGAGGGTGACGCCCGGGAGGACGTTGGCCGCGAAGAACTTCGCCGCCGCGATCTTGCCGGTGTAGAAGGGCTTGTCCTTGGCGGAGGCCGTCTCCAGCTTCTCGGCGGCGACGGCGGCGCCCTTGAGGAGCAGGTAGCCGACGACGACGTCACCGGAGGCCATCAGCAGGCGGGTGGTGTTGAGGCCCACCTTGTAGATGTTCTTGACGTCCTGCTCGGTGGCGGCGAGGTCGGTGAGCAGGAGGCCGACGATGGCCTCCAGCTCGACGGCGGCCTTGGCGAGGTGCTCGCGGGCCCCCTCCAGCTGCTCGCCGCCCTCTCCGAGGGCCAGGAACTTCTTGATCTCCTCGGCGAGGGAGTTGAGCGCGGCGCCCTGGTTGCGGACGATCTTCCGGAAGAAGAAGTCCTGGCCCTGGATCGCGGTGGTGCCCTCGTAGAGAGTGTCGATCTTGGCGTCGCGGATGTACTGCTCGATCGGGTACTCCTGGAGGAACCCGGAGCCGCCGAAGGTCTGCAGCGACTGGGCGAGCTGCTCGTAGCCCTTCTCGGAGCCGTAGCCCTTGACGATGGGCAGCAGCAGGTCGTTCAGGGCCTCCAGGGCGGAGAAGTCCTCGCCGGCCGCCTCCTTGACCTGGATCTCGTCCTGGATGGAGGCCGTGTAGAGGACGAGGGCGCGCATGCCCTCCGCGTACGCCTTCTGCGTCATCAGCGAGCGGCGGACGTCGGGGTGGTGGGTGATGGTGACCTTGGGCGCGGTCTTGTCCATGAAGTTCGCCAGGTCGGGGCCCTGGACGCGCTCCTTGGCGTACTCCAGCGCGTTCAGGTAGCCCGTGGAGAGCGTGGAGATCGCCTTCGTGCCGACCATCATGCGGGCGAACTCGATGATGCGGAACATCTGGCGGATGCCGTCGTGCTTGTCGCCGATCAGCCAGCCCTTGGCGGGGTGGCGGTCGCCGAAGGTCATCTCGCAGGTGTTGGAGGCCTTGAGGCCCATCTTGTGCTCGACGTTCGTCGCGTAGACGCCGTTGCGCTCGCCCAGCTCGCCGGTCTCGAAGTCGAAGAGGTACTTCGGGACGAGGAAGAGGGACAGGCCCTTGGTGCCGGGGCCGTGGCCCTCGGGGCGGGCGAGGACGTAGTGGAGGATGTTCTCCTCCATGTCGTGCTCACCGGAGGTGATGAAGCGCTTGACGCCCTCGATGTGCCAGGAGCCGTCCTCCTGCTGGACCGCCTTGGTGCGGCCGGCGCCGACGTCCGAGCCCGCGTCCGGCTCGGTGAGCACCATGGTGGAGCCCCAGGTCCGGTCGACCGCGATCTGGGCGATCTTCTTCTGTACGTCGTTGCCCTCGTCGTAGAGGATGCCGGCGAACGCCGGGCCGGAGGAGTACATCCACACGGCCGGGTTCGCGCCAAGCAGCAGCTCCGCGTAGGACCAGATCAGGGAGCGCGGGGCGGTGGTGCCGCCGATCTCCTCGGGGAGGCCGAGCCGCCAGTACTCGGAGTCCATGAAGGCCTTGTAGCTCTTCTTGAAGGACGCCGGTACCGGGGCGGTGTTGGTCTCCGGGTCGAAGACCGGGGGGTTGCGGTCGGCATCGGTGAAGGACTCCGCCAGCTCGTTCTCGGCGAGGCGGGTCAGCTCCTCCAGGATGCTCTTGGCGGTGTCCGTGTCCATCTCCGCGAACGGGCCGGTGCCGTACAGCTTGTCGCGCCCGAGGACCTCGAAGAGGTTGAACTCGATGTCGCGGAGATTCGACTTGTAGTGCCCCATGGCGACGGCTCCGTAAGAGAGATCGGCGAGGCACTGGATCCTCGCGCTGGTTCACGTACCAACTAGTAGCTTGTGTGTCGATGATGCTACCCATCAGTAATAAGAAGCAACCCCGATCGGGTCATCTGTGACTCGTTACGCTTTGCCGCATGTACGGCTACGACCAGAGCGCCGGCCCTCAGCAGCAGTACGCCCCGCCGCCGCAGCAGCAGATGCCCGGGCAGATGCCCGGCGGCCAGATGGGGGGCGGCTACGGGCAGCAACCACCCCTGTACCCCGAGCCGTCCCCGCCCTCCCTCGCGGACGCGGTGCGGGCCTTCACCACCGGGCAGCTGGCGGCGGAGGACTTCCAGCAGGTCTTCGCGTCGTCGAAGGTGTACTGCCCGCGCGGCGACAACCCCGGGTTCCTGGCGCTGCACAACACCCAGCAGCCGGTGATCCCGATGTTCACCTCGCTCAAGGAGCTTCGCCGGTACGCCGGCAAGGAGTCCAAGTACTTCGTGATCACCGGTGCGGAGGTGATCGATCTGCTGCCGACCGGGTACGGCTTCGTCCTCGACATGGAGGGGGAGCACCGGATGGTGTTCGACGCGAAGGCGGTGGAGCAGATGGTGGAGTTCGCTATGCGGCGGATGTACGGGTAGCTCCGCTGGGCGGGCCGGGTGCCGGGTTCGGGGTGGTGGGTGCGTTTCGTTGCGGGGTGCGGGGCTGTGGGGGTTGGTCGCGCAGTTCCCCGCGCCCCTTGCGGGGCCGCGCTGAATCGTTTCTTCCGGGGTTCCGGCTCCTCTACTGTTCGCCGGTGACCGGGATCGTCTTCTCGCCGTTGGTCCGCTGGGGCCGACGGCGTTCTGCTGTGCGGGGTCGCGCGGGAATGCGACGGGGTCCGTGCGCTGTTGGGTCTGGCAGGAAGTTCAATAATCAACTAAACTGAGCGCACAAGGAGGTACCGACATGCCCGCAGTGACCGTCGAGAACCCGCTGATCCTGCCCCGTGTCGCCGCACCGACCGACGCGGTGGCCCGCCCGGTGCTCGCCGTGACGACCGCGCCCAGTGGTTTCGAGGGCGAGGGCTTCCCGGTCCGCCGCGCCTTCGCCGGGATCAACTACCAGCACCTCGACCCGTTCATCATGATGGACCAGATGGGCGAGGTGGATTACGCGCCGGGAGAGCCGAAGGACTCTACCAGTTGGGGGAGTATCCCGACGGATGCTCGCTGACCTGCGGAAACTTCCACCCAGAGGAGAGTCGGACTCATGCCTGCTGTAACTGTCGAGAACCCCCTGACCCTGCCGCGCGTGGCCGCGTCGGCGGATGCCGTGGCTCGCCCCGTGCTGGCTGTGACGACCGCGCCGAGTGGCTTTGAAGGTGAGGGTTTCCCCGTCCGGCGGGCGTTCGCGGGGATCAACTACCGTCACCTGGATCCGTTCATCATGATGGATCAGATGGGTGAGGTTGAGTATCAGCCGGGGGAGCCGAAAGGGACCCCGTGGCATCCCCACCGCGGCTTCGAGACCGTCACGTACATCATCGACGGGATCTTCGACCACCAGGACTCCAACGGCGGTGGCGGCACCATCACCAACGGTGACACCCAGTGGATGACGGCGGGCGCGGGCCTGCTGCACATCGAGGCGCCGCCGGAGCACCTGGTCATGTCCGGCGGTCTCTTCCACGGGCTCCAGCTGTGGGTGAACCTGCCTGCCAAGGACAAGATGATGCCTCCGCGCTACCAGGACATCCGCGGCGGCAACGTCCAGCTGCTGACCACGCCCGACGGCGGCGCGCTGCTGCGCGTGATCGCCGGTGAGCTGGACGGGCACGCCGGTCCCGGCATCACGCACACGCCGATCACGATGATCCACGCGACGGTGGCGCCGGGTGCGGAGGTCACGCTGCCGTGGCGTGAGGACTTCAACGGTCTGGCGTACGTGCTGGCGGGCAAGGGCTCGGTCGGTGCCGAGCGCCGTCCGATCCACCTCGGCCAGACCGGGGTCTTCGGCGCCGGCGGTTCGCTGACCGTCCGCGCGGACGAGAAGCAGGACTCCCATACGCCGGACCTGGAGGTCGTCCTCCTCGGTGGGCAGCCGATCCGCGAGCCGATGGCTCACTACGGCCCCTTCGTGATGAACACCCGCGAGGAGCTTCAGCAGGCGTTCGAGGACTTCCAGAAGGGGCGGCTGGGGACGATCCCGGCCGTGCACGGGATGTCTGAGGGCGGACTGTAGGGCTTGCTGAAGCTATATGCGGACGAGCCCAGCCCGGACAGGGAAGGGCTCGTTCCGCGGTTGCTGCCGCCTTCTTGGTCTCCTAGTAATAGGCCAGGTCGGTGACCTGCCGGGATCTTTCCTGTGGGTTGCTGACCTGGCCTTTTGGCGATTGGTGGCGATGGGGTGCGACGGTCTTGAGCGGGTGTCTTGCGGACTGTGTGCGGACTGCCGCGCCTCTCGGTATCACGGCCCTCGGTGCTTCGCTGGCTGAGGTGGAATGACCCAAGTTGATTGTGTATGCAGGCGATGCTAGGAATTGCCGTCGTCGGCGCGTACGGCCATCAGCACCCGTTGAAGAGCGGTGATACGGGGATCTCCATCCGCTCTGGCTTCCAAGGCTTCGTTCAGCAGGGCTTCCAGCTCGTTCTGTGCAGCTCGTGGTTGGTCGGCTTCCCATAGCAGCTGCGCTCGTCGATAGCGTGCGTCCCAGACCGAGTCGTCGTCCTCACCGCGAATTCGTGCCCATCCCTCTGCCAGTTCCTTGAACTGATCGGCGCTTGCTGCTGGTCTTCCTACCCGGCTCAAGCCTTCGCCGAGGTTCTCACGTGTTGTCAGAGTCTCTGGGTGGTCACGTCCCAGCGTGCGTTCCCGACGCTCTACGACGTCGCTGAGTCGAGAAACGGCCTCGGTGAAATTCCCTTGGTGCCCCAACACCATGGCTAAATTGTGGTTCATCGTCAGAGTTTTGGGGTGGTCGTCCCCGAGCGCCTCCTGGCATGCAATCAGCGCTTCTCGGTACTCCGTTTCCGATTCGATGAATCGTTCCTGATCTGCTAGCAGGAAGGCTAGGTTTCCCCAGACGGACAGGGTCTGGCGGTGATCGCGTCCCAGGCGACGGGTGCACGCTGACAGGATTTCCCGATATGCAGACTCGGCTTCTGCGACGGCACCTCTGTCTTCCAGGATACGAGCGAGAGAGAGTCGAGCGGAAAGCGTCTCGGAATGCTCAGGGCCATGCCTGCGTTCCTGGATCTTCAGGATCGCCGAGTGTTCCTTCTCCGCTTCATCGAGATTTCCTTGGATGCGGACAGCGACGGCGAGGTTGTGGCGTAATGTCAGCACCAACGGTTGATCGGCCGAGTGTTTGCAGGCCGCGTCCCTGAGTGCCTCGCGATAGATGGCAACAGCCTCGTCGAGCCTTCCGAAGTCCTTCAGCGCGACCCCGAGACTGTTGTGGGCATTGATCGTGTTGGGGTGTGCAGGCCCCAAGCTCCGCCGCTCCTGATCAGCGATCTCCTGCAGCTGGTGGATGGCCTCCCGCAGCCTGCCGCGTGCGTGCAGCACCGCCACGAGATCGTGCCGGACATCTAGGCGGGTACCGTCGTCCTCTGGCAGGGCGTTCAGTGCCTGCCGCAGTTGCCCCTCAGCCTCGGCGAGTCTTCCCTGTTGCAATAGGAGAGCTCCGAGCGACGCTCGGACACTGGCCACGTTTCGGTGTGACTTGCCGAGCACATCCTCTTGGAGAGCCAGGACGTTGCGCATCTCCAATACGGCGTCGTCCGTTCGCCCAACATGTCCCAGAGACTTTGCCCATTCGAAGCGGGCATTCAGAGCGACAGGGTGATGCTCCCCATGGCATGTTGTTGCCGCGTCAAGAATCGCCTTGTACTCCGATTCCGAATGAACTAGCTCGCCTAGAGATCGCAGTGCCGCGGCGTGACTCTTGCGACCTGCCAGCACGTTGGGATGATCATCAACGAGTTGCCTCTTCTGCGCATCGGTCAATTCGGCGAAGACGGCCGCGGCGCTATTCGCATCGAGTTCCCCTTGCTGCGTGAGCAATACGGCCAGGGTATGGCGTGCGTCGAGCGTCTCTGGGTGATTGGGTCCGAGGATTCGGGTGCGCGCATCCAGCACGGCCCGGATCTCGGTTTCCGCCTCGGTGAACTCCTGCCGCAATATGAGTGTGCTGGCCAAGTTTGCCCGAGTGATTAATGTGGATGGGTGTTCGATCCCGAGGATCTCTTCTTCCAGCTCAAGAACCTGACGGAAGACCTCTTCGGCCCGCTCGTTCTCCCCTTGATCGCGCAGCGAGATGGCGAATTCGTGATGAGCCTCGAGAACATCCGGGTGCTTCTCTCCCAACTCCTCGCGCAGCCCATCCAGTACCTGCCTTCCCTCAGCTGCTGCCTCATCCAGGCGCCCCATACTTCTGATGCAGATCGCGCGGGCGTGGCGTGAACGCAGCGTCGTGGCTGCTGTCGCGCCGAACAGCCGGGTTTCATGGCGGATCACCTCGTCGTACTCGCATTCCGCCTCTTGGAGCTTTCCTCGCTGACACGTCACCCGCGCTTGTTGGAAGCGCACGGCCAGCGTGGTGGGGTCGGCTGCGCCGAACTGCTTGGCGCATTCCTCAACGATGTAAGCGAGCTCGGACTCAGCCGTCCTCAGATCGCCCATCATCTCGATTGCGACGGCTCGATGTCTGCGGATGTTGAGCCCAATCCATGGGGCGGCCTCCGCGGAGTCGGCACGCTCCAGGGCTTCGTCTGCCAGAGCGCAGGACGTGGTGTAGTCGCTCCGGAAGTGCAGGTATGACACGGCGACCCCGGCGCCGATCAACACGCCGTTGAGACGGTCATCGGCAGGTGTGCTCCATCGCGGCAGGCGGCGCATCATGACCGTCCAGTGCGGGATGAGGCCCTGCCAGGCTGGCCACGAACTTGGATCCCGCGGATTCTCACGGTATGGGGTGGCCGCCACGAGCAGATCGGCTGCTGAGTCCCATACCGCTCGGTATTCCGATGGCTCAGCGAGGAGTGGGGCGACCGACACCTCCGCCACAAGTCGATGGATCTGGTAAACGGGTTCTTCCGACAGCGTGTCGACCCCGATGAGCCCGAACCTACGCAGGCCACCCAGGGCCGTTCTGATTGCGCGCGGTGCCAGGTCCTTTGGCCACATCCCCAGTTCAGCAATCGTGGACGGGCTGAGCAGGGAAGCGGGTAGGGAGGCAGCTGGGGCGAAACAAGACAGCAGCTGAAGCAGGCCACGGGCATGCTCAGTGCCTTGCCGTTCCAGGAGGGCGAGGGATAGCTCCCAGGTACCGGCAATGGTCCGGCGAGCTCGTTCCTCTTCACTGCGTAGATCCCCGTGCATGCCCTCTGCCGCGTCGTCGAGGAACAGCGGGGAGTCGTCGAGGACACGGAGATACTGGGTGAAGGTCTGGGCTTCGGCCAATGGATCGCCGTGAGCCATCGCTAAGTATGTGCCGGCCAGATGCAGTGCGAGCGGTAGGGAGCCCAGCCGGTCAGCCAGAGACCGAGCGGAGTCCGTACCCCCCGCTTCAGGAGCGAGTTCCTGGAGGACCTGGCCTGCGAATTTGGTCTCCAAGACATCAAGTTGGTGGAATCGTGCAATTCTGTCGCCCCAAGACCGCTTGTTACCGTCACGCGTGGTGACCAGAACGCCGTACGACTTACCGACAGGGGGCCTGACCCAGCCCGTAGCGTCGGCCAAAGCGGCACCTGGGCAAGAGACAACGTCGAGATCGTCGGCATCGTCGAAGACGAGCAGCCACGGGCGATCCATGTTCGCCAGGTGGCGCCAGACCAGGTCGGCCGCCGGTCGTCCGCCCTTTTCCCAGGCGTGGGCTACGTGCTCGGCCGGGGCGCCCGCGAGGAGGGCTGCGCGCCGCATCCCGTCGGCCACGGCGGCAGCGGATCCGGCCTGGATCCAGAAGACTTCGGCTCCAGCCTGCTTGGCCCGCTCAGCCGAGCTCAGGGCGACTGTGGTCTTTCCTACTCCACCCATCCCGGAAAGGACTTGGATACGCGGATCGTCCATGCGCTGGGTGAGGGCTGTGAGGATGCCATCACGGCCTAGCACGGCGTGCGGGAGCCTGCCGAAGGGAGCCTCTACTGAGCCAAGTGCGAGCATCTCTTGGGCAGAAGGGGGCTGTCTCTCATTCTGAGACACGTGGTTGACGAAGATATTCCACACGCCGCCATGGAGGCTGCCGCTTACGAAGGTTCCCTGACCTTCGTTGCGCTGTTCACGCGGTTGCTCGTCAGACAACGCTCATCACATCCGCCCCTGGCGGTTGGAGTTCAAAGCGTCTGCTGCGTCGAGGAGTCTCGGCAGTACCTTTTCAAGTTTGTTTGCTGCGGTTGAGAGTAATTGTGCGGAGTCAGGGAGAGTGATTCGTTGGAGGGTTGCTGCAGCGCTCGCAAGTAATTCCGCGGAGTCGGCGATGTCGAATCGATTCGCGGTGATAGCGATCAACTCGGCAGCCTGCGCATTCTGTGCGCTGTGGATCGCGGTGCCAGCGAGTAATTGTGCCAGCTTGGGCGATGTTTTGGCGATGACCTTCAGGTGTTCCTTGGTCTCTTCGCTGAGCTGCTCGAAGTGGTTGTGGACTCCGCCGTGAACGTCACGCCCCACGAATGTCCCTGGTCCGGTGTTCTGCTGCGAGCGAGGATCGAACGCCGAACTTCCAGTTGCCGCGGTCACTGAGAACCACCGCTGTAGGTGTTGTGAATTCCTCCGATAACCGTTCCGTTGACGAAAGTACCTGACCCGGAGTTGTGCTGGCTCCCGGTATTGGAGGTGGCACCGACCTCGGCGATGGAATCAAGATCGGGGCGCGCTTCCTGATATCTGTCTACGTACTCGGCTAGACGCTGAGCCCACTCATGTGTGAGCTGCTCTCGGGCACGTGCCAGTTCGCCTACTGCCGAGGGATCGGAGGCTGCCGCGCGAACCCACTCTGCAAGCGTCCGGGCGTCGTTGTCGTGGGCATTGAGGGCCAGGGCCTGTTCGTCCTGTGTGCCCCTGCGAAAGAGCTGCACGATCCTTGGGCGGATAGCTATGGCTCCACCTGTGAGCATGGACGCAACGATCGTTCCCGCTGCGCCGGTTGCCACCGAGACAAGTTCGGGATCGAGCATGTCTTTGGTTCCCCCTGGCTGGATGGTCGTCGTGATCCTGGAGGCTACCGCTGCTGCAGCGGGCATGCGCCGTTTATGGACAGTCCACGGCTGGTGTACGGCGGATGTATGACGACTAGCTCCAACCGTCAAGGGTGACTTGCTGCCCATTAGCTAGGTAGCGACGAAGGGCGCTGGCCGTGGTGTCCACGAACTCCTTGGGGATTGCGTCGGTGTCGACCCAGCGGACCTGGGCATGTTTGCGAGGTTCGCGGTTTTCGGGTTCGCCGGTCCATTCGTGGGCGGCGAAGACGACGGTGAGGAAGCCGTTGGGCGCTTCGACGCCCCAGGCGCCGTGGATGATGTGGGCGATCTTCAGGGATTCCGGCTTCACGGTCAGCCCGGTTTCCTCGTACAGCTCGCGCACTGCGGTTTCGGTGATGGGCTCGCCGGGCTCGCTCTTGCCCACAGGGAGGTCCCACATGCCCTGTGCGAACTTGGCGTTCTGGCTGCGTTGAAGGAGGACGACGCGGCCGGTGGCTTTGTCGTGGACGATGACGGCGGCGACCAGCAGGGTCATGGATTCGAGCGCGGGCGGCAGGGCTTTGGGCTGGTCGTCGGTTGTCCGCTGAGCCACGGCTTGTGTCCCTTCGTCGGCCGGTTGATGGGCAGCTTAGGCCAGCGCTTCGCGTGCGCGGCGGGCGAGTTCGGCGGCTCCGGGCACTTTGCGGCGCTGGTAGATGGAGAGGGTGGAGCGGAGCGAGGTGATGGCCTTGCGGGTGCGGTCGGAGGTCATGCCCTCCATCAGGGTCAGGGCCTGGGACCAGGCGGCTACGGCCTCGTCGGCGCGGGCCTGGGCAGCGAGGCTGTCGCCGAGGTCGGCGTAGGTGAGGGCGTGGACGCGCTTGTACTTCTCGGGGTCCCAGCGCACCAGGGCGTCTCGGTGTTGTTGTTCGGTGCCGACGTGGTCGGCGAGGTCGGTCAGGGTACGAGCGGTGTGGCTGGCGACGGTGCCAGCTGCCGGGCCGCTGACGCGGGAGTAGCTGGGCTGGGGTCCGTCGTCGCGCAGCAGGGCGTCTTCGGCGGCGAGCAGGGCGCGGGTCGCTGCGGGCTTCTCGCCGACCGCAGCGTAGGCGCGGGCGTGGGTGATGTGCAGCAGCGCTTCGGTCTGGCCGTCGACGTGGCCCAGGCCGCGGGTGAGGGCACCTTCGACGAGGTCGACGCAGTGGTGGGGCTGTTTGAGGCTGAGGGACTGATGGGCGAGGGCGCGCATCATCCAGGCGGCGTGACCGCACGGGTCGGCTTCGCAGGCGAGCTGGTAGCCGACCTGGTAGTAGCGCTGGGCGGCGCCTTCCTGGCCCAGGTCGTGGTGCTTCCACCCAGCGAGGTAGGCGAGTTCAGCGACCGCACCGAAGGCCGCTTGCCGTAGGGCTTCGTTCGGGAATCGACCGCGGAGCATGGGAGCAGCGGTGTCGGCGAGGTAGGCGGTGACGGTGGTCAGGCCATGGCCGCCGCCGAGGCGTTCGTCAGCCGCACTGAAGGCTGCGGTGATCTGCCGTACGACCTCCACGTCCTCCATCCCGACCAGGGAGCTGCCGGTGCGGGCCCGCAACATGCGGGCGGTGGCCTCGTGATCGTAGAAGAGCGGCATAGCCACGCCGGCCGTAGTGAAGGCCGCCACGGCAAGAAAACGGCGGCGCTCGACGTCGGCACGGCCCAGGTCGGTGGCGGCCAGAACCGGATCGCGCTCCTCAGCCACCGCTGCTTCCGGTGTATGAAGGCCGATCTCGGCCAAGGTGATGGTGCGGCCTGCTCGTCGGGACAGCGCCTCAGCAAGGTACTGGCCGGTCCGTCCGGTCGGCCGACGTGTGCCGTTCGCCCAGTGCGAGACGGCCGACTTGTTGGTCTGGAGGATCTCGCCGTTCTCGGCCGCGATACGCCGGATGTCCTTCGCCAGCGCCTCGTACGTGCAGCCGATCGCCTCGATGACGTCACGCAGACGGGAGTTGGGACCCCTCGGCGCTGCTGCCACGATCGCCTCCGCTCAGGAGCTGTAAACCGCGTATACCGCTTCAACTGCCTCTCACCGTACCCACTGTGCGTGACGGAGGGTTCACTAAACATCAGCCGCCCGGCCCCGGTCCGACACCGCGACCAGGCTCCCCCCTTCGGCCGGGCGGCACCCGAAGTTCCGTACGCCTACACCGGGTTCGGGCATTCCTATGCCTGTGCCTGGCCGATCAGAGACGGAGACACGGTGACCACCATCGACACCACAGCCATCACGGTCGTACTGCCCGAGGCGTTCGACGAGCGCTGGAACCGCCTGCCCGGCATCCACGTCGACGGCCGGCGCGTCACCATCGACCCGGCCGAGTACTTCTTCCGCTTCGAGTCCAACAGTTGGCTTGTCGCCGACTGGGAGCTGGTCAAATCCCAGCTCCTGGAGGTGCAGGAGACCACCGAGAGCGCGGTCGAGCAGCTCGCGCTGGACTTCATCAAGGCTCACGCCGAGTCCACCTCGGACGCCGCTCGCGTGCTGTCCACCGCCTACGAGGTGTACGCCTACCTCTTCCGCGACGAACACCTCGCCGGCCTTGGCCTGCCGCAGATCACCGCCGAGCACCTGCGGATGCTGCGCGAGGCAGCCACGCTGATGGCGCTGAACAAGGTGGAGCTGGACGGGCACATCTCGAACGTCGGCCCGTGCTGGTTCTTCCCGGCCGCCACCTCCGTCGTCTTCGACCTGGACGACGAGATGGGCGGCATGCTCGACGAGGTCTACCACGGCGGCTGGTTCAACGAGCACCGCCGCATCGAGTCCATCAAGGCCCACGCCGCCCTCGGCGGCCGGCTCGTGCACGGCTGCCAGTCCGTGCCGGACCAGACCGGTGGCGTCGTCGCGCCCTACGGTGCGTCGATGGCCGCCTTCCGTGACGACCTCGCGGCCTTCAAGGCCGGATGGATCGAGCAGGTCTACGCCCACCGCGTGAGCCCAGCCGCGTAACACCGCACACCAGGCTCCGGGGCGGGCCAGCACCTCTCGTCCGCCCCGGATGCCCCCGACCTCTCTGGAGCCCCCACGTGACCGCGAACCCCAGCGCCGAACTCCTCGACAGCCTGCTAACCATTGCCGGCCGCCCCACCGCCGTGCGCGAGGAGGTGCGCGTGTGGTCAATGTCCGGTGTCGAGCGCCTGACCTTCCCCGACGCCACCACCGCGATCTTCAAGTACGCGAAGCGGCCCTTCGACAGCGAGGATCAAGCCCTCCGTCTGGCGCACGCGCTCGGCGTTCCCGTCCCGCAGGTCCGTGCCTCCGCCGTCCTGGACGGCTGGCTCGGCATGCTCATGGAGGATCTCGACCCCGCTGTCCGCGACGCCGACGACCTCGACGGCACCGCCGCGGCCGTAGTCCTGCACGGCACCCGCACGGCACCCGCCCTACCCGTCCTCGACCAGGCCCGCCTCCGCAAGCTGCCGGGCCGGGCCCTGGAGCACTTCGCCCGACTCCGCAAGGCCGACCGGTGGCACGAGGCGGACGACGTTGAGGACGCGCTCGATCGGATCGCCCAGGCCGCCGAGACACGCTCGGCTGGTACGACGGTGGCTCCGTTCGGCTGGGTGCACTCCGAGTTCCACCCCACCAGCCTCCACATCAGCCGACACGGCTGGCGGCTGCTGGACTTCGCCCGCGCCTTCACCGGCCCCGGCCTGCTCGACCTCGCCAGCTGGCACGGCACCCTCGACACCCCCGACCCCGTACGCCTGCGCGTCTTCCTGGAGCAATACGTCACCGTCGGCGGCACCCCCGACGCCCTCACTCCGCGCGGCGGGCTCTCCGCCCAGAACTGGGCGTTGGGCTGGCATCGCATGTGGGCCGTGGAGTGGTTCATGGAGCAGTCGATCCGCTGGATCAACGACCCGGACACCGACCCCGCCTACATCGAGGCCGTACGCCGCCACCTCACCGACGTCCTTCACCTCCTGGAGGTGTAGGTGCTCGCCCACGCTTCCCCCTGGTACGTCCACGCCCTTCAACGCACCACGGCAAATCCTGCCGAGCCACTCTCGGTCCCCGCGCGGATGGAGTGGACCACCCGGCCGGGCACCGGGCCCGGCGCCGAGATCCTCGGGCAGGATCTGCGCCGCAAGCGGGTGCTGGAACTTGGTTGCGGCCCCGGCCACAACGCCGCCCACCTCGCCACCCGCTACGGTGCCCAGGTCACCGGCGTCGACCTCGTCGGCCTCCAAGTCCGCCGAGCCCGCTCGCACTACGGCCGGCTGAACAGCCTCACCTTCGTGGCGGGCCATGCCCTTCACTACCTGCAAGCCTCAGACGAGCAGTTCGACGCGGTTTACTCCGTCTTCGGCGCCATCGGGCTCGTCGCCCCCGAAGTCCTGCTCCCGGCCATCGCCCAGCACCTCAAACCCGGGCGCACTCTCGCCTTCTCCGTACCCCACCCGGCACGCGGCGGCCTCCGCCCGGCCACCGACGACCGACCGCGCCGCGACTACGTCACCCTCCCTGACCGCACCCGACTACCCATCGCCCGCTGGGACTTCGACGCCGACCGCTGGGAGAAACACCTCGATCGCGCCGGCCTGTGGCTTACCTCGGCTCAGGAGTTCCACGACGCCCGCCACGGAGGCCGTTGGCCCACCACTCTGCTGATCACCGCGCGCAAACTCTGACCCTCACTCCGGCTCCCCTGGGAGAATCCGATGCGTCCGCCCTACCTGCTCCTCGACATCGACGGCGTCCTCATACCCTTCCCCGACGCGGAGGGCTCGACCCCAGCCACCCACGCCCGCCACGACGTCGTCCCCGCTTGCCGCAGCGCCGACGACCCGGTCACCATCTGGCTCAATCCCGCCCATGGCCCCCTGCTCATGGAAGTGATCCGTACCGGCATGGTCACGCCTGTCTGGTGCACCAGCTGGCGCCGGGACGCCGCCACTCTGATCGGACCGCTCCTCGGTCTCCCACCCCTGCCCCACGTTGATCTCCCGCGCCCCAAGATCACAACAAGCCACCCCAATGGCTACCTGTGGAAGCGCGACTACGTCGACGCGTGGCTGGCCGACGCCCCCGCTGTGTGGATCGACGACGACTTCACTGATCTCGACCACTCCTGGGCCGCGGAGCGCACCGCCCGTGGCGCGGCGACCCTGCTGGTACAGCCTGATCCCCGTGCCGGGCTGCAGGCTGAACACCTGGCCGAAGCCCGCGCGTGGTCCGGGCAGCTGCTCGCCGTGCGGACTGGTGCACCCGCTGCTCCGAGCGGAACCGAAGCAGCCTGACGCGAAGCCGTGGCAGAACAGTCGATGCCCCCGCCGCGCCGTATGGCGAGGGCATCCGACCGGGTTCAGCGATGCCGACCACGTTCTTCGGGCGTCATGCTCACGGGTGTGGCCGGAGGACGTGGGGCGGCGGACATGGACGTCGTGCCGCTGATGGTGCTTTGCCTACGTGCTGCCTGAGCGCGCCTGTTCGGTTGAACGGTGATGCGCCAGGTAAGGACCTCGGCGGGATGCTCGGCACTATCGAGTTCCCGCAGGGCTCCGACCTCGGACAGGAGGCGCCGGGGGTTGTGGCCGGCGGTCTCGGCGCGGGCGAGTGTCGTGGTCAGGGCCGGCCATGCGGGATCGGCTAGGACGCGGTCGGCGTGGTCGGGGAGGACTGCGCGCAGATCCTGCTCGAAGCGGCTGGCGGTTGTGGTGCGCGGTGCGCGACGGGCGAGGTCCGCCAAGACTGGCTGGGCGGCCTGCTGGTAACTGGCCTGCAGGTGCCGGAATGCTTCTTCGGCCGCTGCGGCCTGCTGCTCGTGGCCGCGCTGCTCATGCCACTTGGCGGCGGCGCGCGCCACGTGGAGCGCGGCGAAGATCAGGGCGATGGCGAGTCCGCCCGGATCGTGTGTGGCGTAGGCGAGTTCCCTGGCGGCTTCCCGCAGGGCGGTGGCGGCCTGGTGGTCGGCCCGGATCGCCGAGCGGCGGGCGCGGTTGAACGCCCTTGCGGCGGCTTGCAGTTCGGCCCGGTGCTCGCCGTTGGTGGCGAGGGCGAGGTTGTGGAGGGTGTCGCCGAAGGCATTCAGGTGGCCCTGGGCCACGGCGTCGTCGCCTGAGTCGAGGACGGCGCGGGCGTCACGGATGGCGGTTTCGGCGCGGTGCCACGGTTCGGCCGGGTCCACCACTTGCTGAGGGCGGTCGGTCAGGTCCTGGGTGGGGAGCCGTTCGCAGAGGCGGTTGTAGGACAGGTCGGGGGCGAGCTTTGAGCCGCCGTACCAGACCGGCTCGCCCTGGGCGGTATCGCCGGGCGCGGCCAGGCTGTAGCCGGTCACCTCGCCGGTCTCGGGGCCGATACGCGGCCTGACCTGGATGCCGAGGGAGCGCAGCACGGTGAAGTACTCGTCGATATTGCGTACGGCGGCGGCGACCGCGTACGCCTGCTCACGCAGCCACTCCCGTGCGGTCTCGTCCTGGCCCTGGCGCTCGGCCTTCGCGCGCTCGGCGCCGGTGGGCGTGCGCGGGGCGGTGAGGTCGCCGGACTTCAGGCGGCGCAGCCCGAACTCAGCCTCGATCTTGCGGCATTCGCGCTGTGCCCGCCAGCCGTCCCGGTTCGTACGGGGGCGGCGGCCGTCGGCGCGGATGGTGGTGGCCATGATGTGGATGTGGTCGTCGGCGTGCCGGACCGCGATCCACCGGCACGCCTTCTCGTCGCCCTCGGGGGCGATGCCCGTTGCGGCGACGACGCGGCGGGCGACTTCGGCCCACTCGGCGTCGGTGAGGTAGCGGTCGCCGGGCGCGGTGCGCACTGGACAGTGCCACACATGCTGCGGCGGCTGCTTTCCGCCGAGCTCCCGGGTGCGGAGGTCGACGTGGTGGTCCAGGCGCCGGGCGAGCTGGGTGTAGGTGACCTCGGGGTCGCGGCCGGGGTCGGGGGCGCCGGCCATGTCCCAGGCGGCCACGATGTGGGGGTCGGTGTGCTCGTCGCGCCGCCCCTTTCCGAAGAGGTAGTTGATCAGGCCGAGGGTGCTGGAGCCGGTGGAGACGTCAGGCACCATGACCGGCTCCTTCCGCCAGGAGCCGGTCCATGAGTGCGTAACTGGCCTGGGCGGCCTGCTCGATGCGGTCGAGGACGGCCTCGGCGCGCTCGGGTATCGCGCCGGAGTGGATGGCTGTCGTGACCTGGTTGAGGTTGGTGCCGATCCGGTTCAGCGCCTTGGTGTGCGCTTCGATGGCTTCCACAAGCGGGCGGATGGGGTCGTCCTCTGGGCTGCCGACCATGCCCGCCTTGCCGAGCGCGACGGCGAGGGCGGCGTCGCCGACAAAGCCTGCGAACTTCTGGTGGCGCCGCTTGGCCTCGGCGTCGATGAGGCGGACTGCGGTCGGCGTGAAGCGGATCTTCTTCTCCTGGTCGCGTTTCTCGGTGGTGCGTTTGCGGTTCATTCGTGCAGGCAGTGTGGGGGCGTCGGGCTCACGCCACGAGGGCTGCTCAACGGTGGCGGGCGGTTGACGGGCAGACGGCTCGGCGAGTGGGGTGTTGGAGTCGGTGACGGGCTGCTCGGCGCTGTCGGCGGGAGACGCGGTGCGGGGGTCGTTCACCCCCTCCTCAGGCTCTGGCGCCCGCTGGCGCCCGGCCCCCTCTCCCTCCGCCACCCCATGGGCGGGGGCAAGCGCGGACGAAGCCTCTTTAGGGGCTCGTTCGCTCCAGCTTGCTGCTGTTCGTCGGTCCCGCCCGAACCAACCCCAGCGGCGGGAAGAAATGGGGTTCGTGTCGTTCTCGGTGTGCATGGTGGTGCTCCGAAGGAGAGGGGGATGGGGCTGTGTCACGTCCGTCGCATCCGTCGCATGCCTGGTCAGCACAGGTACGGACACGCGGGCAGGTACGGAGAACTCCGTCCCGGCGACGGAGTCCGTCCCCGCGCTGACCTGCGCGGGGACGGATGCGACGAAGTGATACAGACCCCCGTGGGATCAGAGAGCGCGCTTCGGCCCGGCGGGGCCACCGGGCGGGCCGACAGGCAGCGTCCCCGCCGGGGCGGCGGGCAGCCTGCCCTGGGCTACGCGGGCAGGGGAGGCGCCGCGTTCGGGCTCGGGTGCCGCCTCGACGAGGTCCGGGCAGTTGCGGGCCCAGGCGTCCAGGAACCGGTTGCGCATGTACGCCTTGGCCTGCCTCCCCTTGCCGAACCGGTAGTTGGCCGGGCTGATGTTGAAGTCCCGCAGCAGGTTGCTCAGGTGGTAGGCGTTCAGTCCTTTGGTGCCGTGCTCCGCCCACGGGGCCTCGGCGTCCTGGAGAAGTGCGGCGACCAGATCCTGGGTGGCCAGAGCCTCGGGGTTGTCCGCCTGCGCGAAGATGCGGTGGATGTCGCGCAGCAGCCGCGTCTTCAGACTGCTCTGCTCGTCCTGGACCGCCTCGTGGCGGGTCATGGCCAGGCAGGCAGCCCGAGCCTGGGCGGGCCACTGGCCGCCAGCCAGGTCGGCGATGATGACCAGCGGCTCCCAGGTGTCCGCCGCCCGATCCTCCACCGGCATCTGCGGCACCATGCGGGCGGCCTGCCCGCGCAGCGGAACCAGCCAGGCGGCCAGCCGGTCACGCAGCGCGTTGAGTTTGGGCACCGAATACCGGGAGCGAAAAGGGGCGACCTTCTCGCCCGGCTTGCGCTTCTGCATCCGCAGCACGACCGCCCGGTCCATGACCGTGTCCGGCAGGTCGCCGATCCCTGCGATGGCAGCCATGGCGAAGGTGGGGAACGGGGTCGGTTTGTGGTCCGGACCGGAGATCCGCCAGGCGGGCCGGTTGCGCTGGTGCCCGGCATTCAGCAGGCCGCGCAGGATCTCACTGTCACCGCTCGCCTTGGGGCCGAATATGGTGTCCGCCTCGTCCACCAGCAGGGTGGGAGGGTTCTTGCCGATGACCCGGAAGATGACCGCCGGGGAGGTGTTCACCGTCATCATCGGCTGGTGCACGGTCTCGTGGAGCACGTCCAGAACCCGGGACTTGCCGCAGCCCTTCGTCGGGCTCACCACCGCCAGACGCGGCGCATGCTGCAGAGCCGTCTGAGTGTGCGTGGCCGCCACCCACAGGGTGGCCGCGGTCAGCGCCTCCTCGCTGGGCAGCACCACGTACTTGCCGATCGCCGCCCGCAACTCGTCCAGGAGCACGGCGCCTTCGTCGCCTGCCTCACCGCTGGCACAGGCGCGGTCCCCGCTACCCGACCCGTCGTCGCGGATCTCGGTCCCCGAAGTGCCGTGGGGACCGTCCCCACGGTGATCCCCATTCGTGGTTCGCGCGACCGGAACTCGGGGACCGGATCTGGGGCTCGGCTGACCGAAAGTCTCCGCCCGGTCCCCGACTTCCGGTCCGTCCGTACCAGCTGGGTCTGCGCTGCCGGGACCGTTCAGCAGGGCGCTGACCTGCAGATCCTCAGCCCGGGCGGGGGTGATCGTCGAGGGTGCGGTCCCCGTCTGTTCCGGGTACCGGTCCCTGGCGTCCGTTGTTTCGGGGCCGCGTGCGGTCCCCAGGCCGG
Organism: Streptomyces sp. SP18BB07; assembly: GCF_036322545.1. Taxonomy (NCBI): domain Bacteria; kingdom Bacillati; phylum Actinomycetota; class Actinomycetes; order Kitasatosporales; family Streptomycetaceae; genus Streptomyces; species Streptomyces sp. SP18BB07. The sequence continues at coordinate 423,405 of NZ_JAQYWT010000340.1, forward strand.
ATAGGGGACCGCCATGGCTCGCTGAGCTAGGCAGCGGATCAACCGTGGTGGCCCGGTCCCCGGGACCGGAGTCGTGGGGACCGGCAGGTCCAGCAGCGCCGTCCCCGCCCTGGGGACCGGCGGGGTCTCCGTCTGGGTTCGATCCGAGCGACAGCGTCGTCTGGCCGGGAATGGCGACCGGCGGCCAAGTGGCCTTCGTGGTGTTCTGCAGGTTGGGGAAGATCTCTTCCATAGCGCTCCTGGGTTGCGCACAGGCAGGGGCCCGCTACGAGGGTTGGATTCGTCCGGATACGCGACTCAGGCGGCGAGGCCCACCGCAGTGCTGGACACCCAGGGGCCGAGCACTTTCACGACGGGCTTGTGGTAGCAGACGCGGCGGCCGTTTTGGGTGGTGAACTCGACTGTTCGGATCGCGAGTTCGCAAAGTACAGGGTTACCTACCGCGGTCAGTTGAGTGCGTATTCCTTCCACCGTTTCGGCGAAGCGCCAGGAGGAGGACCTGAAGCGGAACGAGCCGAGGCCAGGACATCCGGCCAGGCGGAACAGAAGAGTCGTGACCGGCTGCGGCCCCTGGCCGTGCCTGGCCCGTGCCCTGCGCTCAGCCATGTCGGGCGGGCACCCGCAGGGGTGACCTGCACCAGCTTCTGGGGCCAGGAACACACGCCCGTCGCAGTGGTGCGCCAGGCCGCGGGAGTCCCACAGCTTCATCTGCGCCGTAAGCCTGCCTGGATTCTCGATGACGACTCGGAGACTGGCCTTTTCGGCTATGACTTCGAACTGCTCGGAGCTGTTGGCCAATCGCCGCTGCGGCTCGGCTCCGAGCACGCTTGCGATGCTTTCCGCCGCCTGGGGTGACACCGTGAGCAGGCGCCAGACCGGCTGGGCGAGCAGCTTGCCGTCGACGACGCGGCCGAAGTCGCAGTCGCCGACGACGGGCTCGGAAGCCCTGGCCAGCGAGCACGTACGAGGGGTGTCGAGTCGCTGGCGGCGAGCGGTGCGCGGGTGGATGCACTCACTTGTCGCGGTTTTGCGGTGCCGGCGACCCTGGCCGGAACAATCACCGTCGGTCGGCGAAGTGGCGGAAGGGCTGGGCGAGGGGTTGTGCAAGAGACGGCTCCTGATGGATGGGGGCAGGAGCGCCGGAGCAGCGACGCGGCTGCCCGGCGCCCCCGAGGACACCGTCAATGCTCCGGAGAATCGCCGGTTTTCCTAACCGGCGATGTGGGTGTACTCTCCCCCGCTCGTCTCGGGTCAGCAGCAGGTCAGACCGCTTCTGCCAACGCCTCCCTCTGCCGCGATTCGTTGGCCTCTGCACCATCGCCCTCGGCCTGTTCCGGCCGTACGAACTCGACCGTTGCTCGCTTCTCGACAGGCGTCGACCTTCCCGCACCGGACGCCTTGGTGACCGTGACCCGGCGCACGAACAACTTGACGAAGTCCCGGCGCTCCTGGGTCGTCGCGGCCTCCCACCACGACCCCTCGCCCACCGGATCGACGTCTCCCGCGCCCAAGGGCAGCCACAGGTGGATCGGGAGCGTCGGCGTCGCCGCCTCCTCCAACTCGGCGAGACGGGCCTCCGCCCTCTCCATGCGACCGAGGAGCCGTTCCCTGCGCTCCCGGAAACGGCGCCGTCCGACGGGGTCGTCGTAGTCGCCAGCCTCTTCCCGGTCGTATAGCTCTTCCAGCGCGTGCTTGGCATCAGCGCGTTCGGTGACGAGACTGCGGCGTTCGCCCACGATCTCGGGCTGCTCTGTCTGGGCCGTGTACCGACGGGCAGCCTCGGCGAGAATGACCGCCGTCTCGGGGTCGTCCTCGGCGGTCTGGATGAGGGCGAAGATGCGCCGTGCCACGTACAGGTCCAGGGTCTGCATGCTGATGGTGCACTCGCCCTCGTGCTGGCCCGGCAGCGCCCTCCGTCGGCGGCAGCGGTACGCAGCCTTGTTGGGGGTGGTGGCCCGGTGCGATGTCATCACCGCGCCGCAGTCGCAGAACAGGACGTCCATGGCGGAGAGGACGGCGTGGCCGCGCGACAGGCCCTTGCCCTGGCCTCTGCCATCGAGCCACTTCTGCAGCTCATGCCAATCGTCCGGCGAAATGATCGGCGGGTACGCCTGGACCGGCTTCATGGCCTCGGGGTCGCGCTCGATGCGGTAGCTCTCGATGGTGCTCGTCAGCTTGCCGTCCTCCCGGCGCTTGTACACCGGGGTCGCCGCATAGCCCGCGATGCGAGGGTCGCGCAGGATGCGCATAGCCGTCTTCGGATCCCAGACGCTGTCCTTCGTCTTCTTGCCGACCCGCTGCCCCTTCGTCGGGACTCCGTCGGCGGTCATCTGGGCGCAGATGCCCGTGAGAGAGCCCGGGTGTCGGCGCCCACCTCCCGGTTGGTAGGGCATGTCCTTGTGCTCCTTGATCCGCGCCCACATGTCCTGGATCACGGGCACCTCGTCGGGATCGTGCTCCAGGACATGGACCACGACGGGCCTGCCGTCGGGCGTCGTTCGCGTTGCGGGCACCATGCGGAAGCCGTACGGAGGCTTGCCGCCCACATAGCCACCGAGTTCGCGAGCCGTCTTCTTCGCGCCCCGCACCGCGTCGCTCTTGTTCTTGCTCTCGCTGTGAGCCGCGTCGAGCCGCAGGATCAGATGGATCAGGTCCATCAGGTTGCCCTTGCGGAACTCGCCCTCGGTGAGGCTCACGATCGTCACGCCGAGGTTGAGCAGTTCCGTGACGATGGGGATGGCGTCGAGCGGATCCATCCGCGACAGGCGGCTGATGTAGTAGACGATGATCAGGTTGATCCGGCCGTCCTGGCAGTCCTTGATCAACCGGTCGAAGTCCGGGCGGCCGTCGCCCGTGAACGCGGATATGCCGAGGTCCTCGTACTCGGTGATGCTGACGGCCCCGCGACGCTTTGCCTCGGCCACACCCGCCGCGCGCTGCGTGACCGTGCTGACCTCGGACTTGTTGGCGCGCCCCACGGACTGACGCCCATAGACACCTGCATGGATGTCCATGCCGGTCACCACCCCTGGTCTGATCATGGGGGGACTCTAGCCGATTTTTTGACCCCCCAACTGGTTTCACCCAAGGGCACCCCCTGGCACCTCCACCGCGGCTTCGAGACCGTCACCTACATCATCGACGGGATCTTCGACCACCAGGACAGCCACGGCGGTGGCGGCACCATCACCAACGGCGACACCCAGTGGATGACGGCCGGCTCCGGCCTCCTCCACATCGAGGCGCCGCCGGAGTCCCTCGTCATGTCCGGCGGCCTGTTCCACGGCATCCAGCTGTGGGTGAACCTCCCGGCCCGGGACAAGATGATGTCCCCCAAGTACCAGGACATCCGCGGTGGCCAGGTGCAGCTGCTCACCACCCCCGACGGCGGCGCGCTCCTCCGCGTCATCGCCGGTGAGCTGGACGGCCACCAGGGGCCGGGCATCACCCACACCCCGATCACCCTGCTCCACGCGACCGTCGCGCCGGGTGCGGAGATCACCCTGCCGTGGCGCGAGGACTTCAACGCGCTCGCCTACGTCCTCGCCGGGCGTGGCAGCGTCGGTGCGGACCGGCGGCCGATCCACATCGGTCAGACGGCCGTCTTCGGCGCGGGCTCCTCGATCACCTTCCGCGCGGACGAGCAGCAGGACTCCCACGCGCCCGACCTGGAGATCGTGCTCCTCGGCGGACAGCCGATCCGTGAGCCGATGGCCCACTACGGCCCGTTCGTCATGAACACCCGCGAGGAACTCCAGCAGGCGTTCGAGGACTTCCAGAAGGGCCGGCTGGGGACGATCCCGGCGGTTCACGGGATGACCCCCGAGGGGCTGTAGCAAGGGCTCATCGCAGGGCAAAAGCGGCTCGTCCTCGCCAATCGGGCCACCGGCGTCGTCCGGGTTCACTCTGCGCCGGGTGATCATGCACACCCGGTCGACGCCTGGATGAGCACTGTCTCCACCGCGTAGGTTCTGGCATGTCCACCCCTTCGGCTGACCTCCGGAGCGGGTGGCTCTCATGGGGGAGAGAGCACCACGCGGTTCCGCCCCGGCCATCGGCCGGGGCGGGCTCAGTTCTGCCCGTTCCCCCGCCGCATACGCAGGGGAACGGGGAGAGACACCATGCGCAGGCTGTTCCACGACGATGGATCCCGAGGATCCCGACGTCCGTCCGGCCCTTCTCCGCTCGCTTGAGCGCGCCCGCGCTGTCGTTCCTGAGGGGGTGCGCGACCGTCACGGCGGCTCGTTCGGCGGCCGCGACGGCGTTACGGCGGCTGCCGGTCTGGTCGGCTCCGGTGCTGTGGACGCTCGCGCTCGGTCTGTGGGGGCTGTCCCGGCAGCACAGCGTGTGGCGGGACGAGGCCGCGACCTGGCAGGTGGCGCGGCGGTCGACCGCCGAGATCTGGCACATGCTGGGGCAGGTCGACGTCGTGCACGGGGCCTACTACCTGCTGATGCACGCCCTCTTCAACTGCTTCGGACCCGGCACGACGACCCTGCGGCTGCCTTCGGTGCTGGCCATGGCGGGGGCGGCGGCCTGTGTCACGGTCATCGGCCGTCGGCTGGCCGGGCCCTGGGCAGGCCTCGGTGGCGGACTGGTGTTCGGGTTACTGCCGGCCGTGCAGTTCCACCTCCAGGAGGGCCGCCCGTACGCGCTGATAGCGGCCGGGGCGGGCCTCTCGACGTTGCTGCTGGTGACCGCGCTCCAGCGGGGGCGGGCCGGCACGGGGGCGTGCTGGGTGGCGTACGGGGGCGTGATCCTGGCGTGCGGGCTGCTGAACTGGCTCTCCTTGCTGATCGTGCCCGCGCATGCGGCGACCCTGGCGTGGACGCGGGCGCCGCGCGTGACCTGGGCGCGCTGGGCGACGGCCTCGGCGGTCGCCGTGGTGGGGGTCCTGCCGCTGATCCTTTACAGCAGGCGCCAGGCCGAGCAGGTGTCCTGGATACCGCCGCTGACCTGGCACATGCTGATCGGCCCCGCGGTCCTGCTGACGATCGGCGGTCTGGGTGCGCTGCTGGACCGGCCGCGGGTGGGGCGGCTGTCGCTGGCGGCGGTCGCGCTGCCGCTACTGGCGGTGCCGCAGGTGGGACTGCTCGGCCTGTGCCTGATCCGTCCCCTGTTCCTGGACCGCTATGTCCTGTTCAGCATGCTGGGCCTGGCGCTGCTGATCGGGGCGGCCCTGAGCGCGGCGGTACGGGCCGTCCGGCCGGGGTTCCCCAGATCGGCGTCGTGGCTCGTCCCGGTGCTGGTCGCCGTCGCGATGGTGGCACTGCTGCCGCATTCGCTGGCCAAGCGGTCCCCCGCCAGCCGGGTCGACGACGTCCTGGCGACGGCCGTGAACGTACGGCACCTGAAGCAGCCAGGGGACGCGGTGCTCTTCGCCCCGTCCGCGCGGCGCGACACCGCGCTCGTCTCCCCCGGCGACTTCGCGGGACTGCGGGACATCGCGCTGACCCGGAGCCCCGCGGCGTCCGGGACGCTCAAGGGGGTGGAGGCGGACCCGGCCCGGATACGGACCGCGATGCTCGCGCAGCGACGGATCCTGCTGGTCACCGACGCGCCCGGGGCGGCCCGGCCGCTGTCGGGGGGACGGGACCGGACGAAGGCGGCCGTGCTGGCGGAGCACTTCACCGTGGTCGCGGACGAGGCGGCGCGGGGGCGGCGGGTGATCGTGTACGAGCGGCGCTGATCGGTCGGCGGCTCGGTGTTCAGGGGCGGGTGCTGCGTCTCCGTCACGGGAGGGTGGTGCCGCCGGTCATGGGTGGGTGAGGGGGTTCGGGGCTGCGCGATGCGGGCCTTCCGGTGGGGCCGTCTCGTACAGCTCGAACCAGATGCTCTTGCCGTCGCCGCGTGGGTCCACGCCCCAGGCGTCGGCGAGCATGTCCATGAGGACGAGGCCGCGTCCGGAGGAGGCGAGTTCGCCGGGGTGGCGCTTGTGGGGCAGGTCGTCGCTGGCGTCGGTGACCTCGACGCGCATACGGCGCTTGCCGCCGTCGCCGGTCATCTCGGCGACGAGGAGGGCGTCGGCGTCGGTGTGGACGAGGACGTTGGTGAGCATCTCGGAGACGAGGAGCACGGCGGAGTCGACCTGGTCGGCACAGGTCCAGTCGTGGAGGAGTTCGCGTACCTGCTGGCGGGCGCCGGCGATGCGTTCCGGCTCCGCCTGGGCGATGGTCAGGGCGGTGCGGCGGGTGGGAGCCGGTACGGCGGTGGTGTCGCCCCGGCCTCGGCCCTGGCTCTTCCGGCACAGCAGCAGCATCGCTATGTCGTCCTCGCGCCGGTCGGCGAGCGGGCCGGGCGTGTGGTGCGAGGAGGGACCGTGCACCCCTTGCACCAGCGCGTCGGCCAACGCCTCCAGCCGCCCCGGCGCCAGCCCGATCGCCTCCGGCCGGTCGGGGACGAGGGCGGCGGGGGCGGCTGGGGTGAGGGGGCCCGGCTGGGGGCTCGCTTCCACAGGACTGGTGAGGCCGACGGGTTGGGTGCGGTCCGGTGTGCGGCCGGGGGGCTGGGTGCGGTCTGGTGAGGGCTCGCCGGTGTTCGGCGCGCCAGGCGCTCGGGAGTCCTGGTCCCGGGTGGTCGCCGTGCGCGTGGGTGCCGGCATGCGAGGTGGTTCGACGTGGTCGGGCGACTGGTTCCGTGCCGGACCGCCGTCCGCCTCCGGCCCGCCCGGTCTCAGCGCGGCGACTGTCCGTTCCTCGTCCTCCGGGCGGTAAGGCCCGAGCTGATCCGTCCCGGGAGAGGGCGCCCCCCGGTCTTGCGCCCCGGGCGAGGACGCCCCCCGCTCTTGTGCCGCCCGCTCCCCGGCAGCCTCGGCCTCGAAGGACCCCTCGGTCCCCAATCCCCCCTCGGCCTCCTCCGGCTTTCTGTCGAAGGACTCCAAAATCGTGCGGATGCGGCGCCAGCCCGTGTCGAGGTCGTGGCCGCCGGTTTCGATGAGGCCGTCGGTGCACAGGAGCATCGTCTCGCCCGGCTCCAGCACCAGCCGGGTGGTGGGGTAGTCGGCGTCGGGGTCGATGCCGAGGGGGAGGCCGCCCGGGGTGGGCCGGACGAGGACCGTTCCGTCGGCCATGCGGACCACCGGGTCAGGGTGCCCCGCACGGGCGATGTCGAGACAGCCGGACGCCGGGTCGACCTCGACGTAGAGGCAGGTCGCGAAGCGCAGGTCGGCGTACGTGTCGGCGGCGGAGTCGGTGATGCCGTGCAGGAAGCGCGAGGCGCGGGAGAGGACGGCGTCGGGGCGGTGGCCCTCGGAGGCGTAGGCGCGCAGGGCTATGCGGAGCTGGCCCATGAGACCGGCGGCGCGTACGTCATGACCCTGGACATCGCCGATGACCAGGGCGAACCGTCCGCTCGGCAGGGCGATCATGTCGTACCAGTCGCCGCCGACCTGGAGTCCGCCCCCGGTGGGGACGTACCGCGCGGCGACGCTCATGCCGGGTATCTCGGGGCCCAGCGTGGGCAGCATAGTGCGCTGCAGACCGTCGGTCAGTTCGCGCTCCGTCTCGGCCGCGCCGGCGCGGGAGAGGGCCTGGGCGAGCATGCGCGCGACGGTGGTCAGGACCGAGCGCTCGTCGGGGGTGAAGGTGACGGGGTGGGTGAAGCCCGCCATCCACGCGCCCATCGTGCGGCCGGCGACGGTCAGCGGCAGGAACGCCCAGGACTGGCGGCCGAACTGTGCGGCGAGCGGCCAGGCCGTGGGGTAGCGCGCCTTGTAGTCCTCGGGGGAGGAGAGATAGACCGCGCGGCCGGTGCGGACCACCTCGGCGGCCGGGTAGTCCGTCTCCAGCGGCATGTGGGTGAAGGGTCCTTCGTCGCCCTCGTTGTGCCCGTGGTGGCCGATGACGGTGAGGCGGTCGGCCTCCACGCCGAAGACCGCGAGTCCGTCCGGCGAGAAGCCGGGCATCGCCAGGCCTGCCGCGACCCGCAGCACCTCGGCCGTGGACCGCGCCTCGGCCAGCGCCCGGCCCGCGTCCAGCAGGAACGCCTCGCGTGAACGCCGCCAGTCGCCGGTGACGGACGGGGCCCGGACGGCGGTCGCCGGGGAGGGCTCGGTGACCTCCTGGATGGTGCCGATCAGCTCGAAGGACTTGCGCACCGGGTCGAAGGTCGGCTTGGAACGGCTGCGGATCGTACGGAGCACCCGACCCCGCTCGTCCATGACCCGGATCCGCACCTCGGCGAGGGTGTCCTCGACGACGGCGAGCTGCACGACCGAGACGATCTCGTTCCAGTCGACGGGGTGCAGACGTGAGCGCGCCCCGGCCTGGGTGAGGGTCGTCGGCTCGGCGGGCAGCCCCATGAGCCGGGCGGCCTCGGCGTCCAACGTGACGGTTCCGGCAGCGCTGTCCCAGGTCCACAGTCCCGTCGCGAGGGCGGACAGGACGTCCCCCACGGTGGGCGGGGGCTCACCAGTGCGCATTGACCCACTCTAAGAACAGCTGATCGGACCGTGCCACCGGCGCTGCGCCGGGCTCCGATCGGGACCGGGGGCGCACGGCAAGCGACCACGACCGGCGGCGACGGAGGTGACGGCAATCGACGCTAGCGACAGTAACCGCTTACGGTCCTGCCCATGGCTATGACCGTGCGTATCCGGTCAGCGGGGCGGCCGTCGCGGAGACGGGGAGCCTGCTCCACGGTGCCCGTCGCGGAGACCGGGAGCCGCTCCACGGTGCCCGCCGCTCTTAAATGGTGGGGAGGTGATCTCGGGGTGCCCGGTACCCTTGGGCTTGTTTCACGTGAAACATCGGCTGTGAGACACCGGCCGTGAGGCACCACCCAGATCCCCGATCAGCGAAGGCTGGATGAACGACGATGCATCGGTACAGGTCCCACACCTGCGGCGAGCTCCGCGCCTCTGACGTCGGCACCGACGTCCGGCTGAGCGGCTGGCTGCACAATCGGCGCGACCTGGGCGGCATCCTCTTCATCGATCTCCGCGATCACTACGGCATCACGCAGCTGGTGGCCCGCCCGGGCACCCCGGCCTACGAGGCGCTGGACAAGATCTCCAAGGAGTCGACGGTCCGCGTCGACGGCAAGGTCGTCTCGCGCGGCACCGAGAACATCAACCCGGACCTGCCCTCCGGCGAGATCGAGGTCGAGGTCGGCGAGGTCGAGCTGCTCGGCGCGGCCGCCCCGCTCCCCTTCACCATCAACACCGAGGACGGGGTCAACGAGGAGCGGCGCCTGGAGTACCGCTTCCTGGACCTGCGCCGCGAGCGCATGCACCGCAACATCATGCTGCGTACGGCCGTGATCAGCGCCATCCGTCACAAGATGACGGCGCTCGGCTTCAACGAGATGGCGACGCCGATCCTGTCCGCCACCTCCCCCGAGGGCGCCCGCGACTTCGTCGTGCCGTCGCGCCTGAACCCGGGCAAGTTCTACGCCCTCCCCCAGGCCCCGCAGCAGTTCAAGCAGCTGCTGATGATCTCGGGCTTCGACCGGTACTTCCAGATCGCGCCCTGCTTCCGTGACGAGGACGCGCGCGCGGACCGTTCGCCGGGCGAGTTCTACCAGCTCGACGTGGAGATGTCCTTCGTCGAGCAGGAGGACGTCTTCCAGCCCATCGAGAAGCTCATGACCGAGCTCTTCGAGGAGTTCGGCGGCGGCCGGCACGTCACCTCGCCGTTCCCGCGCATCCCGTTCCGCGAGGCGATGCTCAAGTACGGCTCCGACAAGCCGGACCTGCGTGCCCAGCTGGAGCTGGTCGACATCACCGATGTCTTCGAGGGCTCGGAGTTCAAGGCCTTCGCCGGCAAGCACGTGCGCGCGCTCGCCGTGCCGGACGTCTCGGCCCAGCCGCGCAAGTTCTTCGACCAGCTCGGCGAGTACGCGATCGAGCAGGGCGCCAAGGGGCTGGCCTGGGTGCGGGTCGCCGAGGACGGTTCGCTGTCCGGCCCGATCGCCAAGTTCCTCACCGAGGACAACGTCGCCGAGCTGACCAAGCGTCTGTCGCTGGCCGCCGGTCACGCGGTCTTCTTCGGTGCGGGCGAGTTCGACGAGGTCTCGAAGATCATGGGCGCGGTGCGGGTCGAGGCCGCCAAGCGTGCCGGGCACTTCGAGGAGGGCGTCTTCCGGTTCTGCTGGATCGTCGACTTCCCGATGTACGAGAAGGACGAGGAGACCGGCAAGATCGACTTCTCGCACAACCCCTTCTCGATGCCGCAGGGCGGTCTTGAGGCCCTGGAGACCCAGGACCCGCTGGACATCCTCGGCTGGCAGTACGACATCGTGTGCAACGGCGTCGAGCTGTCCTCCGGCGCGATCCGGAACCACGAGCCCGACATCATGCTCAAGGCCTTCGAGATCGCGGGCTACGACCGTGACACCGTCGAGGAGCAGTTCGCCGGCATGCTGCGCGCGTTCCGCTTCGGCGCCCCGCCGCACGGCGGCATCGCGCCGGGTGTCGACCGTATCGTCATGCTCCTCGCGGACGAGCCCAACATCCGCGAGACCATCGCCTTCCCGCTCAACGGCAACGCCCAGGACCTGATGATGGGCGCGCCGACGGAGCTGGAGGAGGCGCGGCTGCGTGAGCTGCACCTTTCGGTGCGCAAGCCGCAGCCGAAGTAAGGCAAGCCTTTATAAGAGTTTTTCCGGGAAGGGACCTGAAATCGTCCGTCGATTTCAGGTCCCTTTCGTGTGGCCGGGGAAAAGAGGACCTTTTCTCAGCTCGTTGACAGGTTTCTTATCTAACTTCCCGGCGCATGGCAGCCAATCAACAGAATCAGCCGGATCAGCCCGATCAGCCGGATCAGAGGGATGTGACGCGTCGCAAGGTCGTCGTGGCCGGGGCGGGGGCCGTCGCGGTGGTGGGACTCGGCGGCGCCATGGCGGCGAACGCCTTCGCGGGAGAGCGGAGAGGGAGCGCGGGCGAGGGCTCCGCGCCCTTACCCCGTCCCTCGGAGGAGTGCTACCGGCTGACCTCCGAGGCCATGGAGGGCCCGTACTACATCGACGCGGACAAGATCCGCCAGGACGTCACCGAGGACAAGGAGGGCATCCCCCTCACCCTGCGCCTCAAGGTGATCGACTCCGAGACGTGCCGGCCGGTCCGCGACGCGGCCGTGGACATCTGGCACTGCGACGCGGTGGGTGTCTACTCCGGCTACGAGGACATGGGCAACGGTGACGGTGACGGAGGCGGCCCGGCCCCCACCGCCCCGCCGCCGAGCGGTGATCCCTCCGGTCCGCCCCCGGGCGGCGGCCACCAGGAGCCGACGGACGACACCCGCTATCTGCGCGGCACCTGGCGGACGGACCGGCAGGGCTTCGTCACGTTCAGGACCGTCTTCCCGGGCTGGTACCGGGGCCGGTGCGTGCACATCCACCTCAAGGTGCACGTCAACGGTGAGTGGACGGACGCGGGTTACGGGGGCGGGAACACCTGCCACACCGGGCAGCTCTACTTCGACGAGGAGTCCGTCCTCGCGTCCGCCGAGGTCGAGCCGTACGCGTCGAACACGGCGGAGCGCACGACGCTCGACGAGGACTTCATCTACGACGGCAACGGCGCCCGGGGCGGACTGCTGAGACTCCGCTACGACCGCGGGGACATCGCGAAGGGCGTGCGGGCCTCGCTCACGGTGGGCGTGGACCCGGAGGCTACCAACGAGGGGTAGCGCGTGAGGTAGAGCAAGGTATATCCAGATTTTCTGCCGGGAAGGGGCTCGAAAGGGACGGCGATTTCGAGCCCCTTTTCCCTTCGCTCGGGAATGCGGGACAAACCACAGCCCCTTCTTATCGCTCTGACAGTCGGGCTCCCTAATTTCCTGGCCATGACGGGAAACCAGACCGGAAACGAGAAGGCCCAGGGGCCGAAGCACAAGCGGGACCTGACGCGCCGCAAGGTCGTCGTGGCGGGCGCGGGCGCCGTGGCCGCCGTGGGCGTGGGCGGAGCGGTCGTCGCGACCGCGAGCGCGGGCACCACCACGAAGGGCAGCGCCAAGCCCCTCGCCTCCACGAGCGCGAGCGCCGGGGAGGAGTGCTACCAGCTCACCTCGGAGACCACCGAGGGTCCCTACTACATCGACGCGGACAAGCTCCGCCGGGACATCACCGAGGACAAGGAGGGCATCCCCCTCACCCTGCGCCTCAAGGTGATCGACTCCGGGACCTGCGAGCCGATCCGCGACGCGGCCGTCGACATCTGGCACTGCGACGCGCTCGGGCTCTACTCGGGCTACGAGAGCTTCTCCGAGGGCGGCGGCACCGCCCCCACCGGCGCGCCCTCGGGCGAGCCGACGGGTGAGCCGCCGACCGGTGAGCCTCCGGCCGGCGGTGGGGGCGGCGGGCACGAGGAGCCGACCAGTGACACCCGCTATCTGCGCGGCACCTGGAAGACCGACAAGCAGGGCCTCGTCACCTTCACGACGATCTTCCCGGGCTGGTACCGGGGCCGGTGTGTGCACATCCACACCAAGGTGCACGTCAACGGTGAGTGGACGGACGCCGGTTACGAGGGCGGGAACACCTGCCACACCGGGCAGTTCTTCTTCGACGAGGAGTCCGTCCTCGCGTCCGCCGAGGTCGAGCCGTACTCGACCTCCACGACGGAGCGCACCACCCTCGACGACGACACCATCTACGACGGCAGCGGCACCCAGGGAGGTCTGCTCAAGCTGAAGTACAAGAAGGGCGACATCGCCAAGGGTGTCGTCGGCTCTCTCACGCTCGGTGTCGATCCGGAGGCCACGAACACCGGCACGGACGACTCCGTCCAGCCGGGCGCGTCGGAGACGACGTCGGAGTCCGCCTCGGCGAGCTGACCCCGACCCGCGTACACCGTCCCTGAGCGGCCGACGGGCGTACGACCCGGCGCACGGCGCAGGCCCGGAACCCCCTCCCCCTGGGTTCCGGGCCTTCGCCGTGTGCGCGATCCGGGGACGGGTACGCGCTGGGGAAGTCATCAGGAGGCGCACAGGTTTCTCGATGGGCGATCACAGGGGGAGGGGATGTGATGGGACGTACGGGATGAGGAACCCGTACGGGATGTACGCCCTGTACGGGACGGAACGTCGAATGCTGGAGGAGGCCATGAAGCTGGCCGTGCTGGTGGCAGTGTTGCTGATCGTCGGGGCGGTGGTCGCGACCGTCGCGCGGCGGCGGTCCGTGGAGGACCCGCGTCCGCCGTCCGACCTGGACGCGGAGGCCGAGGCCAACCGCTGGGTCGTACGGCTGGGCGGCAGCCTGGCCGGGATCGACGTACGGGCGCAGGCCCGGGCGGGCGGCCGCGCGGCCGAGTCCCTGACCGAGGCCACCGAACGCCTCCGCACCGCCCGCGCCCAGCTGACCGGGGCCCGCACACCGGACGAGTACGCGCGGGTCACGCGGACGGCGGTCGAGGGGCTGCGCCATGTGCGGGAGGCCCGTGCGGCGTTGGGGACGGACACGGGCACGAGCGCGGGCACGGGTGCGGGGCCGGCCGGGGGCGCGGGCTCGAGCGCGGGGCCGGGTGCGCCGGACGGCGGCGGTCAGGGTGAGGTGCCGGTCGCGGCGTCGATCCGTACGGCGATCAGTATGCCGCTCGACCAGGTCAGCCGGGTCGTGCGGAAGTCCGAGCGGCCCTCCAGAGCCGCGAGCAGGTCGGTCACCGCCGCCCCGTGACCCTCCGGCCAACCGGGCACGGGCGTCAGATCGTCGACGACGTACGCGCCGCCGGGCGCCACCAGCGCCAGCGCGGCGTCGAGGTGGGTGAACTTGCCGGGCCAGGTGTCCGCGAAGACGAGATCGAAGGGGGCGCCGTCGTACCGCTCCAGCCAGGGACCACCGTCCTCCGTGACGAAGCTGATCCTTCCGTCCGCGCCGAACCGGTCACGGGCGACGGCCTGCACGGAGTCATCGAGTTCGACGGTGACCAGCGTCGCCGTCTCGTCCATTCCGCCGAGGAGCCATGCGGTGCCCTCGCCCACACCTGTTCCGAGTTCGAGGATCCGGCCGCCGGGGCGGGTGGCGGCGAGCGTGGCGAGCAGGCTGCCGGTGCGGGGTTCGCACGACATGGTGAACCCGGCGGAACGGGCCGCCTCCTGCAACTCGGGCAGGGCGGAGGGGAGTTGGCTGAGCCTGGGGAAGTCGTCCATGAGGGGATTCTGGGCGGGCGGGGGCGTCGACCTCAACCCGATTGTTGGAACTCCCGGGCTGGCGTGAGCGTCGTATCGATCATGAGCATGTCGATCGACTCCACTCCCGCCTCGGCGCCTGTCCCCACGACACTCGGGGAGGAGATCCTCCTCCTCTCGCTCGACGACACCACGGGTGAGGCCCGGCTGCCCTTGCGGACGCCCTACGCGATCGCGGCGGCGGCCCTGCTGGAGCGGGCGCTGTCCGGGGCGGGCGACGGGGCCGACAGGGCCGAGGGAGCCGGTGGTTCGGGTGAGGTGGCTCTGCCGGACGACATCGGGAAGTGGATCCACGCGCACAGCACGGCGGAGTACGAGGCCGCTCTGCGGGGCGTCCTGGACAAGGGGCTGATCCGGAAGGAGAAGCGCCGGGTCCTGCTCGTCTTCCGCACCACGCGTTATCCGGAGGCCGACGGCACGGTGGAGTCCGCCCTGCGGGGGCGCCTGACGGAGGTGGTGCTGGAAGGTGCCGATCCCGACCCGCGCACCGCCGCCCTGATCAGCCTCCTGCACCACGGTGACCTGCAGACCCTCGTCTTCTCTGACGCCGACTGCGAGGATTCCCCGGCCCGGCGGCGCATGGCGGAGATCGCCGACCGCCACTGGGCCGACCCCGCACTCCGCCGGATGGCCGAGACCGCGGCGGCCACGGCGGCGGCCCTCACGGCGGCGACGATGGTGACGACGGTCGTGGTGATCACGGCGGTGACCTGAGGCCGGGCCGGGGCCGGGGCCGAGGTGGCGGGCAGGGCCGAAGCCGGGTTCAGGGCCGGGCCGAAGTCGGAGCTAGCGTTTCAGGGTTCGGTAGCGTTTTTGGAGGAGGCCCAGGCGGCCCGGGTCCTTCTTGCCGTTCAGTTCGGTGAGGAGGTCGTCCGGGCAGTGTTCGTAGAGGTCGCCCCACCAGCCGCGGCGGCGGTTGTCGTAGATGCGGTAGCCGCCGGGGACGCCCCGGGCGACGTACCGTCTCCTGCTCACTCGGGTTCCTCCTCCGGTGGGGACGCCAACGCCTCCTCCTCCAGGAGGCGTTCCGCGATGTCGTCGGCCCAGGTCTGGGCCCAGCGACGCAGTCCCAGAATGGCGTCCCCGTCCAGGCCGTGGCGAGCGAATTCCCGGTCGTCGAGCCACTCGGTGCCCTCCAGCCGGGACTGGAGGTCGGCGAGGTCGAAGGCGGTGGACGTGGCGGAGGTGTGGCGTCGGGCCAGCTCCTCCAACTCGACGGCGGTCCAGTGGGCGGTGGCCGCGTGCACGGCGATCAGGTCGCGGGCCGTGCCCCGGTCGGCCACCGCCCGGACCTTCGTGCCGACCACGTCCTCCAGGGAGAGGGTGAGGCCGAGAGGCGTCTCCACCGGCGGGTGCCAGAGGGTCTCCTTCAGGAGGTCCAGGGTGCGTTCCTCGGCCGTGGTGGGGTCGGTGACGATGAGACGGGCGGAGAGCGGGGTCGTCTCCACCGCGCGCACCAGCCAGCCGCGTTCCGCCAGACCCGCCCGGGCCGTGGCCGCGATCCGCTCCATCGGCGCCGCGTGTTCCGTCGCCGTCTCCAGGTCCCGGCCGGGCGGCCGCGCCTCGACCAGACCGTGCGCCTGCGCCGCGTGATCACCGGTGAGAGCGAGGCCGTAGGGGGCGCCGACGGCCAGCACGTCGTCGAGGAGATGGCGCAGCTGCTCGGGAAGGTCGCGAAGCTGCTCGGGGGGATCACTCACGCGCGGGCCTCGTGCAGAGGTGGGGGCGGGGGTGGGCTGGGGGGTGGGGCCATGAGGGGATTATCACGGCCCCGGCGGTCATTCCCCGGTCAGTACGGCCGTCGGCCCACCCAGTTCCCCGGCGGGTCGAAGTTGGCCACCACGTAGGTCCAGCCGTTCCCGCACCTCGCCTTGGCCGCGCCGACCCGTGTCGAGCCGCGCCAGACCAGCTGGGTGTAGTGGAGGCATTCCCGGTCGTTGACGCAGGAGTTGGAGGGGCGGTCGTAGTCGGACTTCTCGTCGAGCCACAGGCGGGCCGCGTCCGCCAGCGAGTAGCGGGGGCTGGACCCCTTGGCCAGGTTCTCGCCGTACCGGCTGTTCGAGTGGACGAGCTCGCAGTCGGCGACCCGCAGCCTCGTCCAGGAGCGGGCCTGCGCGGCGACGGACTCGTCCCAGACCAGCGGGGGGACGCCGACCTCCGCCCGTGCCTGGTTGACGACCGTCAGGAAGCCTCTGACCTCCGGTTTCGATGCGGCCGACACCGACCCGGCACCGGTCACCCCCGTCGCCGTGGCCGCCGCCGTCGCCGTGACCGTCTCCACGACCGTGGGCCGGGGGCCGGCTGCCTGAGCCGCCCCCGGAGCGAGCGCCAGCGTCGCCGCCGCGGTCGCCGCGGCCATCGTCCGCGCCCTGTCCCGTCGCACCACTCGTGCCTCCTTCTGCTCCGAATCTCCAACCGCTCCAACTGCCTTACCGGCGCAGCTACTTGTAGGACAGGGCGAGGACCGGCCGGGGGTCAGGGGATCTTCTGCCACCCCATCGGGGGATTCGGAGCGCGTCCGGGTTTCGGCAGCCATTGCACCGTGACGTGCAGGTGGGCGCCCGTCGAGAGGGACTGTTCGGAGGGGGCGAGCGTGGGGCACACCGCCGGGTGCCGGGTTCACCCTCCGTTGGCCGGTGGAACTTCTCAAGTTCAGTTAAGGGAAGGCAAAGGGTCCTCAAAGGTCGACCCCCGATTGTCTTTTGACATGGACCAGACCCTTCTCGTGGTCGCCGATCTGGCCGCCATCTCCGTGCTGACCTTCGCGGTCTACTTCCCGCGCCACCACCGCCGGGACCTCATCGCCGCCTTCCTCGGCGTCAACGTCGGCGTGCTCGCGGTGGCGATGACGCTCAGCTCGTCGTCGGTCGGCATCGGCCTCGGCATGGGGCTGTTCGGCGTCCTGTCGATCATCCGGCTGCGGTCCAACGAGATCGCCCAGCACGAGATCGCGTACTACTTCTCCGCGCTCGCCCTCGGTCTGCTGGCCGGGCTGCCCGAGCAGGTCAACGTCCTGTCGATGCTGCTCATGGCACTGATCGTCGCCACGATGTACGTCGGCGACCACCCCCGGCTGTTCGGCCGCTACCGGCAGCGCAGTCTCCGCCTCGACGCCGCCTACACCGACGAGGACGCCCTGCGCGCCCACCTCGAAGTACTGCTCGGCGGGCGGGTGGTGAACCTCTCCGTGCAGAGCGTCGACCTGGTCAACGACATGACGCTGGTCGACGTCCGGTACGTCGTCACCGGTGGGGGCTCGCGCGCACCGCGAGAGGCCGGCGGCCGGGTCGAGCGGGCAGAGGGGGTCCGGGCATGACGGCCCTGGACTCCGTCGCCCCCGTGGTCGGGGCGCTGCGCCCCATCGGCCTCGACGAACTCGTCGACCGCGCCGAACTGCTGACCCGGCTGGACCGCAAGTACATGCTGCCCCTCACCGACCTGCCCCTCGTGGTCGGCGGACTGGACGGTGGGGGCCCCTCCCGGTCGAGCGAAGTCGAGACCGGGGGAGTGCAGGTCCTGGAGGTCGACGGTGAGCGGCGGTTCGCGTACCGGTCCGTGTACTTCGACACCCCGGACATGGCCGGCTATCTGGCCGCCGCCCACCGCCGCCGACGCCGCTTCAAGCTGCGGATACGGACCTACCTCGCCTCCGGGCAGCACTTCCTGGAGGTCAAGACGCGCGGTCCGCGCGGCACCACCGTCAAGCAGCGGGTCCCGTACGACGGGGAGCCGGGGCGGCTGGGCCCCGAGGCGCGGGCGTACGTCGACGACGTGCTCCGCGCGGCGGGCATCGACTCCCACGGCTTCCGCCTGGTGCCGGCGCTGACCACCCGCTACCTCCGCACCACCCTCTTCCTGCCGGGCAGCGGCAGCCGGGTCACCCTCGACACCGACCTGACCTGGGCGTTGCCCGACGGGACCGCACTGCGCACCCCCGAGCGGACCATCGTCGAGACCAAGGCGGGCCGCGCCGGATCGAGCGCGGACCGGCTGCTGTGGTCGCTCAGGCACCGGCCCTGTCCGGTCTCCAAGTACGGCACCGGGCTCGCCGCGCTGCGGCCCGACCTGCCCGCCAACCGCTGGCTGCCCGTTCTGCGGCGCCACTTCCCCACCGCACCGGCACTGAACGGGAGCCCCGCATGAACATCCGTAGGCACTCATGGAACGCAAGGAACATGAGCAACGGGAGGAACTCGAGCAATGCGAGGAACTCGTGGACCGCGTGGCGCAGAAGGGCACGCGGGCTGCGTACGAAGACCGCGGGCGCCCTCGCCTCCCTCGTCCTTGCGACCGCCGCGCTGGCCGGGTGCTCCGCCGGGAGCGACTCCGGCTCGGCGTCGTCCGACTCCTCGACGAGCGCGAGCGCGAGTGCGGCGGCCGCCGTGGACGGCACGCGGAACGCGGCGGCCGTCCTCGCCGACAACGAGGAGACGCACGCCGAGGACGGCGACACCGAGTACGGGAAGGCCGAGGAGTCGGCGGCTGTCGCCATCGAACTGAAGGGCGACTCGGCCTCCGCCGACGGCAAGGGCGTGGATGTCGACGGGTCCACCGTCACCATCACCGCCGCCGGGACCTATGTGCTGAGCGGGTCCCTCGACGACGGGCAGATCGTCGTCACCGCCCCCGAGGCGACCGTGAAGCTGGTCCTCGACGGCGTCGACATCTCCAGCTCCTCCGGGGCGGCCATCGCCGCGACCGAGGCCGAACGGCTGGTCGTCGTCCTCGCGGACGGCAGCGAGAACAAGCTGAGCGACACCGACTCCTACGCCGAGGACGCCGAGGCGAACGCCGCCCTGTACAGCGCGGGCGACCTGACGATCGGCGGCGACGGCGCGCTGACCGTGCGGGGGAACGGCAACGACGCCATCGCCGGCAAGGACGGTCTGGTCGTCGAGGGCGGGAACATCACCGTCGAGGCCGCCGACGACGGCATCCGGGGCAAGGACTACCTGGTCGTGAACGGCGGCACGGTCACCGTGACGGCGAAGGGCGACGGGCTGAAGTCCGACAACGCGGACGAGGCGGACGCCGGTTACATCGTCGTCGACGGCGGCACGGTCTCCGTCACCGCGCACGGTGACGCCGTGGACGCCGCGACCGACCTCGTCGTCACCGGCGGTGAGCTGACGGTGAAGGCCGAGGCCTCCGACGACACCTCGGCGCACGGTCTGAAGTCGGGAGTGATCACCGTGCTGGAGGGCGGCACGGTCGACGTGGACGCCTCCGCCGACGCGCTGCACGGCGACGCGGCCGTCCACCTCAACGGCGCCGAGGTCACCCTCGCGGCCGGCGACGACGGCATCCACGCCGAGGGCGACCTGGTCATCAGCGGGGGCACCCTGGACATCACCGGCTCCAACGAGGGCCTGGAGGGCAAGGACATCCTGGTCAGGGGTGGTACGTCGAACGTCACGTCCAACGACGACGGGGTCAACGCGTCGGGCAGCGAGGCGACGTCCGAGGAGGACGCGAACGCGCAGGGCGGCCGGGGCGGTGGTCCCGGTGGCGGGGGCGGTGGCATGGAGGTCGGCGACTACACCGCCAAGGTCACCGGCGGCACGCTCGTCCTCAACTCCCAGGGCGACGGCTTCGACTCCAACGGAACCGCCGAGATCACGGGCGGCACGATCGTCGTCAACGGCCCCGAGACGGGCGGCAACGGGGCGCTCGACGTCAACGGCAGCTTCACCGTCAGCGGCGGCACACTGCTCGCGGCCGGCAGCGCGGGCATGGTCGTCGCACCGGACGAGGAGTCGGAACAGGGCTGGCTGTCGGCGACCCTGGACGCGTCGGTCGAGGCGGGCACCACCCTGCACATCGTCGACGCGGACGGTGAGGTCGTGGCGTCGTACGTCACCTCGAAGACCATCCAGAACGTCGTGTACGCGGGCGCCGGGATCAAGAGCGGCGAGGAGTACAGCGTGTACTCCGGCGGCTCCACCTCCGGCTCGGACACCGGCGGCCTGGCCGGCTCCGGCACGCTCGGCTCGGCGGAGAAGATCGCCACGGCCACGGCGGGCGAGGCCCCGGAGGGCGGCTTCGGGGGCGGTCCGGGCGGGGGCGGCGACCGGGGCCGGTAGCGGCACCGTCGGGTGACCCGGTTGCCGGGACGGTGCCGCTCCTGCCTCGGTGACTACGCGGGTGTCCCGAAGTTCTGGGTCCAGTAGTTGCCCGGCTGGGCCAGGCCGATGCCGATCTCCTTGAAACCGCAGTTGAGGATGTTCGCCTTGTGGCCGGGGCTGTTCATCCAGCCGTCCATGACGCTCTCGGCGGTGCCGTACCCGGCGGCGACGTTCTCGCCCGCCGAACGGAAGGCGTACCCGACACGGGAGAGCCGCTCACTCATGTCCGAGCCGTCGGAGCCGGTGTGGGACATGTTCCGGTGGTCGGCCATGTCCTGGCTGTGGTCCTGGGCGGCCTTGGTCAGCTTGGCGTCCACGGTCACCGGCGAGCAACCGGCCTTCTCGCGTTCGGCGTTGACCAGGCTCAGCACCTGGGCCGTGGGACCGGAGGCCGCGCTGCCGGCGGAGGTCGCGGGGGCGCGTTCCGCCTGGGTGGCCTTCGGGGCGCTCGGCGGCGGCGTGGTCCTGGCCGGGGTGTCGGCGGCCTCGGGGGTGGGCTTGGGCTTCGGCTCGGCGGACTTGGAGGGGGACGCGCTCGCCTTGGCCTTGGAACGCGACGGGCTCGGAGAGCTCTCCGGAGTCTCCGGGGCGCTCTCGGTGGAGGGCGTCGCGGACGCGGAGGGTGTGCGCGACGGCGTGGCCGGAGCCGGCTCCCGCTTCTCCCCTCCCCACCAGGAGGAGGCCACGTTGCTCCAGTCGCCCAGCCCGACCCCGCCGGCCCACGCGGCCGTGGGGATGCCCACGGCGCCCACGGCCACCACGAAGGCGGTGGCGACGGCTATCTTCCGGCGTGTCGTCCTGGGCTGCCGCGCCGCCGACCGTTTCGTCCTACGGCGGTGACTGTTCGTTCGTCTCGTGCGTGTCATACGTGGCCTCACTGAATGGTCCGACTTCGACGCAATCGACCCCTTGGCAGGCCGTGGCCCTGGTGAGCCCGGTCATTATGGGGACCCCTCGCCGCACCGGGCAACGAACACGTGTGCTGCCCCCGGGACGCGTCGACGAGGCCTGCCGAGGGAGCCGGGGCGTACGCGTCCGGCGGGCCGCCGCGTGCCCCCGAGTGCCCGAACCCGCCCTGGGACCAGGCAGAAAGCCGTTGCTCCGACGGCGTCGGAACAGGAGTCGTCGCTCCGGACGATCAGTTGGATTCGCCGCCTGTGCGACAAATGCCGGATGAGGCTTCGAGGGGCGCCATTTGTCGCTTTGCTGAAACGGATTGATCGGTTCCATCGGGTGCAATTCGGTCGTGACGCATGTCACCCCGATTCGAGGTGTGTGCGTGAGGGGCGCAGACTGGATGGAGAAGCGGAGATCGCACAGACCCCGCGGTGATCCGGTCGTGGAGGAATCATGACGGCAGTCACGCGGACGGGAGCCCCCGTGGTGATCGAGGGCGACGGTCTTGAGGTACGCATCCAGGAGATCGGCGGCGGTATGTCCGTCGCCTTCATCAAGCTCCCCCAGGGCACCGACATGTCCCCGGCGCTCAAGGGCCTCCCCGACGACCTGTGCCAGTGCCCCCACTGGGGCCAGGTCGTCAGCGGCCGACTGAGGATGCGCACCAAGGAAGGCGAGGACTACTACGAGGCGGGTCAGGCCTACTACTGGTCCCCCGGCCACGCACCCGAAGCCCTGGAGGACGTCGAGCTCGTCGAGTTCTCCCCGACGAAGGAGTTCCAGGAGGTGATGGACCACATCAAGTAGCCCACGATTCGCCCGTGTGTACGCGGCCATCGGCGTAACGGTGTTGGGCTGATCCGTTAATCATGCCGCTGGGGCCTCAAGACGCTGCCTTCCTGATCCGATGCCGTCCAGGGAAGCTTCGACCGCTTCCCGACATCGTCGAACTGATCGATCAAGGAGCAGTGCATGAGCTCTAAACCCAGAAGGCGGGCCGCACTGGGGGGCCCGTTCCCGGTGCGTGGTGCCCGGTTTGTCGGCAGCACCCTCGCCCTCGCCGCCTTCGCCCTCCTCGTCGGAGGTGCCGCGAACCCCGCTGCCGCGACGCCGCGTGCCGCCGGCACGGAGGCGGGCACCGCCTCGCTCGCGGGTGCGCCGGCGGGTGACCCCTGCCGCAAGCCGAAGCCGCACCCCAAGGCCGAGGCCGGGGCTGAGACGGGCAGCGCCGTCCACCTCGACAAGTGCAAGGTCGGCCCGACGGGTCCGCCCGGGCCCCCCGGACCGCCCGGACCGCCCGGACCGCCCGGACCGAAGGGCGACCCTGGTGAGCAGGGTCCTCAGGGTGACCCCGGGCCGTGCTCCGACATCGACAGCTACCTCCCCGCGGGCTCGGAGGAGTTCACCGCCGTGCTCACCGGCGGGCGGGCGTATGTGGGGCAGCGGTCGGTCAACCCGTTGCCGCCGGGTGCCTACGTGTGGGAAGACCTCACGGACAACGACCTGCCCCCCGGTGTGGCCGTCAATTTCCCCGCGACCGCCTGCGCCATCTCCATCTCGTCCCAGGGCCGCGACACCTGGGTCAAGGTGGTGACCACGGCAGGCGCCATCTGGGAGACGCACGGCGACACGAGTGGCAACAACTTCGTGTGGGACGAGGGCTGGACCCCGTTGGAAGCAGCGCTGCCGCTCCCGCCGAACCCGTAAAGCCTCCGGCACCCCAGGGACCCCGTCCTTGAACGGCGGCCGTCGCTTGCACAGGGCGGCCGCCAACTCCTTTCAAAATTCCTGGAATCGGGGCGGCAACCTTTCAGAAACCTGCGACCACACATGAGTCGGAACCCCCTTCACGGGGGCTCCACACGAACCACGTGTTCTCCCGAACCACGTACGTTACGTAAGGACTCATCCGTGGCCTCTGCCTCCCCGCGCCCGTCCCACCGCCGGTCCCTCCGCAAGCGGCGGACCCTCGTGGTCTCCGCCGCAGCCGTGGCCGCCGCGGTCGGCGCCGGCGTCCTCGTGATGAACGCCAGCGCCAGCCCCACCGACCTGTACCACCAGGTGCTGCCCGCCAAGGACGGCTGGGCGGCGTCCGGTTCCGGTACGACCGGCGGCGCGAAGGCCGACGCGGCGCACACCTTCACGGTGTCGACCCGCGCGGAACTGGTGAAGGCGCTGGGCTCCGCCACCGACACCACGCCCCGCATCATCAAGGTCAAGGGCACGATCGACGCCAACACCAACGACTCCGGCAAGAAGCTGACCTGCGCGGACTACGCCGCCGGCACCGGCTACTCGCTCTCCGCGTACCTGAAGGCGTTCGACCCCGCGAAGTACGGCAAGAAGGTCCCGTCGGGCACCCAGGAGACCGCCCGCAAGGCGGCTCAGGACAAGCAGAAGAAGAACATCGTCCTCAGGGTCCCCTCCAACACCACCATCGTGGGCGTCCCCGGCACCAAGGCCGGCATCCTCGGCGGCAGCGTCCTGGTCCAGAACGTCAAGAACGTCATCATCCGCAACCTGACCTTCGCGGACACCCAGGACTGCTTCCCGCAGTGGGACCCGACCGACGGCTCGGCCGGCGAGTGGAACTCCAACTACGACTCCGTCACGCTGCGCGGCGCGACCAACGTCTGGGCGGACCACAACACGTTCACCGACGCGCCGACCTTCGACAAGACCGAGGCGACCCACTTCGGCCGCAAGTACCAGGTCCACGACGGCGCGTTGGACATCACCAACGGCTCCGACCTGGTGACCGTCGAGCGCAACCAGTTCCTCAACCACGACAAGACGATGCTGATCGGCTCCAGCGACACCGACAGCACGGGCAAGCTGCGCGTGACGATCCACCACAACCTGTGGAAGGGGATCGTGCAGCGGGCTCCCCTGGCCCGCATCGGCCAGATCCACCTCTACAACAACGTCTACGACACCACCACGGTCAACGGCTACGCCCCCAAGTACAGCATCGACTCCCGCGCCAAGGCCCAGGTCGTCGCCGAGCGCAACGTCTGGAAGATCCCCGCCGACGCGAAGGTCGCCAAGCTGCTGAGCGGCGACGGCACGGGCTCGCTCGCCGGCACCGGCAACATCGTCAACGGCAAGGCCACCGACATCGTCGCCGCGTACAACGCCGCGAGCTCCAAGAAGCTGAAGACGACCGTCAACTGGACCCCGGCCCTCACCGCCGGTCTCCAGACCACGGTCACCAACCTCCTCACCGACCTGACCGGCACGACGGGCGCGGGCACGCTCTCCTAGCGGCCCCCGCTCCGCACCGAACGTGACGCCGTCCGGCCACCCTTCTCCGGTGGCCGGACGGCGTCACCGTCGCTAGGGTCCGGAGCCACCAACGGCTACGGAGGTGGGCGTGACGGATCGCAGTCCCTTCACCGAGGACGAGCTGAATCTCATCCGGGGCGCGGGCGGGCGGCGCGACTGGGAACGCGGGGAACGGTTGATGCGGGAGGGTTCCGGAGCCGAGGACGTCCTTCTCGTCGAGACCGGCCTGGTGAAGGTCACCGCGGACACCGCCAACGGCTACTCCAGCGTGCTCGCGGTGCGGGGCCCGGGTGAACTGCTGGGCGAGCTGGCCTGCGTCGACGGTGGCGTCCGCTCGGGGACCGTCACCGCGATCCGCGCCGGCCGGGGCGTGACGGTAGGGGCCGAACGCTTCCGTCGACTCCTGGCGGATCACGGGCCGTTGGCCCTCGCGGTCCTGCGCGGCGTCAGCGGGCGGCTGCGGCAGTCGGACCGGCTACGAGCCGAACACGGTGCCTACCCGGCCGCGGCCCGGATCGCCCGTGTCCTCGCCGACCTCGCGCTGTGCCACGGCGAGCCCGTGTCCGATCCGCTGTCGAACGCCGTGGTCGTGCTCATCAACCAACAGGAGCTCGCGGGCGCCGCCGGCACCTCCCGCGAGTCCGTGGCGCGCACGATGCGTCAGCTGCAGGCCGCGGGACTCGTCAGCACCGCCCGGGGGGCCACCGTCGTACCGGACCCGGGGGCACTGCGGCGCTGGACCGGCGACTGACGGCCTGTGAAGGCGGTACGGCGCAGCCGCGAACAGCCGCCGCAGAAGTATCACGAGAGTGTCAACTGACACTGTACGTAGGTCAGTTGTGCGATATCTCTGTGCGCCATGGTGAGTTCCACAGCGCCGCGATCCCGCGCGCAGCACGACCCCGCACAGTACGACCCGGCACAGTACGACCCCGCCCAGTACGTCCTGATCGTCATCCTGGACATCGAGGGCTTCGGCCGACGCACCGATCCGGACCAGGTATGGCTCCGTGACCGGTTGCGGGCCGTGGTGGCCCGCGCGATCGAAACCGCCGGTATCCCGGAGCCCGCGTCGGAGGACCGGGGCGACGCGCTCGTCCTGCTCGTCCCCGGCACCGTGCCCAAGACCGATCTCCTCGGCGGCTTCGTCCGCGCTCTCGTCCGCGAGTTGCGCGAGCACGCCCGGAACCACACCGGTGACCGCGAGATGCGGCTGCGGGTCGCCGTCCACGCGGGTGAGGTCGCCCGCCACGGCGCCGGCTGGGTCGGCGCGGACCTCAACACCGCCTTCCGCATGGCCGACATGGAGCCGCTGCGGCGGGCCCTGGCCGGGGCGCCCGGCGCGGTCCTCTCCCTCGCCGTGTCCCATGTCCTGCACCAGGGTGTCGTACGGCACGGGCATCCGGGCCTGGAGGCCGCCGAGTTCGCCCCAGCGGTGCTGTCCGCCAAGGAGATCCGCGACGAGACGGTGTGGATCCGCGTTCCCGGCCATCCGTGGCCCCCCGGCCTGCGCGCCCCCGGCCCGCGCACCCCTGGCCCGTCCGTCACCGTGCGCCCGGCGCCGCCCGCACCCCTCGCCCCCGCCAACTACGGCATCAGTGCCGCCGAGGTGTCCGTCACCGGCGTGGGCGTCAACCACGGCACCGTCACCCAGTCCTGGACCGGCCCGATCGCCACGGGCCCAGCCGCCGGCACCGCCGACATCCCCGCCGAACTGACGCGGCTGCGAGCCGAGTTGACGCAAGCCCGGCAGCGGGAGGCGATCGACGACTTCACCTTCCGGGCCACCGGCGAGGAATTGGAGACGGCCGAGCAGCATGCCCGGGCCCAGGACGAGGAGGGCCGCGGTCGCCTTCTGCACGCGCTGATGAAGATCGAGCGGCTCATTCCGAACGCCGCCGCCCTCGCCGGTCTCATCGCGACCGTCACCCAGCTCATCCAGCACGTGAAAGGCCAGGCATGACACCCGGCAACCAGAACAACCAGAACAACCAGAACAACCAGAACAACCAGGGCATCCAGGCCTTCGACGTCAGCGTCCACGGCGTCGGCGTCAACCACGGACAGGTCAACCAGTACGTCGTCCGCGAGGGAGCCTCCCCCGAGGAACGCCTCCAGCAGGGCATCCGCACCCTCCGGGCGGGCATGCGCGACCGCGCCGAACAGATGATCGATGACGTGGTCGGGCTCAGCGACACCCCCGCACCGCAGGCGCTGTACTACCTGGCCCTGTCCATCGTCAGCCGCCGCTCCCCGGAGAACCTCACCGACGAGGACTGGCACAAGCTGCGCCACACCCTCGACCGGCTCGAGGCCCTGCCCGGTGAGTCGGCGGCGGAGTACGGGACGGCGGGGCGGGTCCTGCGCGACCTGATGTATGCCTCCCTCCGTCCCGCCGCCCGCTCCGGCGCGCGGAGCGACCAAGCCGACGCCCCGTCCGGCACACAGAGCGGCACCGTCGACGCCGCCCTGCTTCTCGACGGCCTCCTGGACGACGAGGTCCGCACCGAACTCATGGACCATCTCCGGTACGTCCTCCGCGGGATCGAACGGGACGCACTGGACGCCGAGGAGGAGGGCGAGCTCGGCGAACGGCTCGCCAAGAGGCGGGCGGAGAGGGCACCACTCTTCTTCACCCCGGATCCCGAGCTGCACCTGCCGAGACCACCCAAGGAGCCGATGCTCGATCCGACGGTTCGCGTCATCGTCGCCGTGTGTCTCGCCGTCCTGGGAGTCATGCTGCTCGTCGACCAGATACCGGACGATCTCCCCGACAGTGACCGGAACAGGGCCTGGACCCTGCTCGTGGTGGCGGTCGTGGCGCTGGCGTTCGGTATGCCCGGTCGGGTGAGGTCGATCGCCCGGTACAGCCTGCACGCCGAGTGGCGGGCCGACCCCGACGGCAAAGGTCTGACCGAGCAGGAGCGGAACCCCTTCCGCCGGTCGAAATCGCGGCTGGCGGTACTGCTGACCAGCCCGAAGCAGTGGCACGAGGACCGCGAACGCCGGGCCAAGGAGCAGCAGAAGACCAAGAAGGCGGCCTTCCGCCGGACCGTCGAGGCCCTGGTGCAGGACCGCTTCCTGGACTACGAACCGAAGGGCTCCGACGCGGCGAAGATGTGGCGGAAGTACACCGAGCGTCGCCGTGGCGAGCTGATCGACGACCTCACCCACCGCCACTGGCGCACCGTCGCCCCCGGTGCCCTCGACTGGCTGATCCAACTGCGCGCCAAGGAGATCGGGGGACAGCACGTCGACCCTCCGCAGATGAGGCTCGAACGGGCACTGAGCCGTCTGGGTCTCCTCAGCACGCTCCTCGGGGTCATCCTGCTCGCCACCGCCGTCGTGCAGGTCATCCCCAACGACGAGGACAGCGGACAGGGCATCATGGCCTGCTTCTCCCTGACGGGCGCCGGGGTCCTTGTGTGGCTCGCCGCCGTGGACTTCGCCAAGCGCACCGCGCACCAGCGCGCCCGGGAGCAGTACGAGAACGACATGCGGGCGCGGCGGCAGTGGCTGGACGACCTCGGGGGAAGCCGCCCGGACGACGACCAGATGGCCCGCTGGTACGACCTCGACCAGCGGTATCTGCGCCGCGAGGTCCTGGCGGAACACCGTATGGAGCACCGCGACATCCTCTTCAGCTTCTCCCTCGTGGAGGGCGTTCCGGGCTGTGTCCGCGCCAAGGTCAAGAACGGCCCCCCGCGCTACTCGGAGTACCGGCAGACCCTGTACGTCCTGACCTCGAGCGGCGTATGGGTCAGCTCCTGGAACGTGGACTTCGCCACCGGCGAGCACGACGGTCGCCAGGACACCGTCTTCCGCTACGACGCCATCAGTTCCGTGACCGTGGAATCGGTCGGCGTCCGCTTCGGTGACTCGCTGCGGGAGATCGTCTCCGTCTCCGAGAACGGCTCCCTGCGTGATGTCGCCGACGAGGACGACCTGGTCATGCACGAGGCGATGCGCCTGGTCCTGCACAACGGCCAACGGCTCACCGCGCTGCTGGAGAACTACGAGCACCTGTACGACTCCGACCACGAGGACCGGGCCCAGCTCCGCCGCCTGGCGCTGGAGTCGTCGGGCATCTCGGTCGGCTTCCGCATCCTGACCGCCATGGCCACCGAGGGCCGCCGTTGGTTCGAACAGCGCCGCCAGCGGTCGTACCAGGCGTTCACGGCGCCGGGCCAGCCGGACCAGCCGGACGGTGCGGTCCGGGACGGCGACGGCCGCCCGCCGTCCATGCCTCCCCTGCCCCCCGCCCTGGTGCTGTCCGAGTAGTCGGACAGCCTCCCCGACCGGAGGGAGGGTCGGCCTGCCCGGGGGACAGGCCGACCCTCCCTCCTCAGGGAAGCGTCATGCTCGGTACATGGGCGACAACCCGGGTGAGGGGGCGGCGGTCATCGCGTCATCGGGCCACGAACTGCGTGAGGATCGCCTGCACCTCGTAGATGTCCACGCCCTTGGTGAACGTCTTCTCGATCGGTGCAGGGGTGCCCGACAGCCAGATCTTCAGTTCGGCGTCGAGGTCGAAGTGACCGGCCGTCTCGACCGAGAAGTGCGTGATGCTGCGGTACGGGACGGAGTGGTACTCGACCTTCTTGCCGGTGAGCCCCTGCTTGTCGATGAGGATCAGCCGGCGGTCGGTGAACAGGATGGTGTCGCGGATCAGCAGGAACGCGGCCTGAACCTGCTCCCCGTGACCCAGCAGACGTCCGTAGTCCTGCTGGGCCTTGCCGGGATCGACGGTGTGCGCGTTTCCGAACAGTGCCATGCACACACAGACGCACACCCGGACATACGGGTTGCTTCCGCGCGAGGGAGCTTGCGAGTTACGCCGGTTCGCCGCCGAAGCGCTCCTTGTACGCCTCCAGGTCGTCGTCCGTCAGCTTGGCGAAGAGGACCGGGGGGACCGTGAAGGGGGTGCCGGCGGGGACGGAGTCGAGGGACTTGGCCTCGGCCTGCGACACCCAGGTCGCCGTGTCGTCCTGGAGGGTGAACGCGGCGCGCATCGCGGCCGAGGACGCCGGGATGAAGGGCTCGGAGACCACCGAGTAGAGGTGGATGAGGTTCATCGCGGTGCGCAGGGTGAGGGCCGCGCCGTCCTGGTCGGTCTTGATCTCCAGCCAGGGGGCCTTCTCCTCCAGGTAGGAGTTGCCCGCCGACCACAGCGCGCGCAGCGCCGCGGCCGCCTTGCGGAACTGGAGTGCCTCCATCTGCGCCTCGTACTCGGCGAGGAGGCGGGCGATCTCCTCGCCCAGCTTCGCCTCCGCCTCGCCGGGGGCGCTGCCCGCCGGGACCTCCTCGCCGAACCGCTTCTTCGAGAAGGACAGCACGCGGTTGACGAAGTTGCCGAGGGTGTCGGCGAGGTCCTTGTTGACCGTGGCGGTGAAGTGCTCCCAGGTGAACGACGAGTCGTCCGACTCGGGGGCGTTGGCGATGAGGAAGTACCGCCAGTAGTCGGCCGGCAGGATCTCCAGCGCCTGGTCCGTGAAGACCCCGCGCTTCTGGCTCGTGGAGAACTTCCCGCCGTAGTACGTCAGCCAGTTGAAGGACTTGACGTAGTCGACCTTCTTCCACGGCTCACGGATGCCCAGCTCGGTCGCCGGGAACATCACGGTGTGGAACGGGACGTTGTCCTTGGCCATGAACTGCGTGTAGCGCACGGGGGCGTCGCCGGAGTCGGCGTCGTACCACCAGGACTTCCAGTCCCGGGTGTCGCCGTCCGGGGCGGCGTCCGACCACTCCTTCGTCGCGCCGATGTACTCGATCGGGGCGTCGAACCAGACGTAGAAGACCTTGCCCTCGGCCGCCAGCTCGGGCCAGGTGTCGGCGGGGACCGGGACGCCCCAGTCCAGGTCACGGGTGATGGCGCGGTCGTGCAGGCCCTCGTTCAGCCACTTGCGGGCGATGGAGGACGACAGGTGCGGCCACTCCTCCTCGTGCGCCGCGACCCAGGCCTCGACCTCGTGCTGCAGCTTGGACTGCAGGAGGAAGAGGTGCTTGGTCTCGCGGACCTCCAGGTCGGTGGAGCCGGAGATGGCGCTGCGCGGGTCGATCAGGTCGGTCGGGTCCAGGACGCGGGTGCAGTTCTCGCACTGGTCGCCGCGGGCCTTGTCGTAGCCGCAGTGCGGGCAGGTGCCCTCGACGTAGCGGTCCGGGAGGAAGCGGCCGTCGGTCGGGGAGTACACCTGGCGGATCGCCCGCTCCTCGATGAAGCCGTTCTCCTTGAGCCGGCGCGCGAAGTGCTGGGTGATCTCGACGTTCTGCGGGGAGGAACTGCGGCCGAAGTAGTCGAAGGCCAGGGCGAAGCCGTCGTAGACCGCCTTCTGAGCGTCGTGCGCCTGGGCGCAGAACGCGTCCACCGGGAGGCCCTGCTCCTTCGCGGCCAGCTCGGCCGGGGTGCCGTGCTCGTCCGTCGCGCAGATGTAGAGGACGTCGTGACCGCGCTGGCGGAGGTAGCGGGAGTACACGTCCGCCGGGAGCATGGACCCCACCATGTTGCCCAGGTGCTTGATCCCGTTGATGTACGGAAGGGCGCTGGTGATGAGGTGTCGAGCCATCGGGGGATGCTCCCAGGTCGGTCGTTTTCGTGAGTCTTGAAATCCTAGCCGACATGGGTGTGCCGCCCGCCTCCCGTTTTACGGGTGGGACGCGGGCGGCACGGGGTGGGGTGGGGTGGCGGTACGGGTGGCTACGGGCGCCAGGTGGCCAGGATGCCCTCGTAGACCTCGGCGTCCGTCAGCTCGCGCGGGGTCTCGCCCGCCAGGAAGTGGGACGTGTTGTCCGTCTTCAGCTTGCGGAGGTAGTCGAAGGCCTTGTTCTCCGGGTCGCCGAACGCGACGAACGCGAAGTGGACGTCCGGGTGGTTCTTCGCGGCGTCCGCGAGCGCCTGGTTCGCCGGGGTCTTGGCGTCCGGGGCGCCGTCGGTCTGGAAGACGACGAGGGCGGGGGTGCCGGGGGCCGCCTTCTGGTGCTGGGCGAGGACCTCCTCGACGGCCACGTGGTAGCTGGTACGGCCCATGCGGCCGAGGCCGGCGTGCAGGTCGTCGATCTTGTTCTCGAACGCGTCGAGGGTGAGCTCGCCGGTGCCGTCCAGTTCCGTGGAGAAGAAGACGACGGGGACGGTGGGGGGCTGCTCGGGGTCGAGGTGGGCGGCGAGGGCGAGGGTCTGCTCGCCGAGGGCCTGGGCGGAGCCGTCCTTGTAGTAGCCGCGCATCGAGGCGGACCTGTCGAGGACGAGGTACACCTTGGCCCGGGCGGGGGTGAGGTTCTGCTTGGCCAGTACGGCGTGGGCGGCGGTGTAGGCGGTGCGGAGCCCTCCGGGGAGGGTGTCGGACGACACGGCCTCGGCTGCGCCGTCGGCCCCGCCCGTCTTCCCACCCGCACCACCCGTGCCGCTTTCGTCGTCGGCCGCGGGTGCCACCTGTGGGGCACCGCCACCGTCGGCGACTGCGGCTTCGGGAGTGGCTTCATCGGCCACGACGACCAGGTCCGGGGCCTCGGAGGGTTCGTCGGCGACCGGTTCGGGGGTGGTAGCAGGTTCGGCCGCGACCGGTTCGGGGGTGGTAGCAGGTTCGGCCGCGACCGGTTCGGTGGTGGCCTGCGGCTCCGGGGTGGCTTCGGGCTCCGGGGCGGCTGCGGGCTCAGGGGTCGCGGCCGGCTCAGAAGTGGCTTCCGGTTCGGCGGCGACGCCCGGTTCCGGGGTGGTTTCCGGCTCGGTGACAGCCTCCGGGGCCGGGGTGACCTCCGGTTCCGGAGACGCCTCGGGCTCCGGCGTGGCCTCAGCGGCAGCCTTCGGCTCCGGCTCGGCCGACGCCTCGTCCTCGGGCGCGGCCTCGGGCTCCGGCTCGGCGTCCTTCGCCGCCACCGGCTCGGTGTCCGCAGCGGCGTCGGGCTTCGGCTCGGTGGCCGCAGCCACGGGCTCGGCGTCCGCCTCCGGGGCCGCCGCCTCAGGCTCGGCCTCGATCACCGGCTCCGGTGCGGCTTCGGCGACCGGCGTGGCGGGCTCCTCGTCGGCGGGGGCCTTCACGTCGGCCTCGGCCGGCACCTCGGCCTCGGCGGCAGCGGAGGGCTCCGCCTCGGCCTCAGCGGCAGCGGTCGGCTCAGGGCCGGCGGCCGACGCGGGCTCGACGACTGTCTCCGGCTCCGCCTCGGCCACCGGCGCAGCAGCCTCCACCGCATCGGCAGCCTCGACGGCCGCCGTCGGCTCGGCCTTGTCGGCGGCCTCAGCCTCGGCCTCGGCGGGCACCGCGGTCTCGGCGACCGGCTCGGCCTCGACCACGGGCGTCTCCGCCTTGGTCTCCACCTCGGCCTCGGCGGGCGCCTCGGTCTCGGCGACCGGCTTCGGCTCGGCCTCGGCGACGGGCGACTTAGCCTCGTCCTCGGACACGGGCGTCTCAGCCTCAGTCTCGGCGACCGGCGTCTCGGCCTTCGCCTCGGTCTCGGCGACCGACGGCTCAGCCCTGGCCTCGGTCTTCTCCTCGGCAGCCGCTGTCGGCTCCACCGCCGGAGGCTCCTCCTTCGGCGTGCCCCCAGCCCCAGCCCCAGCCCCAGCCCCAGCCTCAGCCTTCGGCTCGGTCGCCGGCTCCGGCGTTCTCTCGGGCGTCTCGTTGGTGCGCGGTTTCGGGACTGTCACGTTGTCGAAGGCTGCCGAGACGAGCTCGTCGGCCACGGAGGAGGCCGCGGGCTCGGTCGCCGGGGCCGGGACCCTCGGCTCGGCGGCGGCCTGCTGCGGCGCGGCCCCCTCGGCCGCCGCCGCGGAGGTGTCCTCCGGTGCGGAATCCCGCTCCGCCTCCTGCGAAGGAACCGTGTCGCGCCCCTTGCGTGAGCGGCTGAACGCATTCCGCAGGAGAGAGAGAATGCCCATGTGCGCAACCCTTCGGGTGAGTTGTAGCCCGTCAATCCCTGGCCAGGACGGACACGTAAGGTTAGCGGCCGGGCGTGGCGATCTTGGGGTGGGGCAGGGGCCTTTCACTATCCCCGCCACCCCGCGCTGTCAACACCGCCTCAACTGCCGCAGGTTCACCCCCTGTTCACCTCACGTCCCCGTTCTCGAACACACGCCCCCCTAGCGTCGCACTCACACCAAAAGGCACATAAGAGCATCGAGGAGCGCGCTGTGCGCAAGCTGCTGCCCATGATCGGCTCGCATCCCGGCGGCCGTTCCGCCCTGACCTGTCGCTTCCGCTGTGGCGACGCCTGCTTCCACGAGGTGCCGAACACCAGCACCAACGAGTACGTGGGCGACGTGATCGCGAGCGCGCTCAGCCGTCGCTCGGTGATGCGGGCCGCCGCCGTCGTCTCCGTGGCGGGCGCGGCCGGTACGGCCGTCTCGCTCGGCACCGCCCGGCCCGCCGCCGCGGCCACGTCGGCGGACGCCGCAGGGTCGGCCGGGGCCGCCGGGTCCAAGACCCGGCCCAAGGCCGCCCGCGGTCTGCGCTACACCTCCGTCGCGCCGAACACCGCCGACGCCGTGACCGTCCCCGACGGGTACAAGCAGAACGTCGTCATCCGCTGGGGCGAGCCCATCCTGCGCGGCGCCCCCGCCTTCGACCCGGAGAACCAGACGGCCAAGGCCCAGGCCGGTCAGTTCGGCTACAACAACGACTTCCTCGCGCTGCTCCCGCTGCCGGGCGAGCGTGGCCGCCAGCTCCTCGTCGCGAACCACGAGTACACCGACGAGGTGCTGATGTTCCGCGGCTACGACGCCGCCAACCCGACCCGCAACCAGGTCGAGGTCGCCTGGGCCGCCCACGGGCTGTCCGCCGTCGTGGTCGAGGAGGACCGGCGCACCGGCAAGCTCACCGCCGTGCCCCGCCACCACCTCAACCGCCGGGTCACGGCGACGACCGAGTTCCGGCTCACCGGCCCCGCCGCCGGTTCCGACCTGCTCAAGACCTCCGCCGACCCGACCGGCCGCAAGGTCCTCGGCACCCTGAACAACTGCTCCGGCGGCACCACCCCCTGGGGCACCACGCTGCACGGCGAGGAGAACTTCAACCAGTACTTCGCCAACAGCAGCCGTCCGACCGACAAGCGGTACGGCATCGGCACCGGCGCCACCGAGCGCAAGTGGGAGCGGTTCGACAAGCGGTTCGACGTGGCCCAGGAGCCGAACGAGCCGCACCGCTTCGGGTACGTCGTGGAGTTCGACCCGTACGACCCGACCTCCACCCCGCGCAAGCACACCGCCCTCGGCCGCTTCAAGCACGAGGCCGCGACCATCCGGCTCACCGCCGACGGCCGTCCCGTCGTCTACTCCGGTGACGACGAGCGCTTCGACTACTTCTACAAGTTCGTCAGCAGCAAGCGGATGAAGAAGGGGTCGAGCCGCGCCGTCCGCGAGCACAACCTCTCGCTCCTCGACGAGGGCACGCTGTACGTCGCCAAGCTCACGGGTGACTCCCCCGCCATCGAGATCGACGGCACGGGCAAGCTGCCGGCCGACGGTGAGTTCGACGGCAGCGGCGAGTGGATCCCGCTGGCCACCGCCACCGCCAAGGGCGCCGTCTCCCACGTGGACGGCATGACCGCCGACGAGGTCTTCGTCTTCACCCGGCTCGCCGGAGACAAGGTCGGCGCCACCAAGATGGACCGGCCCGAGGACATCGAGCCCAACCCGGTCACCGGCAAGGTCTACGTCGCCCTCACCAACAACTCCAACCGCGGCGTCGGCTCCAACCCCAAGGCGGACGAGGCCAACCCGCGCAACGCCAACAAGCACGGCCAGGTGCTGGAGCTCACCGAGCGCTGGAACCGGCCCGACAGCACCAAGTTCGCCTGGCTGCTCTTCCTCGTCGCGGGCGACCCGAACGACCCGGCGACCTACTTCGCCGGCTTCCCGAAGGACGACGTCTCCCCGATCTCCTGCCCGGACAACGTCGCCTTCGACCGGTACGGCAACCTGTGGATCTCCACCGACGGCGCCCAGCTCGGCTCGCACGACGGACTGTTCGGCGTGGCGACCAAGGGGGAGCGCCGTGGTGAGCTGAAGCAGTTCCTCACCGTCCCGAGCGGCGCCGAGACCTGCGGCCCGATCATCCAGGACCGCCGTGTCCTGGTCGCCGTCCAGCACCCGGGCGAGCTCGACGGAGCGACCGTCGAGAACCCGAAGAGCACCTGGCCCGACGGACCGGGCACGTACGTCCGCCCGGCGGTCGTCGCCGTGTGGCGCGCGGACGGTTGCGACATCGGCGTCTGACCGACACGGGAAGACACGCGGAGACAGACAGACACAAAAATGCGGGCCGCCCTCCTGTCGGGGAGGGCGGCCCGCACGTTTCCGCGCCGGGGCGTGACTCAGGGGGCGAGGCAGCTCACGGCCGGGGCGCCGGCCGGGTCGAGCAGCGCGGCGGGGTCGACGAGGGCGGTCGGGTCGGCTGCCAGCTCCGTCACGGCGGCGGGCGTCTCGGCGAGACACGTGACGGTCCCGACCGGGTCCGGGATCGCGTGGGCGGCCGGTGCCATGGCGCCGGCGAGGGCGAGGGTTCCGAGCAGGACGGTCGCGGTGCGACGCATGAAAAATCCCCTTATAGGTAGGGCGGTTGAACAGGATTGATCATGTCTGCTTTTCGGCTGCGAATTCGCCCTCAGTCACCCGTGCGGGGATGACGTAACGATTCGGCGCCCTGCGCCGGGTTGACCTGAGGAACTCGTGGCTCAGTGGGGCGAGGTGATCGTCCGGGCCGCCGCCACCTCCTGGCGGAGCGGCTCCAGCACGCTGCCCGGCGGGCCGCTGAGGTCGGTGCGGACCTCGTAGAGGGTCTCGGTCTTGCGTAGCCCGTCCGCCAACTCCCGCAGTTGCAGGGTGACGTGGTCGACCTCGGCGGCGGACGGCGGTTCCGCGCCCTGCTTGATCCGGACCCGGGCGGCCGTCGTCGCGTCCACGATCCGCTCGACCGCCACGACCAGGGGCCACCAGGCGGCGGCGCGGCGGCCGACGGGGGGCGGTTCGGTCAGGGCCCGCTGGAACTCCGTACGGATGGTGGAGAGGTCGCGGTAGAGGCGGCGGCGGGTCCGGGCCCGGTCGGCGGGGTCCGCCGGGCTCGGCCCGAAGGCGCGTTCGACGTACGTGGCCGTGTCGGCGACGGCGTCCGCGAGCCGGTCGCCGACCCGGGCATGCCAGCTCTCCGGCCAGAGCAGATAGCCCGCGACCAGGGCGATCGCACAGCCCATGAGGGAGTCGACGAGACGGGGGACGAGTAGATCGGCGCCCTGGTGGTTGAGGGTGTCCGAGAGGAGCAGGATCACCGGGGTGATGGCGGCCGTCTGATAGCCGTAGCCCCGGGGCGTGAAGACGGGGATGAGCGGGGCGAGGAGCAGCAGCACCGGCACGTCCCACCAGCCGCGCGGCACCTCCGTGAGGATCGCGGCCGCGACCACCAGCCCCACGACCGTGCCGAGCGCCCGCAGCAGCGCCCGGGAGAACACCGACCCGAAGTCCGGCTTCAGGACGAAGGTGATGGTCAGCGCCACCCAGTACGAGCGCGGCACCGGCACGAGCGACACCAGGGCCTGGGCGATGCCGACGCACAGCGCGAGGCGCAGACCGTAGCGCCAGGAGGTGCCGGAGAGGGCGACGTTCCGGGCGACCCGGAGGGCGCGTACGCCCAGCGGCGCGGGGCGGCCCGCCCGGTCGCCGGCCTTCTTCAGCGCATCCGGCGACTTCTCGGTGGCGACGTCGGCGGCGTGCCGCAGCGCCTGGTCGACCGCCCGCCCGATCGCGCTCCCGGGCTCCGGCAGCCGCAGCCCCAGCGGCCCCGAGTACCCCGTCTCCACGGCCTCCGCGAGATGCCGTACGGCCACCGGGATCTCGGCGGGCAGCGGCCGGCCGGACAGCCGTACCGCCGGGGCGGCCTCCACCAGCGGGGTGATCGCGTTCAACTGGGCGAGCAGGCGTACGAGTTCGGGGCTGCGGCCGTGGTGGCGGGCGCGGCGGGCGAGGACCAGGTCGTAGGACTGGTTGAGGGACTGGGTGACGAGGACCCGCGCGTCGTCGTACGAGTCCCGCGTGCCCGGGGCCGCCGGGGTGTCCGCCGTCATCGTGGCGAGGAGGTCCGCGACCTCGCGGTAGGTGTCGGCGACCGCGGCCCGTTCCGGCACGCCCGCCCGCAGCGGCCAGGCGAGCAGGGCCAGGGCGAGGACGAGGAAGCCGCCGCCGGTCATCAGCAGCGGGGCCAGCCACCACGGGCCCGGCATCGGCAGCCCCGCGCCGATCACCGAGTTGAGCAGCAGGAGCAGCCCCGACACGGAGGCCACGGCGCCGATCGAGGAGATCATCCCGGAGACGAGCGCGACCCCGGTCAGGACCCCGACGGTGACCCAGCCCTGCCCGTACGCCAGCGACCCGAGCGTGATGCCCACGGCGGCGAACAGTTGGGGGACCGCGATCTTCAGCAGCCGCATCCGGTACGCGGCGGCCGTGTCGCTGATGACGCCCGAGAGGGCGCCCATGGAGGCGAGGGCGCCGTACTCGGGACGGCCGGCGGCGAGGCCGAGCACGAGCGGCAGTGTCAGCGCGATCGCCGCGCGCGCCACGGCCGGCCGGTTGACCGGCGCGGGCTGCGGCCGGAGGTTCCGCACCAGCCAGTCGGGCGGGGCGAGGCCGATGGGGAGCGTGCGGGGCATGCGCCCATTATGGCCGGGGGTGATCGGCGGTTCCGGGGGGTGTTTGTGACCCTTTCGCCAGGACCTTTCGTCAGGACCGTTCACCCGCGCCGGTGCAGCGCGAGGTCCACGGTGACGGCGTTGTGGTCGGTGCCGGACAGCGCGCGGAAGCGGACCTCGCGGGCGGAGAAGTCCTTCTCGGAGACGAGGACGTGGTCGATCTGGACGCCGAACCGCGGGGTCGTCCGGGAGGGCCAGGTCGGCCTGCGGTCCTGTCCGGTCAGCCGGGCGGCGTCGCTCATCCCGGTGTCGAGGATCGCGCGGAAGACCGCGTGGTCCTGGGTGGCGTTGAAGTCCCCGGCCAGGATGGTGGGCGTCTCGGTGTCCTTCGCCGCGTACGCGCGCAGCGCGCCGAGCTCCTGCCGCCAGGTGTCCAGCTGGCCCGGCAGCGGCGGCATCGGGTGCGCCAGCTGGAGGCGTACGGGGTGGCCCTCGACGTCGGCGACGGCACCCGGCATGCCCATCGTGCCGGGGATCGGGTCGGCTGACTTCAGGGGGTACCGGCTGAGGATGACGGAGCCGGTGGAGCCGTAGCCCTCGACGGACTGGCGGTGGGGGTAGTCCGGGGTCCGGCCGCTCAGGTCGCCGAGCGCGTCGCGGAGCTTGGCCGAGCAGGTGAGTTCGCACTCCTCGACGAAGACGATGTCGGGGTGCTCCCGGCGTACGGCCTTGACGAGGGCGTCGGTGCCGTGGCCGAACTGCACGTTCGACGTCATCACCCGCACCTCGGCGAGGACCGGCCCGGTCGGCTGGCTCGCCTTGCCGTACGGCTCGATGTACCAGGCGAGCGCGCCGAGGAGCACCACGCCCCAGGTCAGGGCGATCCAGCGGCGGGAGAGGAGCGCGAGGAGGAGGGCGAGGGCGGTGGGGGCGAGCAGCCAGGGCAGGAACGCGAGGAGCTGGGGGACCGGGGTGAAGGCGTCGATGCCGACGGCTCGGGAGCCGACGACGAGGGTGACGCCGAGGAGGAGCAGGACGGCGAGGAAGGCCTTGCCGCCGTGCCGCCTCCGCGGGCGCGGCCCGTCTGCCGGTGCGGGGTCCGGGACGGGGTCCGGCCGCTCGATGGTCGCGCTCTCCACGGCCGGTGCCTTTCGCTGCTGTTTGCGGGTCCTTCTAAGGACGGGCGGGGTGGGGGGAAGGTTGCGCCGGGGGTGGGATCGGGGAGGGGTGCGTGGGCGGGTGCGGGTCCGGTGGGGCTTCTCGCGCAGTTCCCCGCGCCCCTGAAGAGCGAAGCCGGGGCTGCGCCCGGCTTCGCTCTTCGGCCCGCAGGGTCGTTGTCGTTGGGCGGATGCCTACGGCGTGGGGTCCGGGGACGTCGCCAGGGACCAGACCACGAAGACCGCGATGCCGATGCAGACGACCGACCAGACGGGCGCGTAGGGCAGGAACATGAAGTACTCGATGGCGAACAGCGAGGTCAGGGCGATTCCCACCGCGCGGGCCCAGGTCTGGCCCTGGATGACGCCCCACCCGGTGGCCAGGACGCAGAGTCCGATCGCCAGGTGGATCCAGCCCCAGGTGGTGAGGCTGAACTCGAAGACGTAGCTGCCGATGTTCGTGTACACGTCGTCCGTGGCGATCCCGGCGATGCCGTTGAGGATGCCCATGACGCCGATGACCATCATCAGGACACCGGCGAACACCATCCCGCCGTGGGCCCACTCCGAGCGGGCGCCCCGGTGGGACATCGGCGTCTCCTGCGACGTGGTGTTCGAGCGTGGTGCGGTGCTGTGCTGGGCCATGAGGGCCTCCTCCGAGGGATGGACAGCTCATCCGCATGCTCACGCGGCGGGAGGAGGGCCGCATGTGGTGTAGGCCGAATGGGTGAAATCGGGAGGTGGGGGGCGTGGGAGGGCCGGGACGGGGAACCGGGGCGCGCCGCCCAGCCCGGTGCTCAGTCCAGGCGGGTCAGGAAGGCCCCCAGTGCCTTGTTGAACTCCTCCGGGCGTTCCAGGTTCGGCAGGTGGGCGGCACCGTCGACGACGTGGAGGGTGGAGTCGGGGAGAGCGGCGTGCATGGCCTCGGCGTCGGAGACCGGGGTGTACTCGTCGTCGGCGCCCACGACGACCAGCGCCGGGACGGTGACGCGGGTGAGCAGCTCGCGGTAGTCGGGGCGCTCGGCCCGCCCGCGCAGGGCCGCCGCGGCGCCCTCCGGGTCGGTGGCCGTCATCATGCGGCGCACATGGGCCGCGACGTCCGCGTCGGCGTACGGCGCGACCATCTTGAACAGCACCTCGTCGGCGTACCCCGCCATGCCCTCGCGCAGCAGCCGGTCGGCCATGGCGTTCCGGGCCCGTCGGCCCTCCTCGGTCTCGGCGGCCGGGAAGGTGTCGGCGAGGAGAAGGCCCCGGACGCGGTGCGGGAACAGGCGGTAGCACTCCATCGCGATCTGGCCGCCCATGGAGAGCCCCCCGAGGACGAACTCCGGGACCCCCAGGTCGTCCAGGAGCGCCGCGATGTCCTCGGCGAAGGTGGAGAGCGGGGTGACGCCCGGGACGACGGGGGACCGGCCGTAGCCGCGCAGATCGGGCGCGATGACGCGGCGGGAGGCGGAGAACTCGGTGATCTGCGGGGACCACATCGTGCGGTCGAAGGGGTGGCCGTGAACGAGGACGAGGGGGACGCGGGCGGCGGGCCGGCCCGCAGGGTCGAGTTCCCCTTTGTCCTCGTATGCGAGGAAGGTGGTCATGGAATCGACCCTAGGGCGCCCCAACTCCTCGGTGCAATAAGATCTTTGCCCTCGGTGCAATGTGGGAGGAAGGCCGTGGCCGACTACCGGCGTATCGCCGATCGCATCGCGGACGACATCGCGTCCGGGCGGCTGAAGCCCGGTGACCGGCTGCCGCCGCAGCGGCTGTTCGCACGGCGGCGGGGGATCGCCGGGTCGACCGCCGGGCGCGTGTACGCGGAACTGGTGCGGCGCGGGCTGGTGGTGGGGGAGGTTGGGCGCGGGACGTTCGTCCGGGCGGCGCCGACGGCGGCGTCGGCGGGGCGGGCGCTGGCCGAGCCGGCGGGTTCGGCGCCGGTGAACCTGGAGCTCAACTACCCGTCCGCGCCGGGCCAGTCGGAGCTGCTGGCCACCGGGCTGGCGCCGTTGCTGCGGCCGGACGTGCTGACGGACGCGCTGCGTACGGCGCCCGCGACCGGTACGGCCGCCGCGCGCGAGGCGGCGGCCGGATTGCTGGCCACGGCCGGCTGGCGCCCGGACCCGGGACGGTTCCTCTTCGCCGGGAACGCCCGCCAGGCCATCGCGGCGGCCCTCGCCCACCTCGTACGGCCCGGGGGCCGCGTCGGTGTCGAGTCCCTCACGTATCCGCTGGTCAAGGAGATCGCCGGGCGGCTGGGGGTGACCCTGGTGCCGCTTGCGACGGACGGGGAGGGGCTCCGGCCGGAGGCCGTGGCCGCCGCGCACCGGGCGGCGCCGCTGTCGGCGGTGTACGCGCAGCCGACGCTGCACAATCCGACGTCCGTGACGATGGGGGCGGGGCGCCGGGCCGAACTCGCCTGTGTGGTCCGGGAGTTGGACCTGCCGGTGATCGAGGACCGGATCTGGTCGTTCCTGGCGGGCGGTAAGGGCGGCCCAGGCACGGGCGGTGGCACCCCGGGGTGCGACGGGGGCGCGGGTGCGGCGGCGCTTCCGCCCTTGGCCGCGTACGCGCCGGAGCGGGTGTTCGTCGTGGACGGGCTGTCCAAGCGGGTGGCGCCGGGGCTGACCGTCGGGTTCCTGGTGGTGCCGGAGGGGCGGGTCGGGGGCGCGGCGGACGCGTTGCGGTCGGGTGGCTGGGTGGCCGGGCGGTTCGCGTTGGAGGCGGGGGTGCGGTGGATCGGGGACGGCACGGTCGAGCGGCTGGTCGCGGCGAAACGGGCCGACGCGGCGGCCCGGCAGCGGCTGGTCGCCGAACACCTCGCGGGGTTCACCGTGCGGGGGGACGCACGGGCCTACTACGCGTGGTGGGAGCTGCCCGAGCCCTGGCGGGCGGACACGTTCCGCGCGGCGGCGGCCGAGCGGGGCGTGGCGGTGACCCCGGGGCCGGCGTTCAGCGTCACGGGGGCCGGGCGGGGACCGGCTCCGGGCGGTCCGGCGGCCGGCGCCGCGGTCTCCGCCGCCGACTGCGTCAGGCTCGGGCTCGCGTCGGTGCCTCCGACGGTGCTGGCGGGGGCGCTGAGGACGCTCGGCGATGTCGTACGAGATGGCCCGTGAGCCAGGCGGCCGCGGCCACGGTCGTACCGAGGAGCAGCAGCCCCCAGGTCACCGTGCGCAGGGTTGCCGTGAGGGCGTCGTAGACGGCACCCGCTGCCGCCGGGGAGACGTCCGGGGGCAGGTCGGCGAGGGTGAGGTGGCGGCCGAGGGCGACGGCGACGCCTAGCAGCGCACCGCCGAGCGCCGCGCCGAGACCCGTCGCGCAGACGGCGCGACGGCGCTGCGTCGCGACGAGCACACCACCGGCAGCCAGTGCGAGCGCGCCGACCGGAAGCCAGAACGCGGCGATTTCGAGCACGCGATACCCCTTTCGAAGCTGGACCAGTTGAGCGGCCGACAACACCTCGACCTCGGTGCGCGCGACCGGGATGCGATGGGCGAACGGCACGTGGTCGCGCACGAGTTGCCGTTTGACGCGCTCGCCGACCGGCGCGAGGTCGAGCGTCACCGCCCGCGCCCCGCCGACGCCGGGCCCGCCCGCGCCCCCGCCCCCGCCCTCGGTGTCCTCCGCGCGCACCGCTGTCAGCACCGCGTCGTGCGCCGCCCGGTTCACCATGTGCCACGCCGTGCGGAACGCCTCGGTCTGGGTGAAGGAGCGCGCCGCGTCGTGCGTGAACTCCCGTACCGGCCCCCGCAGCGGCGGCCCCACCCGGACCTCGCGCAGGACCCCGGCGGCGACCGCGTCCGCGAGCGCCTCCCGTACGGCCGGGTCGGTGGCCAGCGGCGCCATGACCGCCTCGTACCGTGTCCGGTCCGCGAGTTCGTACGTCGCCCACGCGGCCAGCGCGCCCACCGGCGTCAGCAGGCAGGCGAGCGCGGTCAGTACGGCCGACAGGGCGCCGCGGGCACAGTGGGACACCCCTCCAGGCAAGACCCCCGCCCACGACCTCGCGAGCGCTCCGGACCCATGTGACTGCGAATGGCCCCACAGGACAAGCCGAACGGGGAGGGGCGGCGGCGGAGTCCGCTCCGGTGGAGCGC
Organism: Streptomyces sp. SP18BB07; assembly: GCF_036322545.1. NCBI lineage: Bacteria > Bacillati > Actinomycetota > Actinomycetes > Kitasatosporales > Streptomycetaceae > Streptomyces > Streptomyces sp. SP18BB07. Next base: position 466,685 of record NZ_JAQYWT010000340.1, read on the forward strand.
TCACTCGAACGGGTGTTACCTGGAGGAAGAGTGACAGGGGGTGTCGAGGAGGCAAGGCATGCGTAGTGACCCGCGTACTGCGAGTTCTTCCCTTTCACCGTGTTCTCCGGGCAGTTGGGCCCTGCGGAACCTCGTCGCGGTCGGGATCACCGGTGGTGTGCTGACGGTGTCGGCGCTCGGGACGACGGCGGCGGCCCAGTCCGGCCAGTCCGACGGTTCCGTCCGGGGCACGATCGTCGCCGGTGGTGACGTCAACCTCCGCGAACAGCCGACGACGCACTCCCGGGTCGTCGGCTCCCTCGCGCCCGGCAGCCGGGCCGGCGTCGACTGCGAGGTCCGGGGTCAGGAGGTGTCCGGCGACCCGCACTGGTACTGGCTCGGGGACGCCCGTGGCTGGGTGAGCGCGGTGTACGTCGACACGGACGGGCGCTCGGTGCCGAACTGCACGGATCCGTGCCCGAGCTGGAAGGACTGCGATCCTTGCCAGGACGGGCACGGGAACGGTTCCGGGTCCTTCTCGTTCACGTGGACCTTCATGGCCTCCGGCACCTGGGAGTGGGAGATGGAGTGAGAGGCGGACGGAGTGAGGGGACCGGGACGGGCCGGGCGGCGGCGGGTCAGGGCAGGCGGTGGCCCGTCGCGTCCTCGTGGGTGTAGTAGCGGTAGAAGGCGACCGCGAAGACCGCCGCCGCGACGGCGAGGGACATGAGCGTCGCGCGCACCACGGTGTGCTGGGAGGCCTGGCTGTAGAGGAAGCCGAAGGCACAGCCGGCGAAGGAGGCCCACAGGACGGCGTGGGGTTCGCGGCGCAGACGGGGTGCGACGGTCTGTACGGCGATGAAGAGCGCCGCGAACACGAACGCGGTCACGAAGCCGAAGAGGACGTTCCAGCCGGTGATGGGGCCGGCGTTCCGGTTGATGGCCGCGGCCCAGTAGCCGTAGACGAGGCCGAGGACCACCGGCAGGATCAGCTTCGTGAGCCGGTGGGTGCGCTCACTGAAGACGTCGGGCGTGGCCGGCCCCGCCGACCTGCCCGGGACCGAGGGCCGACCCGGGATCACGGGCCGCCCCGGAGTGGGTGCCGATTGAGCCATGGGAGCACTCCTCTCTTCCCCCCGCCGCTCTCCGCCCCGTCTACCAGACCACACCTGGGGGGAGCCGCTGGCAAGTCGGGGGGCGGAGTGGTGACGGGCGGGGTGCCTGTGCGTGGGTGGGTGCGGGTCCGGTGGGGCTTCTCGCGCAGTTCCCCGCGCCCCTGAAAAAGCAGGGGCTGCGCCCCGTGCTTTTTCGGCCCGAAAGGGCCGTAGGCCCTTAAGGGGCGCGGGGAACTGCGCGACCAGCCCCCACCCACCCGCACCCGCCCACGGATGCGGGGGGCGTGGGGGCGTGTTTCGCTGTGGGCATGCGGATGCGGAGGCCGGTGCCGTTCGGGCGCCGGGAGCCGGACCCCGTCGCGCGGCAGCAGCCGCTGCGGATCCGCGGGCGGAACGTCGCCTGGCTGCCGCCGCTCGTCGTGCTGCTCGCCGTACCGGTGCTCGACTGGATCACCGGCGGAGACTTCCGGGTCATCTCCTGGCTGGTACTGGTCCCGGGCACGGCCGCCGCGGTCTGCCGGGTGTGGACGACGGCGCTGTTCGCGGCGCTCGCGATGTTCACGTACATCCTCGGCGACAACTCCTGGCCCCACCAGGAGCGCACCGGCCTGCCCGACTTCATCCTCGTCGCCCTCGGCGGAATCCTGTCCGTGCTGGCCTGCGCGGTCCGGCTGCGCGGCCAGGAGCGCATGCTGCACATGCGGGCCGTCGTCGACACCACCCGCCGTATCCTGCTGCGCCAGCTCCCGCCGGACGTCGGCGGTCTCGACCACGCCGAGATCTACCTCGCCGCCGACAGCGAGGCGCGCGTCGGCGGTGACTTCTACGACATCCAGCCCAGCCCCCACGGCACCCGCGTCGTCATCGGCGACGTCCAGGGCAAGGGGCTCGCGGCGGTCGAGGCGGCCTCCGTGCTGCTCGGCACGTTCCGCGAGGCCGCCTACCACGAGGCCGACCCGGTCACCGTGGCCGAGCGGCTGGAGACCCGTATGGTCCGCCACGTGCGCTACTGCGCGCACGTCGGCCGCGACGACGCCGAACGCTTCGCCACCGCCGTCCTGCTCGACTTCCCCGAACTGCGCAGCGAGCGCACCGACTGGGGCCCGGACCTCACGGGGCTCGGCGCGCTCACCGTGAACGTGGTCAACTTCGGCCACGAACCCCCGCTGCTGCTCTCCCCCCTCGATGTGCGCTTCCTCCCGCTGGAGGACGGACTGCCGCTGGGGCTCGGTGAGTTGGCGCCGCGGGAAACCCGGACGGCCACCGTGCGGCTCGCCGCCGACGAGACGTTGCTGCTGGTCACGGACGGGGTGACGGAGGCGCGTGACGGGCGCGGGGTCTTCTTCCCGCTCCGCGAGTACCTCGCCCGCGCCCTCGCCGCCGGGGCGCCCGTCCTCGCCCCCGAGTCCCTGGTCGGCCTCGTCCGTGACGGCGTCCTCGCCCACACCGGCGGCGGCCTCGACGACGACACGACGATCTTCGCGGTGCGCCGGGCGACGGAGCCGCTGCGCCGGGCACCGGGCGCCCCGTAGTGGGCGCTCCCACCCGGCTTCTGCCCTGCCCCTTTCCCCCTTTGCTCGCGCAGCGGTTACCGTGCTGGCTGGTGCAGGTGATCGACGGGGAGGGAACGATGCCCGGAACGGTGCTGCTGATCGCGGCCTCTCCCATGGGCAAGGGGTGCCTGGTGGACGCGGCCTCCGTGCTCCCCGTACTGGCGGCCGTCACGCCCGAGGTGCTGTCCGGCACGGGGACGGCCAACGTCGTGGAGCTGGCCGATCCGCTGGAGCCGCAGGCCGTCCTGACGCGGTTGCGCGCGGCGGCCACCGCGCCCGGACCGCTCACCGTGTACCTCGCCGGGCAGCTGCAACTCGACCGCAAGCAGCGGCTCGTGCATCTGGCGCTGGCGCGTACGACACCGGCGACCGTGCGGTACACCGCGTTCCCCTGGCACTGGATCGTGGAGGAGCTGAGGCTGCGTACGCCCGGGACGACGACGCTGTTCGTCGATCTGCACGCCGACGCGGAGGTGTGGCAGCAGCTGGCCGGACACCCGTTGGCGGTCGGGCCGGGAGTGAGCGTGTACGGGCGGGTCGCGCCCCCGGTGGCGGGGGTGCGGCGGAGCGTGGCCGCGCCGGGGTACATGAAGGCGTTGGCGACGATACTGCGGAGTGGACAGCGGCCGGAGCCGGCGGTGCTGCACGAGCAGGTGCTCGCCCGGACGGGAGGCTACGGCGACCTGGTCCTCTCCTACGACGCGACGGGCACGGTGCCGGGCGCCAGGCCCGGAGGTCTCACCCCCGCGACCCCCGCCCCTTCCCGTCCGCAGGGCGCTGCGCCCCAGGCCCCCCAAAGCCGTCCTCCGGCCCTGCCCGCGCCCCCGGCGAACCCCCCGACCACGCCCCCGGCGAACGCTGCGGCCGTGGTCGATCCGCACGGCGCCATCAGTGCGGCCGTCGGGGCCGGGCGGCATGCCGAGGCCGACGCCCTCGCCGCTCGGTGCGAGCAGGGGGCCCTGCGGGAGTTCGGGGACGGGTCGGAGGAGGTCCTGCACTGGCGGGAGGTGCGGGCGGACCTGGCCATGTTCGCGGGCGACCCGGCGGGAAGCTGTGCGGCCTGGATGGGGGTCGCCCGGGCGCGGCTCGCGGCGGGGCGGTCGGCCCAGGACCCGGCGGTCGAGGCCGCGGTCGACCGGGCGCACCACCAGTGGGGGCTGATCACGGACACCGCGCGCGCCCACGAACTCGGCGTGGAGTTCGTGGAGTTGCGGGACCGGGTGCCGGGACGACGCGCCGGCGCGCTGGAGCACGCCCGGCAGCACCTGGCCGAACTGCGGCCGCAGCCCGCGTAGCTGCCGCGGCGGCGGCCGCGTGGATGAGGGGGAGGTCGGTCCGGCACGTACCCGGTAGGCCGAGCCGGTCGATGAGCCGTCGTTCCGTTCGTCGTAGATCGATGAGCCGTCGATCAGGGCGAATGCCGGGCCGACCTCAGAGGGGGAGTTCGTACGGGGCCGCACTGTGCGTACGTGCGTACACGCGGTGGACACCGCACGTGGCCCACTTAAGCGGTCGTGGATCCGAAGCGGATCGGACCCGGATCAGAGGTTGATCAGAAACTTGCCAACCTTCGGCAAAGTCCACCTCTCGTCCCACCCCTTGAGCTACGTCGGAGATGCCCGGGCCGTCGTCCCGTACAACGATCACCCGGTGGCCGACCTCCGCCAGAAGCCGACGGCGCGTCGGCCGGTGCGGTGGCGGCGGATCGGCTGCTCGACAGGCGGGAGGGGGCCCGCGAGGGGCCGGAAGCACGTGTCACCCGCAAGCCCGGAACTTTAGTCCCGGGTCGTTGACTTGGCGCACAGTTGGTAGCCCACTCCTCTGACCGTTCGTATGAGGGACTGGCCGGGCTCGCCCAGTTTGCGGCGCAGGTAGTAGATGTACGTGTCGACGACGCCGGAGCCCTCGTCGCGGTGGTTCCAGACGCGTTCCTGGATCTGGCGCCGGGACAGGACGCGGCCGGGGTTCTCCATGAGGTAGCGCAGGAGGGCGAACTCGGTGGTGGTGAGGTCGACGGAGCGGCCGTCGGCCCAGACCTGGTGGGCGTCGGCGTCGAGCTGGACCGCGCCGGCGCGGAGGCGGTTGCGGTCGGGCGCGGGGTGTCCGCCGCCGGCCCGGCGCAGCAGGGCGCGGACCCGGGCGGCGATCTCCTTCAGCTCGAACGGCTTGCTGACGATGTCGTCGCCGCCCATGTCGAGTCCGCGGACCCGGTCGTCGACGCTGCCAAGCCCGGTGAGGAACAGCACCGGGACGGCGTTGCCCCGTTCGCGCAGGGTCCGGCACACCTCGAAGCCGCTCAGGTCGGGGAGGTTGACGTCAAGGAGGATCAGATCGGGGTCGTACCGGGTGACGGCCTGCAGGGCCTGGCGGCCGGTGGCCGCAGCGGTCACCTGGTGGCCGAGGAACTCCAGCGCCATCGTCAGCATGGAGCGGATTCCCTCCTCCTCGTCCACGACGAGGAGCCGCGCGGTCGACGCGTTCGCGGCGTTCGCGGTGTACGTGGCCGTGCGTGCGGACGCGGACGAAGCCGCTGGTGGGGGTGTGGAGGGAGCGGAGGGCACAGGCGTGGTCATGTCCTGTTCCTTTGCGACCGTGGGCCTCAGATCGAGGTCTCAAGTTTCGAACAGGGCGTATCGTCACACGTACCGGCAGGTAAGGGAGACCGCTCTCCCATCATTCGGAACGTTCGGTTCCCCACGGCCGGATCACAGGCGGACACGAGACAGTCGGCGGGGGCCGTGAGTTACGACCTCGCGTTCTGGTAAGAGGAAGACACCGTCGACGCCGCGGCCGCCTACGCGAAATATGACGCCATGACGGACGGGGAGTCAGGGGTGGTCGCGCGGAACCCGCGGGTTCCGGAATTCCATCGGGACGTCTCGCCTGGTCCCGGAAGAGCGAGATCGTGCGGAGGGCGCCCCCGGTCGGGGGCGCCCTCTGGATCAGCTGGTGTAGATGAAGTACTTCCAGGCGCCGTACGTCGTGGTGTTGACGTTGTCGCCCGAGGTTGTGTCGTGGTACTCCGAGCGGAAGCGGAGGCGGACGTTCGTGGTCGGTGTGCCGGTGAGGGTCACGTCGGACCTGCCCGCGGTGCCGAGGGGGAAGTACTCGGAGCCCCAGTCCCGCCAGGCGCCGTCGTAGTGGAACTGCAGCTGCAGGCGCTGCTTGCGCTCCGGGTAGTACGACATCGTGGTCTTCAGGACGGGGTCCTTGGACTTGCGGATGTAGTGGTACTTCTGGCCCCACGCCGTCCGGGTCGTGTAGTGGCCCGAGATCGACGACGAGATGGCGACCTTGGTGTAGACGGTGTTGGTGACCGTCCTCGCCTTGTAGCGCGCGTCGCCCGCGAACTTCACCGAGAGCTTGGTGTCACGCTTGAGGTCGACGGTGACCGACAGGTTGCCGCTGGAGTTCACCGTCCCCGACTTCACCAGCTTGTTCGGCCTGTCCGAGCCGTACGGGTCGGCCCAGATCTCGACCTTGCGGTTCTTGTACGTCGTGCCGAGGTGCGCCGTGAACTTCACGTCCGCGCCGTACGCGTACGTCTTGCGGTTCTTGTCCAGCGTCAGCGTCGGCGTCGCCCGGGAGACCTCGACGGAGCGCGAGGCGGACGCGGCGGTGTGCTCCGCGTCGCCCGCGTACGACACCTTGTAGGTGACCTTGCCGCCGGCCGGCGGGGTGTCCGTGAAGGAGAACTTCCCGCCCGTGCCCAGCGTCTTCGTGCCGAGGGACTTGCCCTGCGGGGACTCCATGTCGGTGCGGGTGACCGTGAGCGGGGTGCCGGCGGGCAGGGCCAGGCCCGAGGTGAGCTTGCCGGAGACCGTGAGCGGCTTGGCGCGGGTGGCGGTCGCCGGGGCGTTCACGGTGAGTGTGGCGGCGTACTTGCGGGGCGCGTCGAGGACGTGGAACAGGCTGCCCTCGCCGCTCCCGGTCAGCACGAACAGCTTCTGGCCGTCGCCGGACCAGCCGATGGAGTGCCCGAAGAACGGCATCCAGTCGCGGGACAGGTTGCGGACGCTCGCGGGCTTGTCGGCGCCGACGGGGAAGACGTACGTGTCGCCGGCGTCGTCGGTGTCGATGACGGTCGCCGCGACCGTGCCGTCCGGGGCGACGCTGACGGTCTGCGGGTCGTCGCCGACCGGGTAGGTGCGCACCTCCGAAAGGTCGGAGAGCCGGTACTCGGTGAGCGCGCTGTTCCCGGGCCCCGCCACCACGACCGACCGGCCGTCCGGCATCAGGGCGGCGTCCTCGTAGAAACCGCCCTTCTCGGCGGAGGCGTGGATCACCGGGGTGCCGGAGGAGATGTCGTAGACGACGATCGGGGCCGAGCTGATGCCGAAGTCGAGGGCCGTCAGGGTGCCCGGGTTGTCGGGATCGGCGAGCAGCACCGGCTGGCCGGACCAGTCGTAGCCGGCCGCGAGGTCCAGGTTCACCGTCGGGGTCTCGGCGGTGAGGTCGACCGCGCCGATCCCGGAGTCCCAGTTCTGGCCCCAGCCGAACCAGAGTTTGCCGTCGGCGTAGGCCACCCGGTGCGGGGCGGTCTTCTCGCCGGTCGGGTACTCCGCGCTCAGCGCGAGCGTCGCGGTGTCGACGGCGACGATCTTGTCGGCCTCCGGGGCCGTGGCGTACAGCGTGCCGGAGTCCGGGCTCAGTTCGAGGTCGTTGACGCCGGGCAGACCGGTGAGGGTCTTCACGACGTTGCCCGCGTAGTCGGCGACGATGACCTTGCCGCCGTCGGAGAGGAAGACCTGCTGGTGGACGCCGTCAACCACCGTGTCGTCCGCCCAGTCCGAGAGCGGGAACGGCTTGGCGCTGTCGGCCGACGCCGTGGGCGCGACCGCGAGCGCGGCCGAGCTGAAGAGGACTGCCAGCGCGGTGGCAGCCGGAAGAGTGCGCATACGCACGGTTTCGAACCCCCCGGAACGAAAGAAATGGGCGCGTCGTCGTCTGCCGTCGGGCGGGGCCGGTGTGTTCGACCTGTGCCGCGCGTGTGACACCTGTGACGCGTGAGCGAAGAGTAAGTCATGCCACTGACAAGAGCGTCACAGGGGGTGGTTGAGAACTCAATGGGTTTACGTGAGGGAAGGGGCCGGCCCCGGCGGCGGGGGAGTGCCGTCGGGGCCGGATCCTTTCCGCGTCCGTTCCTGCGTCCGTCAGCCGGCGGCCCATACGTCGAAGGGGATGCCGGCGGCGGGACCGTTCTTGGCCGCGTTCAGCTCGTTGTTGTAGCGGCCGTCCTTCAGCGGGAAGTTGGCGTCGCCCCAGGTGGCGTTCTGCATCCGGGTCTGGAGATTCACGCCGTTGTGGCCGGCCGGGAACCTGGTCCAGGTGACCAGGGGCGGGAAGTCCCAGCCGCCGTCGCCCCAGGCCTCCGCGGTCTCGCCCCAGTTGGCGAAGCGGAAGGAGTGGCTCCCCACGTCAATCACATTGCTCCCCTTGTGGTAGAC